>JBAWZR010000033.1:0-11142 GCA_037142915.1 Candidatus Moraniibacteriota bacterium
TTTTTGGCGTATTCAACTGCGTCATCGAGAGTCGCCACGAATTCCGCCCGACCTGAATGGTACTGGTTGATCGCCGCCGCTAATTGCGAGGACGAAATACCGCCCTGTTCTTCGCGAGCACTACCGTAAATCTCGATCACGCCCACTTCGTCCGCGTCATCAAAACTCTGCGCGAAATCAGAAAAAAGCGCCTTGGTACGAGTGAAAGTGTGCGGGTGAAACAGTGCAACGATCCGCTTGTCAGGAAAAAGCTCCCGGAAGGCTTTCAGGGTGACTTTGACTTCCTCGGGATGATGAGCATAATCATCATAGACCGCGATATTGTCAGTGGTCGTCCCGATATGCTCAAATCGCCGTGCCGTGCCGGTAAAAGTTTTGAGTGATTGGCGAACTATTTCCATATCGAGCTTCAGCCAATGACACAGAGCAATCACCGCGGTCGCATTGAGCGCATTGAACCGGCCAGCCAATTGCAATTCAAAAAGTCCTAATGATTCGCCTTGCGCGATAACCTCGAACGATTGAAGGATAGGCGTAGTAGTCGCTGTTTTACCTTCAGGTTTATTATGGAGCGCCCAACGAAGTATCCGGATATCATTATGTTCCAGAAATCCATAGGAGTATTTTTGGCAATGTGCCGCCGACGCGACTCGCTCGACTGAAGCGCTATCACCACAAAAAACCGCTACTCCTTGCTGTGGAATTCGCTCGAAAAATTGCTGAAACACAAGCGCATAAGAAGCCTCGGTCGGAAAAAAGTCCGGATGATCCCAATCGATACTCGTCAAAATCGCTGCGTATGGGGTATAGTGTTGCAATTTATTCTGGTATTCATCTGCTTCGAGTACGAAATATTTTCCCTTACCAGCTAACGCATTGCCCTGCCATTGGAGGATACGACTCCCCACCACTGCGAGTGGATCTTCCTTGGCTGCCCGTAACACTTCCGCGAGGAGGGCACTCGTCGTAGTTTTACCGTGTGTTCCGCAAACTGCCAACGTCAAATGCTCCGCTGACAACTGTCCGATTGCTTCAGGGTAACTCAACACGCCCACGCGGGACAACATCCGTACCGCTTGGGCGACTTCAACATTATTCTCTGGCGTATAGGCGGTGGAGTAAATGATCACATCAACATTGGACGGGATATGCTGTACATCAAATGATTCGACATAGTGAATATGCAATGACTTCAAGGTTTGCTCTGTAAAGAAAGTTTCCTCGATATCTGAACCACTCACCGTCATCCCACGAAGTACCAAAACTTCTGCCAATGCTGCCATACCAACACCCTTGATGCCAATCAAATACGCTTTCTTTTTTGGTTGTATCCACGATTGATTCATACGGTTTTATTTCAATAAACCCTGCACGCCACGAGCAATCACTTCTGCTGCATCTGGACGATAAAATTCCCGCAACGCCACTATCATTTTTGTGCGCAAAGGCTCATCATGCCAGAGGCGAAGAATTTTGTGAAGCAAGAGGTTTTCGCCGGCATTATTCTCATCAAGCACCAATGCACCACCCATCCGCGCGATTTCGTAAGCGTTTATTCGTTGGTGACCATTTGAACCCTCACTGTGTGGGAGGAGGACGAGTACTGCCCGCCCGACCGCGGCTACCTCGGTGATCTGTCCGATGCCCGCCCGACTCACCACGATATCTGCCACTGCCAGCAAATCACTCATCTCCTGTGTATCCAAAAACGGAGCAATAACATATTTTTTCTCTTCAGGACGGACACCATATTCATGAAGGATCTCCAAGGTTTCCTCATCCTTGCCAATACCTGTCTGATGAACAATCTCGAAATGCTCGAGCAACGCCGGTGCGATGGTCGCCATGGTTTTATTGACACTATGTGCGCCTTGACTGCCTCCGAATATCGCCAACACCGGCTTCGTACCAGTCAACCCAAAACGCTTCCGAGCTCGCTCGATATCACTCGTGATTAACCCTACTCGCACCGGATTGCCTGTCACTACCGTTTTGGCGGCGCGAAAATAATTCTTGGTCGATGGATATCCGACCGCAATCCGATCGGAGAATTTCCCAATGATCTGATTGGCTACTCCTGGCATCGCATCAGATTCGTGTGTGAGAATGGGAATATTGTAGAGCCAACCGGCGATTACCACTGGCACCGCCGACGCACTGCCCTTGGAGAAAATCACATCCGGCATATATATCCACAAATACCATAATGACTGTAGAAATCCCCCTAACCCACGAAAAACATCAAGAAAATTCAAAAATGAAAAATAGCGCCGCCATTTGCCCGAGGATATCGGCTGCATCGGTATGGATGCCGCGGTCATCGCTTCGCGTTCCATCTGCCCGATAGGACCGAGATAGAGCAATTCGATATGGCGTTCCGGGTCAGTTCGTAGTTTTTCGGCCACTGCTACCAGAGGGAAAATATGTCCACCCGATCCGCCACCTGCCAAAACAATTTTATACGTTTTTATCATAAAATGAATATGTTGATAACTCTTACAGTATAGCACAAATCACTGGCTACTCTGGCGAGAAATATTCAGCATCAACCCTACCCCCGCGAGGAGGAATACGAGCGATGTACCACCATAACTCATAAATGGCAATGGTACGCCCGTCAATGGGATGAGCCCTGTAATCGCCATGATGTTGATGAATGTCTGCGCAAAAATCCACACGGTCACACCGGTCGCGATCAACCGACCAAAATCATCTGGCGCTGTCCGAGCCACATTGATACCCCGAATAATAAGCCATGTAAATAGACCAATCAACACCATCGCTCCAAAAAATCCCCACTCTTCTGAAAAAACAGCAAAAATTGAATCGGTTACCGGTTCTGGAAGATAATTAAATTTCTGCCGACTCTGACCCAAACCAGCGCCAAAAAATCCACCTGATCCGACGGCAATCAAGGCTTGCGTGACCTGATACCCTACACCCTGTGAATCGTGCTCCGGGTTGAGAAACACGAGCATCCGCTGCATCCGATAGGGAGCCAATGCAATCAAAACTCCCAAGAAACCAATCGCTCCACTCACGATCAGGGCAATGTGGGTCATTCGTGCCCCAGCCACAAAAAATATTCCTAACGAGATACATAGAATCAATCCGAGCGTTCCTGTATCCGGCTGTTTGATAACCAAAAAACCAAGAACTCCCAAAATTACGAGGAACGGAATAAACCCTTCATAAAAATCGCCGACCTGTTTTTTGCCCTGTTTTGCAAGCCAGGCTGAGAGATACAGTATGATTGAGAGCTTCGCCATCTCTGACGGTTGAAATGAGAATGGTCCGATCGCCAACCATCGACTGGCACCATAAACCTTCGTTCCCAATCCAGGAATAAATATGAGTATCAGACAGAGCACGGTCAATCCAAAGAATACCACCGAGAATCGCCGCCAAAAATGATAATCGATCCGCGAAAAAAACCACAACGCGAACATCCCAGGAATAATCCCGAACAAAAATTGCCGGTTGAGAAAATAGTACGGACTGCCGAACCGCGTCTGACTGTAGAATACGCCGGCACTGGCGATCGTGAGTAGCCCGACGCCTACCAATATCAACACCGCAGTTAAGAGTTGGGAATCAAATTCTCCCTGCGATGATGAGATTGCTCTTGTTTTTCGAAAAAATTTCATAGTAGTGTGGCATCTCCCCCTCTCCTGGGCTGAGGAGAGGGCTGGGGTGAGGTTGTGTTTGAATTTTGTCTTCGCCACCGAGCCACATTTTCGTGATGCCCGGTCAATAAAATTTCCGGCACGCGCCACCCATTGAATTCTTCCGGTTTGGTGTACTGCGGGTACTCGAGTACACCCGCCTCACTATGGGACTCGGTGAGAGCGCTCTCGGCATTGCCCAAAACCTCCGGCAAGAGTCGCGCCACGGCATCTACCACGATCATCGCTGGCAGCTCCCCACCCGTCAACACGAAGTCTCCAATCGAGAGTTCCTCATCGGCGATATGCTCTGCTACACGTTCGTCCACACCCTCATATCTGCCACAAATTAAAATTAGCTGGTCATATTCTGTAAGTCTGCGCGCATCGTCTTGCGTGAAGCGTTTGCCCTTGGCGGAGAATAAAATCACTCGAGATCCACCACTCAACCTCACCCCTACCCTCTCCTTATCCAATGAGAGGGGGGAACTCAAACCGGCGGCATCTCCTCCTCCCATCAGCTGAGGGGAGGACTGAGGTGGGGTTGGGTTTCGTATTTCCTCCACCGCGCGAAAAATAGGCTCGACCTGCAAGACCATCCCCGCTCCCCCACCATAGGGCGTATCGTCCACGCGGTGATGCTTCTCGTCCATCGACCAATCACGAAGTTGATGCGTATTCACTTGTATCTGGCCGTTCTTTTGCGCTCGACCGAGAATAGACTCATTCAGATAGGCATCGAACATCTGCGGGAAAAGGGTAAGTATATCGAATCGCATAGCAGGACAAAATGAAAAATTCTGAGTTCCCCCTCTCCTGAGCTGAGGAGAGGGCTGGGGTAAGGTTGGGTTCCCCTTCAATGTCCCTATCGTAACACAAAAAAGACAACAAAAAAAGCGGGACGTCCTTGTCGTTCCCCGCTTTTTATGATGATAAGTCAATTCTCGCTCAAGACCCAGGGTTGGGTAAGAGTGAAATTCTTGTCTTCCATCACACCGCCGGCGCGGAGAAGATGCACGCTCACAGTCGCGCCATTCACACCCGCTTGTTTGTCGAACTTCAGGTCATAAAACTCCTTCACCATCGTCTTAGGAAGGGTATACTTGAAGGTGACAGTTCGTTCCGTCCCGAGCGGCACCTGAATGAGCGCACCGAAATACTTCTTGCCCAACTCCGTACCGAAGACCGGTTGGGTCACCGCACCATCCACCGAGGAGAGCCAGCTGCCATCAGGCACATACACTCGTACAAAACTCTGATAATCACTCGTCCGCCAATCTTTCTGTGCCCCATTATTTTTATAGGTGATAGCGAGTACTGCGGTGAGGTTCGTGCTTGTCATATCCACGGTGTAGTCGAGGTATCGATCCATCAAACGATCGGTCTTGAGTGCCGAGAGGTTCGCATCAACTACCGACACAAAATCATCCTTCCAGGCCGTATCGACTCGCCCACTCCATCCGGCTTTATCAATCTCATTTTGCAATGCTCCATCTTTGAAATATACCTGAATATCTTTTTGGTGCAAATCAGCGAGAAAAGTCCCGAACAAAGATTGTTTCTCTTTAAGACTAAAATTTTTCACTCGAGCTAGTATCGCATCACCCAGCGCACGGATCACCTGCTTGCGATCACCGATTGACTCTCCGTCTTTCCACCACTGTTGTTCAACTTGATATTCCAAAGTATCCACCACATTGTCTGGATTTAATGTCAACTGGTATTGATCGAGCGTTATTGGCCCAGTTAGTTTCAAAATCGATACCAGTGTGTTAGTCGTCACCCCAAAGATGCCATCGAACTGCTCACCGCCTTGTCCGAGATGATACATTTCCTCGGCCTTAAGGGCGTCCGTCGGAAAGTCCGGTGACCAGTTGGAGTCGCGCATCTTCCATGAGTCGATCCTCAAAGTCTCTTTCATCGGATAAGGCGGTGGAATAGTACTCGGGATACGCCCATCAAAAATATTCGTATCATGAATGGCAAAATCCGTTACCTGTCCATCACGAATTTTGATGATCGCAAATGACCCAATATAGCCACCGCCAGGGCGGAGCTCGGTATTGTTTTGGAGGAGAGCCAGGTAGACCCGCTCACGACCATCCCTCACGAGCATCGCATCGGCCACTTGGGTGAGCGTCTGCATATCAGTCTTGGTCGCTTGACTCACAGGCAGGACATTGGTGAGTGGATTCAATCCCTCCCAACCTTTATTTTTCCACTGCCAGAAGAAAAACCAGCCAGTCAAAAAGATGACAGCCAAAACCCAAAATGTTATCCAAAATTTCCACGATCGTTTTTTCATAAACAATACAATTACATCTCCCCGCGCAACAACTGGTTCAATCGACGTTTGAGCTCTTCTTCTGTTGGCTCGGCTGGCGCAGGCGTTGTTTCTGGTAGAGACGGAAGATTTTGGGTCTCATTCTTTTCTGGTTGAACGGGTGATGCTTCAGAATTCACATACAATCCCGGCAGTGCCTGCTCCCAGGAAAAATTTTCGACGAATGGCAAATTGCCCGGAATATTTTTGGCAACAACATTAACAGGCAATGGTTTCTCAACAACCGGAGCAACTGGAGTCTCAATTGGTTTTTCAGTAGGCGCTTCTTTTGCGACGCGAAATGGATCCAATGGTTTTTGTAGAACATCTTCAAATTTTTGCACCGTTTGTTGTACTGGCATCGCTACGAACTTTACGAAATTCGGCGTGAGTTGTTTGAATGGCTTCTCTTTCCTGATAAGAATTGTTTGAATCGTTCTTATCATTGCCAGTAAAATAATGGTCAGTAAAAATCCCAAGCAAATCGTTGCAATAAACCACACAAACGGTTGATTCAACTGTATCTCTGAATATGGCGATTCCAAAACCACCACGCCGACCGAAGCCGACGCACCATACAATCGCTGTGGCTCAGTGCGTAATACCGTCACGATCTGATTGGCGAGATCCTGCGATGAGGCAACAGTACTCCCTGTGAGCGTGACATTCACGATGCCGCTATTCTTGATGCGCTCGGTGGTTACCTGTCCCGTCCACCACGCACGCTTCTCCCCCATCGTCATTTGATTCCACGCCGTTTGCTGTTCGGGATATTTTTGTACCAATTGATCATAAAATGAAGTTGTTTTGATATCTTCCGAGAGCGTCTCTACGACCTGTGTCGCCAGAGCCGTCGAATGAGCATCGCCAGGAATCAACAATACCTGCATTTTGGTCACCGAAATCTGAAACCATGACAGCGTCAAAAACGCCATCACGACGAGCGAGATCACGCCAATCAAAATTGAATATCGGGGAAAAAATGCCTTCATAGAAAATTGCCTTATTTTACTGCGCGTATTGCGCACGTTTTACCTTGTTTCTTCTCCCATTCCTCGGCATAGACCGCCAGTATCTGCTGCGTGATCGCATCCCAACTGTATTCCTTTTGGATGCGCTCCTTCGCCTCGGTACCGAGTCGTTCACGCTCCCGAGGCCGATTGATGAGATAGGCCAACTTCTTTTTCAAATCTTCACTGTCACCACTCTTGAAAGTCGTCGCCGCGACACCCACCGCTTCGAGATTGGCGGGGATATCGCTCGCCACGATCGGCAGACTGTGTCCCATCGCCTCGAGCAGCGCAATCGACAACCCTTCCTCTTCGGATGGCTGAACGAAAACGAACGCCGATGAGAATAGTTGTTCCAGTGCTTCACCCGTCTGCTCACCGAGAAATAAGATAGTATCACGGTTCTCACTCAGTGTTTTGAGGTATTGTTCATAGGCCATTGTGTCAACCTCTTTACCGACAATCACGAGTTTAAAATTGTTCGGTAATTGATTAGTATCCTCCAATTGCATAAATGCTTTGATGAGGTGTTGAATACCCTTGTGCGCCACGAGCCGACTGACCGAGAGAATATACCGCTCTGGTTTCAGTCCAAACGCCAACAGTTTATCGATCGCTTCGGTCTTTTGGACGGTCGCCCCGTTGGGGATATAGGTTGCCACACGATGATGCTTCTCCAGCGTATGTCGTACCAGATCCTTGCTCACGACGAGTGTCCGCTTCGGCACACGACAGATGAGCCACTCGCCCAATCGCAAAAATGTACGCGCAAGCCAGCTCCACTTCTTGTGGAGATAATCGATAGAGTGGAATGTCGCTATCACCAGGGTGTTCCGTTTCAATATCCGCGGAATGAACGCGAGTGTCGATGGTCCAATTGACTGGAAATGGATGATATCATACGGCTGAAACAACGCATGCAGCACCGCTGTAAACGTATACGTGATGGCATCGAGGTTCTTCGTATGAAACCCTGGTGTGTGCACCAAACGAACACCCTCCCACTCATTACGAGTAGCAGGCGTGTAGTGACTGCGCACATACACCGTCACTTCATGTCCCGATTGAGCCATCCGCTTGGCGATCTGCTCGACATATTTTTCGACCCCGCCCGAAAGCGCCGGGATACCTTTTTGTCCGATGAATGCTATACGCATACAAAAATTCTCAGAAAAAACCAGAAATGAATTTTTTGTTGCTTTTTATTTTTACTTTAAAATCCGAGAGATATTCCCCTGGCCGTTGCCAAAATAATTGTTCGAATCCACAACTGAGACACCATTCCAGACCGATGCGGCCACATTACCCTTGGCAATCCGTGATACACCATAGTGATCGTTCTCCGACATACGCGACTTCTTCACAACAACCGATCCAGTTCCACCGTACGAGACGATCGCGATACCATCGAGCTTATTGTTACGAAAAGTGTCACCACTGGCCACATAGAGGCTCGAATCATCCAATATCATACTCAAGCCGTTCTGGTGATTGTCACTCACACTGCTATCGTCAAAATACGCCTTCACACCCCGAGCAAATGCCACACCATTGCGACCGTTATTCTTGATATCGCTGTTCAGGATAACCACTTTGCGTTTCTCCGAATAGATACCAGACCAACCATTGTCATAGATTTCCGTATTCACGATACTCACCAACCCATCATCATTGCGGCTCGCCGAAAGAGCGACGATACCTTCACGATGATTGTCTTTAATAAGGGTGTCGATAATTTCCGCTTTGGCATCTTTCTTGACCACGATACCAACTCGACCTTTTTTAAGAGTTACACCCTCGATTCGACTCTTGTTTTTCATGGTCACTACCGCATCACCACTATCCTTCGCGATAATATTTGTGTCGCCCTTACCAGCACCGACTACCCGAACATTACCCGGAATCGTGATGTTCTCTTTGTAATCACCCTTACTCACAAAAATATCCGTTTGGCCATTAAATCCGTCAGCCTTATCAATCGCCTGGCTGATTTTTTCGAAAGGATGATTCGCACTTCCATCCTGCGTCCCATTGGCCGAGTCATTCACATACAGTTTATGCGCACTTTTCGCAAAAGAAAAGTATGGCACCACAAAAACAACCAACAAAAGAACGCTCCCGATCACACCGCCCCATCGATACCATGAAAATTGCTTCATATAAACAAAAATAAAAACGGATTACAGGAATAACTACTAACTCCCTATACTAGCAAAATACGCTCTCTTTGTCAAGTCACGGGGGCACGGAGACCACTAAACCATAAAAAAGCCCTTAAAAAAAAGAAAAAACCCGCAAATATATAAAATATTGCGGGCTTGACTCAATTTAGAGTCAGAGTACTTCTTAAACTTACTTTACTCACTATCTGCCATCGTGCAATTTTCTTGCGGCAATTTTGGCAGAGACTTCCTTACTTTTTCCCATTGCATTGATGTAATCCATGTAACCAATGAGATTGAGTCCTGCGCCCCCGAGGATGGAGAATTGCCCCGTCACAAGATTAGCACTCGGACCAGCCCATAACTGTTTGATGTAGTCGCAGTCCGTACCCAGTAGCCCAGCGTGCGCAGCATATAACTCTGGCGCATTCACGAAGATACCACCACGCAGATACAAATGCCCGCCACCTAAAGGTGCATCCGGCTTACAATCAGAAGCAATTCGATATTGCACATCAAGTGATGCACTCGCATAAATCGATCCGATTTTGTTCGAAGCCAGTTGTTGACCATTCCACTGTCCTTCTTTGGCAAGTTGAGCGAAAGGCACATCCACACTTGCGGTGAAGTCCCAGTCTTTCGCCCAACCGCTTTCACCTTTACGCCAAACACCAAGATTCGTCGTCAAGGAACCGGTCAGGTAGGCTCGGAGCATCTTATCGAAGTGAGCGGAGTCTTCACCACCTGTGGTAATGAGACCACCCACACCAGCACCACCGAGAAAATCATACATCGTATTGCCATCGATTTTCCGATAACGAACACTCAGCGGAAAAATTCGCGGACGATAGGTTTGGTATTCACCTCGCCGACCCTCGACTGATTTTCCCCACCAAGCATTGGCTTCAACAACTGCCTGGACACCAAAACCAAACTCTTCGGTTTTGCTAATGCGACGCATACAATGTTGCGCCACATTCCAGTACCCGGTGAGTCCTGCTGCACTAGCACCAGGAGTAACCGATACTGTACCGGCGACAAAATTTGTCGGTTGGTACCGGCATTCTTTGTCTTCAACAAATGTCGGCTGAGACACTACTTGTTCCGGCATTTTTACTGTTGCCGGAGTGACTGGAACGACGACCTCTACTGGAGGTTTCATCGCTACATTCGGTAATGCCCAGTTGCCGCACTTGTAAATGCGAGGCAATTCCCGACCAGACTCAAGATGGTACACGAATACTGGTAACTTATCTTTTCCTTGCCATTCTTTGTTTTTCAACATTTTATGACCAGAAGAAACGAAAGCGAACTTGTATCCTTGCGGAAGAAATTCAACAGTTACCCGTTTATCTTCCTTGCTATGAGCAACCTCCTCACGAAGATTTGCCCATTCTGATGCGTTCAGACAACCCTTTTTCGAAAGACATGCCATCTCAGAAATGGCTTTCTCTTCTTGTGCTGTCAGTTTTTCCCATGATCCCTTGTGTTTATTCAGCGAGACTAATGGGTCACCACCGACATTTGTATAAGGAGTAAAAGCAGTTTCATTTTGTGAAGAAGCTGCCGCAACCGTATGATGCCTTTTGAGCAACGGTCTATTACTCTTTAAATGCCAATGATGGTGCTTATGATATTTGTGATGGTTACTGTAATGCTTTCTCATGTGATACTTGTGAGAATGCGTTTGGTTTTTTGTTTTGTGCTGCTGGTATGACCCCTGCGGCACACCCATACTCTTATTCATATTCGCTTCGGCAAATTGCCCGAATGAAAATACAAACAAAAAGAGTAAGAGAAATACTTTTGCCATGGCTTTCATGGCCAATCTCCTCTTGGTTGTTTCTCCTCCGCAATGATAGTAACGAAGGAAAAAAGTTGAAAAAAATGTTTTCATTTCTAATCCTCCACTTAAAAACTGCGTGGAAAAATCTTTCTTAATTTCTTCATCACCCTCTTTATCTCTGCAATTACGGGGCATA
>JBAWZR010000034.1:0-11132 GCA_037142915.1 Candidatus Moraniibacteriota bacterium
TGCCTACTTTAACATAGGTGCCCTGAGTGACGATCTCCGTCGTGGGCGGTTGTGTGATTTCAGTCGCGAGGAGTTTTCGTTGGATTTCTTTGCCGTCATAGGAAATAATCTTATAGGTAAGGGCTTTGTTGCCACGGGCACCTTTTTGGGTGGTGATTTTTTTGCGCCAACTCAAAGTGTCATCCTCATTGGTAGTGGTGACGAAGGCAATCGGTTGATTGATAGTTTTTTCTTCGATGTGGACGCGGATGATTTGGAGAGCGAGCTTGTCGGTGAGGGGTGTGTCCGGATTGGGCAGGAGGATATCATTATCACCCAGTGAGATGCCTTGCTCTGCGAGGAATTCTGGAGCGGAGAGGCTCGTGGTTTGGATTGTTTTCGTATCAGCGCCTGTTTTTAACTTAATACTTCTTGAATGCCTCAGGATGATGGTGTCGCCGGATGCGAGGGCTTGATCGGGTCGCGGCCAGACATAATCCGCTTCATTGAGGGGAATATTCAACTCCTGAAGAAAATCTTTTACAGTAGCTGTAGTGGTTTGAGGGATGTTGAGGGAAAGATTATCAACAAAAAGCACGAGATGCTCCTTTGGGAGAGCAGCGTTGAAGGGGGAGCTTCCGGGTTTCGGAAAAAGGAATGATTTGACAAAAAAGAAGCCGAAACCCAAGAGGCAGAGAAAGAAGAAAAAGCGAAACACTTTCATATTTTTTATAAAGATAATCGTACGGGCATCATTTCAGGTTACCCTAAATACAATTAAACCTGGATCCCGGGTCAAGCCCGGGATGACATCTAATGGGCAGTCTAAAAACAGTTAACTTTGGATATCCCGGAAACGATACTGAGCGGCTTCGGCGATACACTGAGGTTCTATAGTCTCGAGTCCGCCGAGATCGGCGATGGTGCGGGCTACTTTGATGAGCCGATGATACGAACGGGCACTCAAGTGGAAGTTGTCTACGAGACCATGGAGGAGATTTTTGCAGGCCGAGTCGAGTGAACAGTAACGCTCGATGTCTTTGGCGCGAATCTCGCTATTGGTAGTTGTTTTTGTATTGAGGAAGCGGGCGGATTGGATATCACGGGCTTTTTGGACGCGCGCTCGGATATCGATACTCGCATCACCTTTGGAAACAGTTTCGAATTTATTGATATTGAGACGAGGTACTTCGACGTGAAGATCAATGCGGTCGAGAATCGGACCAGAAATTTTTCGTTGATAATTCAATATCTGGGTCTGATTGCAAGAACAAAGTCGCTCCGGATCACTGAGGTTGCCACAGGGACATGGATTCATTGCTGCGACGAGCATAAATTTAGCCGGGAATTCAAGCGTATCTTTTGCTCGGGCGATAGTGATTGAACCATCTTCGAGCGGTTGCCGGAGGTTTTCGAGGACGACTTTGGGGAATTCACCGAATTCATCCAAGAAGAGAACGCCACGATGCGCAAGGCTGATCTCGCCAGGTTTCGGATGCGAACCACCACCAATGAGCGCGACGCTGCTGGCGCTGTGGTGTGGTGATCGGAAGGGACGGTGATGGATGAGACCTTTGTATTTACCGTGAAGCGAACCGGCCACGGAAAATATCTTGGTTACCTCGAGACTTTCGTTTGGTGTGAGTGGTGGGAGGATAGAGGGGATGGCTCGAGCGAGGAGGGTTTTGCCGCTCCCTGGAGGACCGGAGAGGAGGATATTGTGTCCGCCAGCTGCTGTGATCTCGAGCGCTCGTTTGACGTGCTCTTGCCCATGAATATCTTGGAAATCAGTAATGTCATCCAAAAAAATAGCATCGAGTTGTTCGAAAGGATTTTCCGGACGGACAAAGGGTGTGATGAGTGATTGTTTGGTGAGATGTCGTGTAGTGTCAAGGAGCGTCTCGAGTGGGTAGATGGCGATGTCGGGCACGAGCGAAGCCTCGAGCACATTCTCTCTTGGAACATAGAGTTCGGTGAAACCGTTCTCCTTAGCCATAAGGGTAATCGGGAGAATACCATGAACCGGACGGATGCTGCCATCGAGTGAAAGTTCGCCAACGAAAAGTTTACCTTGAATATCGAACTGAATCTGATTACTGGCGAGGAGGAATCCGAGTGCGAGCGGAATATCGTAGAGCGGACCATTTTTGGGGATATCAGCTGGAGCGAGATTGGCCACGATGCGGCCGCATTGGTGTGGTGGTTTAAATCCACTATTTTTGACGGCGGCACTGACGCGGTCGCGAGCCTCTTTGATGGCGGTATCGGCGAGTCCAACGATGGTAAATTGGTGAAGGCCTGATGAGACGATATCCACTTCCACCTCAACGAGGCGACTTTCAAGACCAATAGTGGTGGCGGAAAATATTTTAGCTGGCACAAGAATGATGGTTATTTGTAGGGTTTCCAACCTCCATAATACAATAAAATCAGAAAAAAACCAATGCCTAGCGACCAATCGGCGGGATTGTTGGCGATGTTGAAGAGGAATGGTAAGGTATCATGAACGCAGCTGAATCGTATTCGTTCAATCATATTAGCGCAGCCGCCACCAAGAAATAAAATCCAACTAAATAAGCCGAAAGACTTGAGATTTTTGTATTGATAGGTGACCCAGCCTATACCCACCAAGAGAATGGCAAGAGAAATAACAAGAAGCGCCGTTGAAGAAAAAGTTTTTTGTGAGAGGGCGCCAACGGTGTTGCATTGGTGTATTGTGCTGGATAATGACCATAAAAAAGCATTGAGAGCCACAAGGCCCTCAATGTAAGACATAACAATAATCCAAAAAAACCATTGAGATGGAAATCTAAGCATGTTTGATGCAGGTAGCGGCGGCGGGATAGGCTTTGAGCCGAGCAGGGGCGATCGGTTCGTGGCAGACTTCGCAGAGACCGTAGTTGCCGGATTCGATTTTTGCGAGGGCCTCGTAGACTTTGTTGAGTTCGTCCTCCAGTTTACTTTCGATGGCGGCGGCATCGACATACTCTGCCATTTCAACGGCGTTGTCTTCTTCGTCGGGACCAACTTCATCGAATTTGGTCGTGTAGGAACCCTTCACGCCTGTCGGTGTGCCGATACGAGCGAGTTCGTCTTCGAGGCGCTGGCGTTCTTCTTCGAGTAAATTTTGGAACACTTCGGTATCGAGAGCCATACTGGTACATCGTAAGGATTAAGCTGCTTTCAGTATAGCAAAAGAAAGAAAAAGTGTCCAAAAGATTATTTTTTTTGATAAATTTCACGAGTAAAACATATTCTCGATGTGCTTGACGGAGACTTTTTTGTCTCTGGGAGAATAGACGAGGGCGAGGGCGTCGAAGCGGTGCGGTGTATCGAATTGTTTGCTGTCGCGGAGGTAGAACTCGGCGATTTTAGTAAGTTTATGGAGTTTGGCGCGGGTGATGTTTTCCTCGGGGATAAGTATCTCAGGTGAACGTGGGTCGGCGATGCGGGTTTTAACCTCAATAAAAACGATCGTATCACTGTCTTGTGCGACAATATCGATTTCGCCCAAACGCCGGCCGAGTGGATTGGTATAGTTGGTTGCGAGAATTTGGTAGCCTTTGCGTTTGAGATAGGTTTGTGCCCATTCTTCGCCTCGCATGCCGATCGATCCGTCTTGCGGGTGGTACATACTAAAAAAGCCTTGCGAATGGCTGGGATTATAGAGATATAAGAGGGCTTTCTAGAAGGAAAACACTCTTATATGACAATAATCCGGAAATGATTCGAAGGAAAATTGTTGGCTATCGGGCGCTCGCCCAGAGATGGCAATATAAAATAAATCCATATGAACAAGCACCCGAAACGCCGATAGGCATGCGCCAACACGATTTTTTTTAATTCTTTATTTAACGGGTTGAAAAATAAAGATTTTCGTGTGTTTTGCGTACATGCGAACCTTTTGCATAGCCTGACTTTTATTTTCTATGCTTCCCTACCGTTTGATGGTTGTATATGTTATATACTGACCTTTTTTATTTTTTTGTAAAGAACTATATTTTAGACTCTTTTATATGAGTTTTTGTTTTACTGTTCTCATTTTTTATTTTTTTTGAGAAAGGTTTTTGTTTTTGTTTGAATGTGCTTCTTCGTCAGAAAGAAGCTTAGTTGGAATTTTCCAACTATCGAACCGTAGGGGTAATCCAGCCACAAATAGGGGGATATCATGGCTGGAGTACCACCACGGTTCAGAAGAGAAACGGCAGAGAGAAAAGTTGTTTGGTTTTGTTAAAGTTCTTCATTAGTACACTTCTATTGTAACAGAAAAATCGTTGGCGGTCAAAGGATATTTTTCGTGGCTTATCAGTAGGAATTTTTTTGAGGGAATTTTTTACAGAAAGATGCTGAGAAATAGTTTCAAAAAAAGTAAGTTACTTTTTTCTTGGCTTTAGAAAAGAAAACTCAGGGAGTGACTGCGGAAGTTGTGCTTGATGGTGTGAGTGTATCGATAATTGATCGGGTTGTTTGCTTGCTGGTGCCGATGACGATGTATTGGTTGACTACTGCATAGTCGAGGGAGAGGCCTCCTACGAAGGGCGCTTCTGGTACGGGGAAATTGATATACCGTGTGCTGATACCATTATAACTACCTGTTTCGAATGAGGGTGAAGTGGTCGGTAGTGTTGGTTGATAACTAAAGTAGAGTGGGAAAAATACACTGAGAAGGGATGGTTCGCTCTGAGTGAGGATTGCGGCGGTTTGGGATGGGTTATTGCTGGTAATCTTGAGGCCAAGTCGAACATAGCCAGAATCATTGTAGAGAAAGAGGGAAAATGGATCAGCTAGGGTGGCCAAAATTCCCGGAGAAAAACTCATTTTCATGAGAGTAGTCCATGCAGAGAATGTGAGCGGACTGTTATTTTCATCAACAACGCGAAACTCGACAGGTTGTTGGATAGAATTGTCTTTTATCTTTTGGGAGAGATCAGTGAGCGTTGTTTTGAAAGACTCTGGAGAAGATGAACTCATCGTGATAGTGATATCATTGGTGCCTTGAAGGTTGAAAATAGGGGCTGGTTTTGGTGTGGGTGTTGGAATCGGAGTAGGTATGATTTGCTCGTCAGGATTTATATGAGGAGTAGTATTGGTTTGTTTCCAATACCAAAAACCTCCACCAAGAAAAAGAAGGACGCACACAACAGCTCCTACTCGGAGGGGCCATTTCGGGAAAACGATGACCGGTTGTTGCGCGGGAGGCATTTTTTCTACGGATGGCGGAGTCTGTTTAAGAGAAACTGACTGAGGAAAAATGACTTTTGGAGGGGTTGGTATTGGTTTGGCTACTGGCGGTATCGAAATTGGTTGGACTGGAGGAATCGGCGAAAATGATATTTTTTCGGGCGGAGCTTTGGGTTTTTCTTGCAGCAATGGTCGTGGTCTCGGTGGTTCAAAAGAAATTTCCGGCTGAGGAGTGGGTTTTTCTTTTGGAGTAATGGGTTCGTTGTGCATTCTTTCTACAGGAAGCGGAGTTTTTCCGGCTTGATTTTCCTCGAAGACGTTTTCATTGTTGCCAGATGCTCTTTTTGGCTGGATTATATGAGTCGAAGTGTCTGGCTTTTTATCGCTGAAAAGCTCACTGAGACCGGGAATTTTAGGAGAACTTTCCTTTTGAATTGAGGTAATTTGGAATGTTGGTGCGGGTTGTTGAGGCTTTGCTGGCTCAGGTGGAGTTGCCGGCTGGATAGTTGTTGGGAGAGGCGGCTTTGGCAATGATACCGGGGTTTGGTTTTTTTGTGGTGTTGGTATGACTTGGTGGGGAGTTGAAAATGATACGGCGTCCGGTTTTGTTCCGCTCATTTCAGTTAAATCATCCTCCATAGTTCGCAATGAAAGCGCGATGTCAGGATTGGTTTGTTGTGGTGTGGTTGGTGAGGAAGCGTTTTTTGAAAGAGTGTTTGGGTCAGCGATTGGAGGATTCGTGGACATAATTTTGTTTTTGAAAACGTATAAACGATATAACAAACGAATAGCCTGGGAGGCTATTCGTAGTATACCACTTTTTACGAGTGTTCCAAATTGTGGTTATGCCTGTTGGTCATTTACCGCTTTCATGGAAAGATTGATGCGTCCTTGTTCGTCAATTTTAATAACTTTGACTGGGACGACGTCACCTACCTTGACGATATCTTCCACTTTTTCGACACGGCGATCGGCCATTTCGGAAATATGAATCAAACCCTCTTGATTGGGGAGTACTTCAGCGAAGGCACCAAATGCCATCAATCGAGTGATACGCCCCTGGAAGAGTTCGCCAGCTTTTACTTCTCGGGTAAGATTATTGATCCATTCAACCGCCTTTTTGGCGCTTATTTCATCAACCGAAGTGATGAAGATAGAACCATCGTCTTCGATATCAATTGAGACACCGGTTTCGTCGATAATTCGATTGATGACTTTGCCACCAGGCCCGATGACATCGCGGATCTTGTCGGGATTGATGTGAAGCGTAATGATACGTGGTGCGTATGGTGAGAGATCTTTTCGTGGTTCGGGAATAGTGGCGAGCATGGTCGCGAGGATTTCCGCACGGGCGACTTTGGCTTGGAGGAGTGTTGCCTCGATCATTGGTACAGTGACACCGTCGACTTTGACATCCATCTGGATAGCGGTGACTCCCGTTGTGGTACCGGCCGATTTGAAATCCATATCGCCATAGTGATCCTCGAGACCTTGAATATCAGTGAGGACTTTGAATTTTTGGTCATCGCCGACGATGATGCCCATCGCTATGCCCGAGACCGGTGCTTTGATTGGTACGCCCGCATCCATCAGAGAGAGCGTGGATCCGCAAGTTGAGGCCATCGATGAAGATCCATTTGAAGAGAGTGTTTCTGAAACGAGAAGCATCGTATAAGGGAATTCCTCTTTAGTTGGGAGCACTGGGAGTAAAGCCTTTTCTGCAAGAGCACCGTGTCCGACTTCGCGTCGACCCGGGCCGCGCATTGGACGCACTTCGCCCACGGAAAAAGGAGGAAAATTATAATGGTGAATGTAGCGTTTTTTGGTGTCGGTTTCCATTGTCTCAATAATTTGTTCGTCGCCCGGCGCGCCAAGGGTAGTGACCGTGAGGACTTGAGTCTCGCCGCGAGTGAAGAGGCCAGTGCCGTGTGTGCGCGGGAGTATGCCAACTGTCGCATCGAGCGCTCGGATCTGGGTGAGTTTACGTCCATCAGGGCGCTTTTCGGATTGAAGGATATTCTCATGAACGATTGCATCAGAGATTTCCTCGAAAATCTGATTGGCCACTTCTTTATATTGGGAAGCATTTTCTGGCCACTTCTTCTCGATCTGTTCATTGACAGCTTTTTGAATAGCTTCAGTGCGTTCAATGACTGCTTTCTTATCAACAAGATAGATGGCTTCACCGAGTTTGTGGAAGCGGAAGAGTCCGGCGATTTCATCTTCAACTTCTTGTGGAGCAGCGAGAAGTGTGGGGGCCGCCTTAGGCTTGCCAACTTCTTTTTGAATAGTAGTGATGAAATTTGTGATGGATTTGATGGCCTCCATACCAAAGGCGATGGCTTTGACAAGTGTTTCTTCAGGAACCTCTTGTGCGGATGCCTCGAGCATATTCACTTTGTCAGCAGTACCGGCAACGAGAATGTCGAGCGAGCTCTCGGCATGTTCACCATTGGAAGGATTGAGGATGCATTGGCCATTGACATAGCCAATATGTACCGCACCAATGGGACCATCCCACGGGATATCCGAAATTGCGAGCGCAGCCGAGGCAGCGATCATCGCGACGGTGTCTGAATCATTTTCATTATCAAAGGAGAGCGCGGTGGCAATGACCTGTACTTCATTGCGCATCCGATGGTTGAAAAGTGGACGAATAGTGCGATCGATGGCACGCCCAGCGAGGACGGCTTCATCAGAGGGTCGCCCTTCACGCTTGATAAATCGCGAACCCTTGATCTTGCCGGCGGCGTAGTAACGCTCTTCAAAATCCACCATCAACGGGAAATATCCAGTGATACGCGATGCTCCTTTGCTCATTACGGCTGTGGCGAGCATAACCGTGTCACCATAGCGCACTCGAACCGATCCATTGGCTTGTTGCGCCAAAAACCCCGTGCTGATCTCTAACTCGCGTCCTCCGATTTGGAGTTTCCATTGTTTCTCTTGCATACATTTTTTCCGGCTCATTCCCGCAAGAAGCAGTGATGTGGGGTGATATGAATAGATATCGCCGCACATCAGTGCCTCCATTTGCAGGGTTTTACCGATATAAAAGAATAAGCTGAGCTTGAAATTCCGTCACTCGTCCCAAATGAAAACAAGTTTTCGCTTAGGGACTCGCTAGGAATTATAAAAGCGACCCGAAGGCCACTTCTAATCTACTTCATTTTCAGTTGCGCGTCAAACTTTCTACTTTCTCCGATTGGCAATGAGGAATTGACGGCTGTTCTCGGAGAGGTTGATATAGTCATCGGCGACCTCGATCAATTTGGAGCTCGTCGATTCTTTGAAAGCGGCGACTTCTACGCGGCAACCGGTCGTGTTTTGGATATAGGTAACGAGCGGGATAAAGTCACCATCACCAGCGACGAGGATGATCGCATCGAGACTCTTGGACATATTGATGGCATCAATGGCGATACCAACATCCCAATCCCCTTTTTTGGCGCCATCAGCGAAAATCTGTAATTCTTTCGTTTTGACTTCATAGCCGGCTTTTTCGAGAGCTTCGAAGAATTTTTCTTCCATACCTTCAACCGTACTAATGCCATAAGCAATAGCGCGGATGAGCTTGCGATCGCCAACTGTCGTGAGGAGAATGTTTTGAAAGTTCACCTTCTTGCTATAGATAGCCTTGGCGCTGTAGTACATATTTTGTACATCGACGAGAACGCCGACACGCTGTTCGAGAAATTTTGCCATAATTGTCTGCGAGCGGAGCGAGTAGCTACAATTATGAGCATCCCGCACCAATTCTTTAAGAAAATAATATATGCTATCTTGCCCGAGCCGCAGGCGGATCCGAGAGAAATTTGTCTCTTGAGAAAAACTTACTCGGAATTGGCTGCGGGGAGCCATCTTGTATTATCAAAAAAGGCAGGAAATCCTGCCAATCTTGTGTTAGAGCTGTGATTTGAGACCGAGAGCAGTAATAGTCTTTTTGTACGCTGCCTCATCAGTGCGGGCGAGGTATTCGAGCAATTTCTTACGACGAGAAACCTTGCGGAGCAATCCACGGCGGGAATGAAAGTCTTTTTTGTTGACTTTCAAGTGCGTGGTCAGTTTCTTGATTGTCTCGGTGAGGAGGGCTACCTGATATTCGGGCGAACCGGTATCGGTCGCGTGCCGTTTGAGAGGCTTGGTTACTCGGGCTTTTTGCTTGGGCGTAAGAGCCATAGGCGTAATCGGCATTCCCTTTGTTGCTGGCGAGATATCCCTCCATCAACCAAAAGAAGCTTCGAAACAATGATTATATTTACACTGTAGACTAGATTGTCATTCTTGGCAAATACACTGTCTACAAAATCGTGAAAGAGGCTACATGATCACCAGCTTGCGGGCGCATGATGCTGATGCCTAGGGTGTAGCGTGGCTCAGGCTGTGTGAGGTTTGTCGACGCGATTGACCATAAATTGAACGGTTTCATTCATATTGGTTGCCTCAAGGCGGATAGCAGGATGTTTGCTCTGAAAGACGCGGAAAATTTCATCCGCAAAGGCTTGGCCGATCATCGGTACCTTGTCGAAATCAAAAACAATTACACGAAATTGATCCAGCCCGACCAAAACTCGTCGTGCTTGTGAACGGGATATGTGTACGCCACCACGGATAAAGAGTTTTATTTTTACTTCTGTTTTATCGAATCCGAAATTACTCTCCTCGTCGATATTTGAGAATTCGTCAAAAACCGCTTTGAGGTGTTTTTTGGAAGAAATGGAAAGCTTGAAAGTAACACGCGTTCCAGTTTTTCGTTTTCCTCTGCCGGTGATTTCTTGAAGAAAGGTATCTTGAATCGTGTTATTGACTATGAGACGGTAGCTCCCACTCTCGAGGATGAATTCATCGCCAGCGCGAGAAGTAAAAAATATACCCTGTCCAGAATGAGATACTGGGAGCGTCGTAGTTTTCCCCTTCAAGAGATCTTGGATGGCTTCTAACTCGGATTGCAGGTGCTTTTTTCGCATAATGTTTTTAAAAACACCAATACCGAAGTCATTGACAGTGAAGACGAGTAAATCATTTTTGAGCGAGATGTTGACAATGATTTTTTCGGAATGAGAATGCTCAATGGCATTATTGAGCATTTCTGAGAAAGCAAAAGTAAAGATACTACGGATATTCTCCGGTTGTTTCAAGAGGAGGGGCACTGTCGCCTCAATTTGGTTCAGCACTATGTGTTCTTCAAGAAGTTTGTTTTGGAAGACGCGGGTGATAGTGGAAAGGAGGATTTCAGGGTGTTGTTCGGCATACTCGGGGAGTGTGTATCGGGTGGTATTAGCCGAGCCGATTTTCAGGATTTCCCCTGAGGCAACCATGGTCGATAAAAACCGACTCGCGTACTGGCGAGAACTACCAAAGGCTGTGACGATGGTTTGTGTTTTTATTACACCATTTTTCTTGATTATTTCCAGAACGGATTCTTTGGTGAGCATAGTGTCAACTGATTAAAAATCGATTGTAAACTCATTATAGCGTAATAAAATTGTATTGTCAACCACTTGTAAACTGAATAAAAATCTATTGTAAACATAGTGTAAACCATCATAAAAGAGGCTAATAAAAGCCTCTTTTATGTAAACTAACAAATTCCGTGTGATTATCTAGTAGTGATGTCTACAAAATCGTGAAAGAGGCTACATGATCACCAGCTTGCGGGCGCATGACACGGACACCCTGAGTGACACGACTGAGGACAGGCACACTCTTCAATGGGATGCGGATGATGGTGCCTTTTTGCGAGGTGCTAATGACATCGGCGTCCTCGACATCGCCATGGTCGATGGTCTGTGCGCTCACGATTTTACCGATCTTGGCCGTAATCTTGGCGGTTTTAATACCGGAGCCACCGCGGTGTTGGATTTTGTAGTTTTTGACAGGACTACGCTTGCCATAACCATTCTCAGTAATGATGATGAGTTCGCTGTTTTTGTTGTCTGTATGGAGGATATCCATCCCGACGACACTGTCCC
>JBAWZR010000035.1:0-11024 GCA_037142915.1 Candidatus Moraniibacteriota bacterium
GACCCGAAAAGTCGTCATCAAACCCGCTTCGATGTTGGATTAATTTTTCGATTCGCCCACAAGAACCCCGAGAAGAGCCCGACCAGCTCTTCTTTTTTCTGGCTCTTTTTTCCTTTCTCTTTTGGTCTTTCTTTGGTAGAATGCGGATAGAGATCACTAGAATACTTTTTTCTATGCTGGCCAAAAAAATCGCTTTTAATGTCGTGACGAATTCCTTGGTCAAGATCTTGTCCACGGTTTTGGCTTTGGTCTCGCTCGGGATGGTCACCCGATATTTAGGCGCGGACGGCTTCGGCGATTATGCGGTGACGCTGACTTTTTTTGCGCTCTTCAATGCCTTGGGCGACCTCGGACTCGCCAATACCCTCACCCGGGAGATCTCGCGCGAAAACGCCGATGAAAAACACCTCATCGGACGCATCTTCACCCTTCGCCTTGGAATTTCGTTCCTTGTTCTTCTTATTACACCTATTCTCCTTTTTTTCCTCCCCTATACCCTCGAAGTCAAGCAGGGTATTTTCCTTACCAGCCTCGCCTTTGTCTTTTCCTCAGCCTATCAACTCCTGAATGGCGTCTTCCAAAAACACCTCACGCTCTACAAGGTGTCCTTCATCGAACTGGCCGGCAAGGTTCTTCAAGTCTTCCTCATTGGACTCGGCACGATGCTCCACTGGGGATTTCTGTTCATTGTCAGCTCGCTGCTTTTTTACATGATTTTCAATTTTTTCCTCGTGCTGTGGTTTGCCCACCGGATCGTCCCATTCAAACTCGACTACGATGTACATTTTTGGAAAAAATTCCTCCATGAATCGCTCCCTGTTGGCATCACCGCTATCATCACCTTCGCTTATTTCAAGACCGATACGCTCCTTCTCTCCTTCTTCAAAACAAATACCGAAGTTGGTTTCTACAATGTCGCCTACAAGATCATTGAAAACCTCACTTTTTTCCCAGCGCTTCTTATTGGACTCCTCCTTCCAATTTTTTCACGCTTTATCTTCACTGATCGAGAGAAATTCACCATAACCGCCGACAAAACATTTAAAGTCTTCCTCGTCTGCCTCCTCCCACTCTTGCTCGGTGGCATCTCGCTCGCTCCAAAGATCATTTTGCTCATTGCTGGCGCTGGTTTTGCCGACTCCATTCCTCTGCTCCGTATCCTACTATTGGCTTTGGCGGGGATTTTCTTCGGGAATTTTTTCAACGCAGTACTTTTGGCTGGCAACCAACAGAAACGCCTTATGTGGGCACTCGGCGGCGTTGCGATCAGCAATATCATCATCAATAGCTTCCTCATTTGGCGCTTCTCCTACTGGGGAGCGGCGTTCACCACCTGTTTGACCGAGCTTTCTGTCGCTCTCATCGGCTGGTACCTCACCCAAAAATATCTCCACTATACGCCACGTTGGCTAGCCTTCTGGAAAATTCTCGCTGCCAGTGTGGTTATGACCATCATTCTTTGGTTTCTCCAAAACCAATCAATTTTCCTACTTCTGCCACTTGGTATCGGCTCATATATTTTCTTTCTCTGGCTCTTCCGGGCGATCGACGCCGACGAAATCACGAGTCTTTTTGCAGAACGCATGACTTTTCGATCCAAAAAATTTCCTCTTTGATGTCTCCAACTTCTCTCGTTTCCATTCATATCCTCAACTACAACGGCGGCGAAGATATCCTTCAGTGCCTTGCATCTTTGCGTCAACTCGCCTATTCATCTTTTCGTATTGTGGTGATTGATAATGCTTCAACTGACGGCTCCCTCGCCCGTATCCAACGACAATTTCCCGAGGTTTCCATCATCCGCAACACTGCCAATCTTGGATTTGGCGCTGGGCACATGGTCGGTATCCGTGAAGCGCTCAACCGCCATATCCCTTACATCTGGCTCCTCAACCAGGATACGACGGTTGCGAACGACTCGCTCCAATATCTGATTGATACAATGGAAGGCGATCCAACCATTGGCTCTATCAGTCCGCTCATCCTCAATCCCGATGATACTGTGTGGTTTACCAATGGTCGTATCGATTGGTGGAGAATGCGCGCCGTTCACGCCAAATCCTCGTTCAATGCTCCCGAATATCTTTCTGGTTGCGCGCTTTTCATACGCAGTGAGGTTTTTGCAAAAGCGATCGCTTTCGACGAACGGTATTTTTTGTATTACGAAGACACCGATCTATCAATACAACTCAAACAATTTGGTTTTAAGCTTTCAGTTGAGCCGAAAGCGAGAGTGTGGCATACTGAAACCAGCGCCCGCCAGCCGCTCATCAAAACCCTGTGGCTCGTCTGGTCGGGTTTGCTTTTCTTCTCCAAGAATACGCCATGGTGGTGGCGTCCGTGGGTGCTGCTCTATTTCTTCCTCCGAGTCTCTTACAACAAACTCCTTTGTTTTTTCCGCCCAACGCCGTTTCGCCACGCACTCCGTGAGCTCTATCGATTTTTCCTCCATACGTATGGCTACCGCCCATTTCTCATTCATTCTCGTCAATTATCACAGTGCGCACCTCATCCGCCCATGGATCAACTCATTGCGCGCTCTTCTCGCCGATCTCGATAAGGTTGAAATCATCATCGTCAATAACGACAACGAAGAAATCGACATCCTCAATCATCTCGCTCAAGAATTTCCCATTAAGATTATCCATCTCCCTCAGAACATCGGATTTGGGAGTGCAGTCAACCAGGGCGCACGCGTCGCGTCGGGCGAATTGCTCTTCCTCTGCAATCCTGATACGCTCTTTCTTAAGGGTGATTTCGAACAACTCAGGCAATACTTCCGCTCCCAGCATGATCTCGGTATGGTAGGATTACAACTCCTCGACACCCAACACCAACCAGAACTATTCGCAATTGGTAAAGTCATCACGCTCTGGCAACTCATCAAAAATCACCTCCCCTTATTTCATCCATACGCACCGACAAAAACCTGTTTCATAGAACGAGTGAGTGGTGGTGCACTCTGCATTCCTCGTGAATTATTTCTCCAGATTAATGGCTTTGATGAGCGCTACTTCCTCTATTTCGAAGATGCTGACTTGTGCCAAAAAGTGCTCGTCCTCAAGAAAAAGATTCTTTTCCTTCCCACTATCAAGATCGAGCATCGGGGTGGAGTCAGTATGCCCTCAAGAAAACAACAAAAAAAATGGTACCGACAATCCCGCGCACTTTATTTCCACAAACATCGGCCACACTATGAACAAATCTGCCTAAAACTTTTCAGTTTCCTCTTTGAGCGTTCCTAAATTTTATGTCTACGCTGCTCTCCCTTTTCTTCCTTTTTCTCCCCTTTCAATTCGCGCTGCAACCGACAGCTTCTTTAGATATGGCGAGTATCAGGGTTTTCAGCATACTCCTTTTTTTGGGATGGATTTTCATCGCCTTACTTCGCCGAAAACTCTTTTTTCCAGCTCATCCGGTGACCTTTCTCCTGCTCAGTTGGTTCGCACTCGTCGTACTCTCAATTTTCTTTTCCCGTGAACCACTCTGGGGTTGGCGCAAACTCTTTTTTCTCCTTTCTTTCCTCCCACTCTTTTTTGTCTTCACCGACACATGTAAAAAATATCCCACTTCATTCTCACGAGTGCTCACTTCATTTACACTTGGGGCAAGTATATCTGCCGGCATTGCCATCCTACAATGGCTCCTCCAATGGACACTCGGCCTCGATCCACTCATCCGGCTTTGGACCCACTTCGTCTGGCCGTTTTTCCTCGGTACCGATCTAAGCACGATGGTCGCCCGCTACCCGAGCTTCCTTGTGAATATTCATGGACATACACTGTTTCGGGCAGTCGGATTGCTTCCTGACCCACACATCGCCTCATTTTTTTTCGGAATGGCCTTGCCTTGCGCACTTGCTCTTGGGTTTTCATCCCATTCTTTGCGGCGTATCACTTGGTTTTGTGCCGCCGGCATACTCCTCCTTGCCGACCTCCTCTCGTTTTCTCGTGGAGGGTATACTGGTCTCTTCTTTGCAGGGTGTATCGGACTCATATGGTTCGTAGGGCAACGCCTGATAATTCACAAAAACACCTCTGCCTATCCATGGCTCAAAACTACTCTTTTCATTGTTTGCTTCATCCTTTTCTTTACATCCTCCTTTGGGAGTCGCCTTCTCTCTAGTTTTTCACTCACTGATAACTCCAATCAGGGCCGACTAGCAATGTGGTCAAGGGCAAGTAGCGCCATCACCACGCACCCATGGCTCGGCGTCGGCTTGGGAAATTTCCCACTCTTCGTCAATCCGACCACGACCTATCGCACACCTATCTATGCTCACAACCTCTGGCTTGATATCAGCGCCGAATCGGGCATCTTTGCCGACTTACTGTTCTTCGCTCTCATCATTCTCGCTGTCGTCTCTCTTTTTCGGATCGGACAACAAAATATTCTCTTTCTCGGTCCAGGGTTCGGATTACTTGTTTTTTTTGGGCATTCTTTTTTTGAAACCACTCTCTTTTCCGTCCATATTCTCCCGATTCTCATCCTCTTTTTGGCACTCAGCACACTCTCGCCTTCATTAGTCGCCCGAAAAACAACTTTATGAAAATACAGCCTTCATTTTCTCCTTTTCCTCTTTTTGTATTTACTAGCGCCTGCTTGCTCTTACTTTCGGCATTTCCACAGGCACGAGTTTCTTTTTTTGGAGTTTTCCCGCTCTATAGCGTCGAGATCTTTGGTTTATGTCTGCTGATTGTCGTGTGGCGATTTCTCCCAATGCGAACTTCCTTTCGCTTTCCCTTTATGGTGTGTATGAGTATGAGTGGTATGCTTATCGGAGTTGCACTTGGGTTGATTTTTTTCGGGAACAGTCATGGTTTTGGCATTCTCAAGAGTTGGTTTCTTTTGCCGCTGCTTTTTCTCTGGGTAGTAGCGCCACGCATCCAAACCACTTCGCAACAAAAAGCGCTCCTTGGTGGGTGGCTACTCGCCCTCTCCCTCATCGCAAGTGAAGCGCTCCTCGCCTTCATACTTGGTTATGAAACAACTTTCGACCACCGTCTTCATGGTGTTTTCCTGTCTCCTAACGCCTTGGCTCTTTTCATTTTTCCAACGCCATTGCTTCTCCTATTCTTTTTCCAGACGACACGCGATTTCTCCTTCCGACTCCTCCTCAGCCTACTCACCATTCTCAATCTAGTTGTTTTGTATCTGACTTTTTCCTATACTGTTTGGATTTCACTTATAATCAGTCTCTTTGTGTGGATTCTTTTTCAATATCCCTCAACCCGAAAAAAAATCTCCATCTCTTTTCTCCTTCTCATTTCCATACTCATTGCCAGTCAAACTCAACAAGAAAAGATAACCAATTGGTTCACCTCGCCCGAACGGTCTTCCTTGGCCTCTCGAGACATCATCTGGCGCGCCTCTCTCCAAATGATTCAAGATCATCCTATCATTGGCATTGGTGCTGGGAATTTCCAATCTACCTACCTGGAATATCAACAATTTTTCCCTCCCTACCTCGAATGGGCCGTCCCCGAACCACACCATATTTTCCTTGCTTTTTGGCTTGAAAGTGGTCTGATCGGACTCATCAGTTTTCTTATTTTCCTCTCTTTTGTTTTTTACACACTTTTTTTGCACATACGAAAAAACCCGACTCTTATAATCGGATTTTTTCTGTTAGCTTATTTTGTCGGTATCAGTGTTCAAGGCCTCTTCGATACGCCCTTTTGGTCACTACCGCTCGCTTATTCTTTTTGGTACGCCGTTCTCTTGTTCCTTATAACTTTATCCGATACAGAATTCGCGTGTTCCGATCGATGAAAAAGAGAGATTGTTCGTCCAGATCCAAGAAAAACTTCGACGCGTCGTATGTCTCGGTAGGCATATCACTCAAACCAACCAGTCGGGTTTTCTGACCCGTTGTCGTATCGATTTTCCAAAAGGTATCCTGCGTAAAGAATGATTTCTTCCGATAATCATCTGGCAACACTGCTCCATCGGAAAATCCTCCTGGCAGGGCATAAAAAACTGTTTTTCCATCCCTACTCCAGACCGCTTTTTGTGCAAGCGTCGGTATGCCGAGCATCGCATATTCGCCACCCGAAGCATTGGTCACACCTGAAATTATACTGTTTCCTCCCCGACTATCACTCCTCGAGGTAAAAATCTTCAGGCCATCAGGTGATACGAGATAATCTGCGCCAAAACGAGAGGTGGCTATCGTCTGAGCCTCTCCTCCTCCCAACGACACTGCCTGAAGGTGTGTTTCATTGAAAGCCGACGGGATATTCCACACCGCTACGAGGGAACTCTGGGGAATCGTCGCCACCACATACCCCGCACTCGGAGAAATCGGTGCGAGCTGACTCCACTCGCTCCCATCAGGGCGACTCAGGTTGAGAGCGGGACTTCCTTTTTGTTCTTCATACACATAGACGATACGGTCACCGGCATTTGTCCAGACTGGCGACAACACACCTGATTTCAACGGAGTGTCTTTTTTATCCTGAAATTGAATGAGATGCCAATGTTCACTATTCCCCGATGCCTCCTGGACCAAGGCCTCCGTCACATCCGGCGACCAGCGAATTTGGGAAACTGCATAGGGAAGTGCTAAAATTGTTTCGACACCACCCGAGAGAAGATCTTTTTTGTAGATGGTCGCTGCTGATCCACTCGATAGATACCATAGGTATTGGTTTTTTTTATCCATTGTGGCACCAGCGATTGGATCATCGAGCACTTTTTGCAAGAGAGCATCCGTGAAGATATTTGCTGATTTTTTATCCGGGGTTTTATTTTTCGGAGAATTATCAAATGTGGTCGTATTTGAGCCCACCGATGCGTCATACGCGTTATTTTTGTACACGAAACTATAGATACCCCAAAAAATGAGGACAAAAAAGAACAAACTGAGGCTTATTATAAAAACTTTTTTCATATCCTGATTTTATTTTTTATCATTCCTTACTCACCACCGTCCCAGGGAGGAAGCTCTGAATGAACCCTGCAAGAAATAAGACGAAAGCCAGTGTCAAAGCGAGGCGAAGTCCGAATAACACCGACTCAGGGACATAGGAGAGCAATGCGCCGAGATATCGATTCGGAACAGAAAGAATCCCAAGAGAATTGCCATCTTCGCCATCCCCCACTCCAAAAGGTACCACATTGACGGCGATAGAGTCTTCAAAATTCGTTTCAATTGAAACATCTGGAGAAACATTCCAAATATCTCGGAGTGCTTTTCGAATTACCTGCGGCTGATAATATATACCTTTGATAGAGACTTTTATTGTTGATCCGTTTTGTTTTTCGACAGGGATGGTGAGTATACCGGTCGCCGGATCCACATGAAGCGCCGTAACATCATCCACGAGCCACAAGAGTTTCGTATTTCCCTGCAAATTATCCGCATTAAACAAGGACTTTAGTGTAATTATTTTTCCTTCGGTGGTCTCGAAAGTGTCCGGGCTGTAATCGGGAAACGATGTTCCATCAAGATTTTTGTAAAAACCGAGAAGTTTTGGCAACACATTGGAACTGCCATCTTCTTTAGCGGGGACGATCTCCAACGCTGGATTAACAATAGGGAACCTCCGTGTCAGGGTAAGCGTCTCTCCTGTCTTCGAATCCGTTTCGACGACCGTCACGACATACTGCTCACCCGGATTCCCCAGCACAGGAAAGAAGGCCTCGCCCGCTTGCATATCATCAAAACACTCCGGGGAAATACGCGTATTGCATTCTAATGGTTTATCGTTTATTTTCCAAATGAAAGTATCATATTTGGCTTTATTGGCGGTGGAAACACTCACGCCGACGATCTGGTATTGCATCAATTTGCACTGCGCCAATGCCTTTGCATTCAAACAAATTTCCTGATCTCTCGAGACTAGTGTCATTCCACTCTTATCATCAACTGGCTTGACGGTAGAGACGATGATATGGTCTCCGCCGAGCAGATTAAATTCTACCACGAGAAAACTCGTTCCCGCCCGCCCTTGATCTTGGCTAAAGTTTTCCCTCGTACCAACCTTGATATACAAATATCCGACATTGTTTTGTGGAGAAAAAGCTCGCGGAAAATCCTTAGCCAATGCTTCAGAGAAATTCAAATTGATAGAGATTTCATTCCTTCCATTACCTTCCAATATCCCCGCCTGTTTATTGTCGATGAAATTCTTGTTGGTATTAAGAAGTGCCCAGGCAGCCGGATTATTGAAGTCTGTGTTCATAGACCCATCCGTACTCAAATAGATATTCCATCCATACCAAATCGATGCCGGATCTTCCGTGGAATCCTCGGTCTGTGCTTGGACTGTAACTGTATCGCCTTGCGGATTGACATCATTCGGGCCAAATACCTGCGCTACGGGATTACTTGGCGAACTCGAAACATTGATTTTCATATTTGTTGGCTGGCCACCTTTGGAAGGATCGATTAGGTTGTCAGCAAAGCATCGGTCAAAATCCGTGTGATCCATCGCCGCCGTATGGATTATTACTGGGAACTGTTTCGCTCCAGGGTCATTGTTCCCGCCAATCATACTTACATAAGAAGATGTGTTCTGTGGGTGACACACATCCAATGGAAACGCCCACATTATCATGCTGGAAGTTTCATTGTGTTTTGTGCCAACCATCGATGTTCCTTCGATCGCAACTCCGACCTTATCCCCCGTGGTGTATACCCAGGAGAACGAGTCAATCCCAAGGCCAACTACATTCGCCTCGTCTTTTTGTCCATTGTGAGCTGTGCTGGGATTATTTGGATCAGTCTCCCAAGCATCCTCCTCATCGGTTTTGAAACTGCCGTCACCCGTCGTAAAACTCGGCTGCCGAGCAAATAAATGGTTTGGAAAATAAGTTGCGGCTAAATTGGGCCCGCAACGCGAACCGGCGGCGGCCAACGTCTCGTTTGTTTGTCCCGTCACACTATTGAGTTCATAGGCGAGGCCGGAATTGGGGTCGGCAACATAACACCATTTTTGTGTCTCGACCGCATCGTCGCCACCAATTACTGCTTGATAGCCATCCTTATCATCGGCCACCGGCGGTGCCGAGTTAACGCCAAGATTGGGATCGTTGCGATTATACCCATTCAAAACAATAAGCTTCATCGCGGTGATCTTCCAGTCATTGGGAGTTATATAGCCATCCTTGTCCACATCACAATACGACGGCGTGCTCTTGGTGACGGGAGTTTTGTATCCATCTTCCTCTTTAGCATCGCACCCCTTGTGTTTCAGATACCAAGTAAAATAAAGTTTTTTAGTATTATTAACAAAAAACATCGGGGTAGCTTTGGCAGTCTCCACGACGCCCACTTTAGGAGAACTCGGACTAAACCCGAGGGTCACTTGAGGGTAATTACCTTTTTTATTACCGACATTCGTCGTATGCGCCGTATCCCGCACAGCACTCGGATCGATATGATAACGGTCTTCCAAGTCAGAAGCAATCTCATCAGGCGTCATATCTGTTATGCTTGCCGCCAGAGAAAGTTTCGGGACTATGCCGATGACAATCATAATCAGCGTCATCACCAGCCATTTATTGAAACGCGTTTTCATGACTTTTCACAAAAAAATTATCGCCAAGCTACTTACAAGTATACTCGCGCCGAAAGAAAAAAGGAAGGAAAACCAAACCGATCGCGATCGCCACATTACCCACCCCGCGCATAATGGAATACCGATCAACACGACCACGCTTTCCGGCGTTCCTCGATACGATACAACTCCCCAGTAACAAATTGCTTGGGGTAAAATCGACCAAACGCCAATATATTTTTTCCAAACATTCAAGAGTAAGCCACGGAATAATACTTCTATACCAAAAAGAATTATCGCCATCACCGCCGTGTATGAAAGGAAAAGCACGAAAGATTTTCGGAGCGCTACCGGAACAAAAAGCTCAGCTGTGGGATGAGTCAGTTGAAAAAACCCAACCAAACACACACTGAGTATCAGCCACCCGCACAGCGTCCATATCAAGCCTTGTTTCCAATTACCCCACGTGAAACCATATTCCGCAAACGAGTGCTTGAGCACCAACCGGATTGCCAAAATCGGAAACGCCACAAAAAACAAGAGGCTTACGGCGAGCGAATGGAATAATTCGTTTTGTTTTGGGAAAAGCACCCAACCGCCGAGAGCAATCAGAAAAATAATATTACCCAACACGAAATCCTGTCGGCGCCAAAATGATATTCTTTCGCTATACATAAAAAGATATTTTTTACCCACTCCAGAGACGCAAAATCTTGCGTCTCTACCACGAAACAACCTCTTCTCACTATGCTGCCAATCTCCCAACTGTTTTCTTTGTGATAGTGGCAGCCGACTTGTCGAGCTGATATACCAACCAGACAGACAGACACGCCATCGGGAGAATACTGACTATCGGAATTATATTGGCAACTTCAGGGAAAAAGAAACGCATCCATCGCTTCATAAAAGAGGCGTTCGAACTCGTAAAGAAAAATAACAACGCAAATGTAAGCGCACCAAGCCCGATATCAAAAACGAATGACAAGACAAGAGCCACGCCGGCCGAACCCGGTATTGGAAGTGCCGCTAGTATCAAAAACACGAGATCTAAAAAATCCTGCAAAACTGCAACCAAAAACGCCGGGAGATACGAAATGAACGAAACCACTTGTATCTCTCCTTCCTGCGCTGGCGATCGTCTCGCCGACCGGATCGATGGAAGGACGGCGGTTGCACTGTTTTGAGCCATACATTTTATATCGTTATTTCACCGTTTTCCGCATCAAATTCCCTCTTGGCCTCCTCAATCTCGACGAGTTGGCGAGGATCCGAAGTGATAATCTGATCTTCGCTATACGAAGCAATGACTTTGATCGCCACATGCTTATTGCCCGCAAAGAAGATACCCTCTCCCACCGCGCTCTCGAGGAGGAGGAATCGCTCGTGGTCGGTCAAGAAAAAAGTCTCGGCCACTACCTCGATCGATGAGGGTGATTGCTTGAGGAGAAGTTGTAATGAGGAGTTGGTCACGATCGGCCGACCAAATCGGGAGGTCATAAAGTCGCTCACATCCTGAGTGAT
>JBAWZR010000036.1:0-10815 GCA_037142915.1 Candidatus Moraniibacteriota bacterium
GACGCTAGCCCTCAAGCTATTTCGGAGAGAACCAGCTATTGCCGAGCTCGATTGGAATTTCTCCTCTACACACAAGTCATCCCCGAGTGTTGCACGGCTCGTGGGTGCGGGCCTCCACGACATGTTACTGTCGCTTCACCCTGCTCATGTGTAGCTCGCCCGGCTTCGGGTCTAATCCACGCAACTATAAACGCCCTTATCAGGCTCGCTTTCACTATGCCTCCGGAATGTAATCCCTTAGGCAGCTACGTAAAATTAACTCGCAGGCTCGTTCTGCAAAAAGCACGCCGTCACCGAGAACATAAATGTTCCGGCTCCGACTCTTTGTTAGCAATGTGGTTTCAGGGACTCTTTCATCCCCCTCTCGGGGTGCTTTTCACCTTTCCCTCACGGTACTCGTTCACTATCGATCTAAAGTAATATTTAGCCTTGGAAGTTAGTGCTCCCGGATTCAAACGGGGTTTCTCCGGCCCCGCCCTACTTGAGGACTGTCTCACAAATGCAGTTTTCTTTCGCGTACGGGACTTTCACCCTGTATCGTGGTCCTTTCCAGGAACCTTCTGCTAGAAAACCGTTCTTTGTCCCGATTAAACGAGTATGACAGCCTCGCAACCCCATCTCGACAAGTCGAGATGGTTTAGGCTTTTCCGTTTTCGCTCGCCACTACTCACGGAATCTCTATTGATTTATATTCCTCCTGGTACTAAGATGTTTCAATTCCCAGGGTGCGCTTCGTATCCCTATGTATTCAGAATACGATACTCTGTTAAAACAGAGTGGGTTATCCCATTCGGAGATCCCCGGATCACAGCTTGTTGACAGCTCCCCGAGGCTTATCGCAGCCTACTACGTCCTTCATCGCTTACTTTAGTCAAGGCATCCACCACATGCGTTAGTAACCGCCGTTTCTTTTTGTCCGCAAGTCCCCCGAATAAATCCGGGATCCTCACGGACGGTCACGGCTAGCAAGAAACAATTTCTAAAAATTGTCCCTCACTGTTGTATCACACACCACGCAATACGGTATGTGATATTCAATGCTTGTTTTCTTGTTGTTACCTACTTTGTAGACTTATCACTCCTCCCGAGGTCGCTCCGCGCAACTGCTTCGAGATTCGGACAAGACCTGAAATTGTTAACGATCGCCTGGCGCGGAAACGAAAGAAAAAAAGGCCATCGGCTCTCTGGCTCTTCTTACTTTCGCCTCAGTGCAAGTTTTAAAAACACCACTCTTTTCGTGAAGCAGTAGTTCCATAGTAGCAAGTCCTAGAATCCTGTCAAGTTTTTGCCCCTCCCGGTCAAAATGCCCTTCCACTAGAACAAGTGTTTCTTTGGAAATTCACTTACATAAAGCCAAAAAATCCATAAAAACACTTTTGCAGACATCACTTCCGCAATTCCGCCATCAGGTGGGAATAGAAGCGCAGGTTGTGGATAGAGGCGAGGTGTTGGGCGAGTGGTTCGCCGACGGCGAAGAGGTGACGGATATATGCCCGCGTATAATTTTTGCATGCCACGCAATCACACACCGGATCAATCGGCGTGAAGTCTTCTCGGTACTGTTCGTTATTGATATTGATCGCGGAATAGAAAGGCTCGTTTTGTGTCATTGTGAATCCCGATTTATCGGGATGTGGCAATCTCGTTTTTAAAAAAGAAGGCTTTGTGTTTTTTTGATTGAGATTGCCGCGCTCGCTTTGCTCTCTCGCAATGACAGGAACTTGTAGGTTTTCATTTTCATTCCAAATAAACAATCTCCCGTGACGACCCTCGCGCGTCGGGATAACACAGTCGAACATATCCCAACCGGCGGCATAACAACGCACGATATCTGCGGGTGTGCCGATGCCCAATGCGAAACGGATACTGTCTTCTGGGATGACTGCGGCTGTATGCGTAATAATATCCGCCAGAAAATTCCCTTCTTCATCCACATGCCGACCGCCAAAACCATAGCCATCGAAACCAATCTCCGCCAGTCCGTGAGCGCAACGATTTCGCAATTCGGGAAACATCCCACCCTGCACCACGCCAAACAAAAGCGGCCGAGTCTCATCGGTCATCCCACACTCCGCCACTCGCCGATCGTATTCCGCTCGACACCGCTCCGCCCAGCGCAATGTGCGATCCACCGCCGCGGATGCCTCAGCCTCGCTCACATCGTTGGGACGCGGGTCATCGAGGCAAACCATCATATCGACCCCCAAGTCGAACTGAATCTGAATCGCCCGCTCGGGAGTGAGCAGATGTTTCGACCCATCACGACTCGATCGGAACTCGGCACCGTCCTCAGTAATCTTACCCGACCCCGGATGCTTATGGATGAGTGAGTAGACCTGATACCCACCCGAATCAGAGAGTATCGGATGCTCCCAATTCATAAAACGATGAATGCCACCCGCCCGACGAATCAATCCTTCACCGGGTTGGAGGAGGAGATGATACGTATTGACCACGAGTGCACCGATACCGCTCTCGGTAACATCTTCGGACAGTACACCACGCACGGAGGCTCTGGTGGCGTCCGGCATAAAAAATGGTGTCTCTAATTTTCCATGAGGTGTCTCGAGTATGCCTCGGCGGTGTGAGCCCCCCTCTTCTTCCAGTGTAAAGATTTTCATAACAAACAAATATTACAACCATTTCAATCGATAGTCTATCATTTCGCATCGCCCGCTTTAATTGCTATCGGATACACCACCCGCAATGGATCCTGTGTGAAGGCATCCGTCGCCGAAAGCACAATTGACTTATCATTAAACAACGGATTTTGACCCATATTTTGGATTTGATTGGGTGCGGGTGTGAACTGGATCTGAAAACTCACTTCACGATGAGGATTCACCGTTCCACTGTTCACGGCTACTCCACCCAAATCCCACGCGACCTCATTCGTGCGATCATTGAAGGTGAGATGTTCCTCAGCTGGCGTCACATTGGCCTGCCAGTGGACATTGGGAGCGAACAGGGCTTTGACCCGAGCGTCTTTCAATATATTGGAAGTGTTGTTCACTTTCAAGTGTACCGTAAACCACTGCTCGTACGGAGCCAAGGTTGTACCAGCCGGCGGCGTGAGCTTGGCCAAATCCACCGAGATACTTGGCACCGTGATTACCGGCAAAGAGAGACGATTGCTCGCGATGACTTTGTTCGAACCGAGTGGCGTCGGGATATCGGTACTATCGACCTTGACCACGGTGACCAGAACAGGGTTGATCGCCTCCGCACCCACCGGACTCCATGTCTCATATAGGGGAACCTTGAACTCTATCGACCCGCTATCACCCGGATTCAACAATGCGAGTTGTGGATGATCCGACACATGCCAGGTCACCGTGCGTCGCGTCGCATCATAGCTCCCACCATCCGACTGTACCGCTGAGAGATTGAACAGATCCGAATGCATCTCGAAAGTCACCACGATATTACGCAGAGGTGTCGGACCTTGATTGCGATAGTTCATCACATACCTCAATTGATCACCCGGACGCACATTGAGTTTGGGCACACCGTTCACTGTCTGATACACCACCAACGGCGTCCCGACCAATCTGGTTTCGCGCGACATTGCATTAAAACTGAGGAATGTTCCATCTGCCTGCACCACGCCGAAATCCGCCTTCATAGTTTTGTTTTCACCTGGATTGCCGGGGAGTGTTCCGCTGACACGAAATGAAAGTGTCTGATGCGAGGCGATCGTCCCGATATACCACACATCGGCACCCTCCGATGACGCCGGTGTCTGATCACTCTGAATAAATCCCTCCGGTGGAGTAATCTGTAAACGCATATTCGGCAACGAAGTATCGCCCGTATTGGTCGCTGTCACGAGGTACTCTACCATCGAACCGGCGGCGATCTCGATCGGCGTATTGATATCGACAGAGAGTGGTGATGCCTGCAGTGCGAGAGAGGCCTGTGATGATGCCTGAAGTGGACTCGATGCATTGCTCGGCGTGTAGACGAGCACTGCTTTCAGATATGCGAGCGAATCCCGTGCACCAAAAAATTTCCCCGTCAAAGTCAGTTTACCGGTACCATACACGGGGATTGTCCCTACCTTCAAACGGATCATAGTACCATCCACCGCCATACCGGGTGCCATCTTGGATACCATGAACCCCGCTGGATAATAGAGATCGATCTCCGCGTTGTTGAGCGCGACCAGATTGACGTTTTCATAATTGATATCGAATTGCACATCTTGCACCGCTTCCATCGAGGTTGGTGCACTCACGGTAATCCTCACCCGATCCTGATTAAATTCTACTTGTCGCCAAATAATCACACCGGCAATGAGGGCTAATACGCCAACGATTCCCGCTATTGACTTGCGCGCTGTTGCAAACGATTTATGTCTTTTGATTGTTTCCAAGGAAAGCTCCTCGCGTTCCTCCCACTCCTGTCGCTCCTCTGTGGTCATCGGCACTCCCTCACCCGCAGATTGTACTCTGGGCGGATCAGTATCATGCTTCGGACGAAATGGGTCTTCACGCAGATGTCGCTCCAGCTCAGACTCAGGTTCGGTTTCAGTTTCAGTTTCAGTTTCAGTTTCGACTGGAGAATTTATTTTTGTTATTTCTATTTCTTTTTCGGACATATGTTTTTTGAAAACGAAAATTTTTCAAACGCAAGAGTTCTCTTTATATATATTATAACATAAAAAATATTCCTAGGGCGCAACCCAGCGTGTGAGCGCGTCGAGACCGGACTGCGTTTCGGCGAGTGCCGCGTCATTGACCCGCACCTTCACGAGCGATGCTAACCGCTGTGAGAAAAACAACCGTAATAATTTGATCGCGTCATTACCGATTGGGATCACACCCTGCTTGAGGATGGCATACTCCCATTCGATCAACCCACCCTCGGCGATAGAGAGACCGTAGCGCTCGCTGGCCCGCAACGGCTCGCCGGTCGCCAATGAAACAGCTGTCTCCAATCGATACCCGAGGCGCGCAAATACCTGGAACAAAAACGCCTGCGTCAAGATTCGTCGTACCGTCCGCTCTTTTTTCTCGATGATACTCAATTCCATCGCCTCCAAATAGTCCCGCACGAGGTCGAACAGCTTGGCATCGCGTTCCTCTCCACCCACCATCCGATCGAAGACCTTCATCGCGTCGAACACCATCGCCAATCCGTCGGCATCACCCTTCAACGCCAGGCCAGACCACTCGCTCACTGCTCCGGTGATATTCCCCATTCCCTTCGATCGCGCCACCATCACCGCGCCACGGTTGAATGTCTCCAACTGCCCGGCAAGTTTGGCAGAGGGTTTGCGCACGCCACGCCCCACCGCCGAGACTTTACCCGCCTCGCGCGTATACAAAACATACAGGCGATCCGTCTCGCCAATCTCCCGTTTCTTCAAAATGATAGCTGTATAAGAGTATTCCATATGCTGATTACAGGATACCACAGGAAAGCAAGATTTCCCCTCTCAGGGATTGATTTTTCTCCGGCAGTCCAGTATCATCTAAGGCATTGTCACTTCTTATTACTTTTTCTATGACTACTCACATCGCCCGACCCAAACCCGTCATCCTCATTGTCCTCGACGGCTATGGCTATCGCGAAGATTCGAATCACAATGCCGTCGCCCAAGCTGAGACTCCCTTCATTGACCACCTGTGGGCCACCTGCCCGCATACGCTCATCGATGCCAGCGAAGAAGGTGTCGGCCTCCCTACGGGTCAAATGGGCAACAGTGAAATAGGTCATATGACGATCGGGGCCGGTCGTCGTCTTGATACCGATATCGTGCGCATCGCTCTAGCCATCCGCAACAACGAATTCGCCACCAACCCCGCTTTTGTCCAACTATTCGATCACATAAAAAAATACGATTCCGTTCTCCATATCAAAGGACTGCTCTCTCCTGGTGGCGTCCACAGTCACACCGATCACCTCTATGCCTTCCTCTCCGCCGCCAAAGACGCCGGCATCACCAAGATCGCCATCCACATCTATACCGACGGTCGCGACACCGGACCAAAAAGCGCCGCCGGTTATATCAAAGAACTCGAAGACGTCATCGACGACTTGGGGATCGGATTCATCGCCACGGCCTCCGGTCGCTTCTACGCTATGGATCGCGACAATAACTGGGATCGTATCGCTCGTGCTGAACGCGTGATGTTCGAGGGCGAGGGCACGCGCACTATCAGCAACCAAAAAGCCTCTGCCGTGATGGAAAATCTCTACGCCGAGGACATTGTCGACGAACACCTCGAACCGGTCGTCTTCCTCGATGAGGATGGCAAGAGTTATACTATCGGCGAAAACGATGGCCTTTTCTTTTTTAATTTTCGCGCCGACCGTGCCCGCCAGATTTCCACCAAAGTCGTCGAGTATACACAAAAACGCAATATCTGTTTCGTTACGCTCACCGAATACGATACCAATTTACCGGCGTTGGTCGCCTTCCCGCCACTCGCTCTCCAAACGACGCTTGCCCAAGAAATCTCCCGCGCCGGTCTCACTCAGGCCCATATCGCCGAGACCGAGAAATACGCCCACGCCACTTATTTTTTGAACGGCGGCCAGGAGCTCCCCAATCCGGGTGAAGAACACATCCTCGTCGAGAGTCGCAAGGATATCCTCACGCACGACCAAGCCCCCGAGATGCGCGCTCGTGAAATCGCCGACAAAGCCCTCGAGGTGATCGAGGTGGGTACGGATTTCCTCTTCATCAACTTCGCCAATGCCGATATGGTTGGGCACACGGGCAATGTCCCTGCTCTCATCATCGCTCTCGAAACCCTCGACCGTGAATTGAAACGCGTGGTCGAAGCCGCTACCGCCCAGGGTGGCTGCGTTTTCATCACGGCTGATCATGGCAATGCCGAAACCAATGTCGACGAAGCCACTCACGAAATTCACACGGCTCACACCCTCAATAAAGTCCCCGGTATCCTCGCGACTGCTGACCCAACCCTGCTCGCGCAGACGCTCCACGAGGGCACTTTGGTTGACATTACCCCGACTATCCTCGCACTGCTCCATATTCCGCAACCAGATTCGATGACTGGGCAAAACCTCTTGCAGGCTTGACTTTATTCTGGAACCGTACTTATATACGTGTAGCTCTTGAACAATTTCAAAAGAAATCATCTCGCGGAAAGAACTGTTCTCGATCTAAAAAATCATTCCTACACAACTACCACAGAGGATGCAGCCATGCATAAACAAGAACCCAGCCGAACGCTCCCCGAGCATATGAAATCCATACGCCATACGATTGGATTGAAGGGGTACTGGACTGGAGAAGCAATCGGCAGAAAAACTATTGAACATGATTGGGGAAACAATTCTACTCTCGCAACTTTCGCTCCGGTGAAAGTCTGCGGGGAAGAGCTCCTCTACATCACGATTCAATTCCCACTCAAAAACGTGCAAATACGATTCTTAGCCGAAGATACCGGAAGATCCAGCTTCCTACGGAGAGATCATCCCCATACGAAACTCACGGTCATCGTCGAGAGAATCGGCATTGAAACAGTGCCGAGCGATGGTCTCCTTGCTATCCTCAATGAAGCTCTTGGAATCTTTAAGGAGTGCAAAAAATGATTCTCTAAATGCTCAACGCAGTATCCAGTATCACACAGGGCGCTACACTTGCAAAAGTCTAGTGCCCTTGACTTTTTTCTATAACTATGCTTATATGTATATAAGACCTTAACAACCCAAAAACTAAAAATAAGAGGTGCAATCATGTTAAATAGAAATTACAAAAATATAAACTTTCTTGGGATTAGTAATCCGGGACAAAAAACTAGCCAGAAAGAACTCAAAACACCCGGAGAATTACCTCAATTCCACGGAATTCAACAATTGGTCGATTTAAAACAACCGCTTACTTGTGAGCAGATTTTTAAAAAAATGGCTGCTCACAAATGGAGTGAACCTCGTGCACTTAAACACACAACGGGTGTTAAAAATAAAAAAGAAACAACCGAAATTTCTGTTAAGCTAAATACATCAAAAACTCAGGTGCTCGTCAAGCCTCCGAATGTTAACGCTTTTTTTTATACTGACGAAAGATACTCTACCATTATTGTTCGGGTTGAACAGCTATGGGGAGAGAGACCGAATGAAAATCTTCTAGATGATCTTGAAGAAGCTATAGGTATCTTCAAAAATTGAGCCTCGCAATGGGAGGCAATCACAAAAGGCGCTTGACTTATATCATTAAGTTTAGCGCCTTTTACCTTTTTCATGGGATATTTTGGGAGAAATAAAAAAAAGGCCGGTGCAAAAAATTCTTGCTCCGGCTTTTTCGTTTATCCACTATTCATCTCCTTTTTTTTATGCACTTTTTTAGAGTAAATGAGCCCCTTGTCCTGCAACACGAGAACGAACAACTTCTTTCAATGTAATATGCGCAAAATTATCTTGCCCTTTGAATCGAGCAATCAAATGCGCATGACCATTCGACAAAGCATCCAGCCCTTTTCTATCGATTTGAGTATGATCTCCAACTACGATTAATTTAGCGAATTTACCAAGACGAGTTACGATCATTTTCATCATAGTCCGCGTTATGTTTTGAGCCTCATCCAAAATAATAACAACGTTGGAAAGTGTTCTCCCACGGATATGATTCGGTGGATCAATGCTCAAGTATCCATACTTAATGTATTCTTGTACCGGATCTGCTTTGCCTTTGCCATCACTCTCATCTTCGCTCGCTGGAAAATCACCCCCCATAATCGCCTGCGCCGCATCTATAATCGGTAATGTCCACGGACCAAATTTTTCATCTCGGCTTCCTGGAGCAAATCCCAAAGTATCATCCGCCTCAATAGCCGCACGATACACTTGTATAGACCCATAGAGTTTTTCTTGTTCCAGCGCACCAAGCATAGCTGTAAAAGTTTTGCCTGTACCTGCTTCCCCATCTACTGAAACAACATCAAGTGATGGGTCCAATACAAGAGCAAGAGCAAGGGCTTGTTCATCATTTCTTGGCACGATGTTTTTATACTTCTTGCCATGCGCCCACTGATCGCGGTGTACGAAAACAAACTTTCCCTCACCCTTATAAATCAAAAGACTCGTATAATCCCCCATCCACGGCGAAGTCACGAAACAACATTGATTCAAGGTGAGTGCGTCTACCGTATTCTCACCTTCAAAGTCATCATTCGATAAAATGATATCGGGTTGATCCTGCTTCGTAAAGAAATTCTGAAGATCAAAAGATTCTTTGAAAACAAGGTTCGCAACACCAGTATACATATCGTCCGTCGACTCGAAGGCTCGCCCCCCTTCGTATTCTTCAGCAATTATTCCGAGGGCATCCGCTTTCGTATACGCCCCCATATCGTAGCTAATAAGAATCACTTTCGTATCAGGATTTTTTACTTGAATACTCAGTGCTAAAAGTATGATCATGTTGTCATGGTTCCGCTCCAGACCATCCGGCAAATCATTCCAATCATAGCCATTTTGGGTAACATACAGTGTTCCGCCATTCGGCATTCCGACACCAGATGATACTGATCCATACTGTCGTAAGGATTTAAGATTTCGAAATACCCGACGAGCGGAATATTTTTTGTCCGTCCCTTCAAGCGCACTATTTTTGATATGATCAATCTCCTCTACCACGACCAACGGAATAATTACTATATTATCTTTAAAACTAAACATAGCATCTGGATGCATCATAAGCGTATTTGCGTCCAATATAAATACTTTCTTATTGGGCGGAAATACTAATATAGTTGGTTTAATTTTCTTTGGAAGCAGTTTTCTTTTTTCTGACGATCGCATGACGATCTCCTTTCGAAAAGTTCTAAAAATTTTTAAGGAACGATACTCCCTAAAATACTCTTTCAATAGCTTGAAACGCCAGTTTTGGCATTTCGTATCATACTGACACGATTTCTCCTAAAAAGTCAAGTTGAGGCCTTTTTCCCTTGACACTCGACCACCGGTGCGATACCTTCAGACAGTGACCACTTCGATACAATGGTATCGAGTGTTCCGCAAAAAACGTCCTTTAAAAACCAACTATTCAGAGGGTAGATATATACCATGAAATCGCTCAAAAAAATTCTCGGCTGCTATTCCTTGTTCCTGCTCGCGAATTCCGGAGTCTTCGGCTACGAGGTGGGTATCGTGGAAATGTCGGTCAGTCAATCGCTCGTTCTCAGAGGTGTCACTCTTATCACCGATTGGTTCGAGTCAAGTCTCTTCGTCAATTCAGGGTTTTTCAAAAACCTGGCCGATGGCATCCTGCGAAGAATAAGAATCCGTCGAAACTGGGTGTCGAGTGGTTTACGCTTAGCCCTCATCGGACCACCGTTTTATTTGATAAAACTGCTCATCGTCAGTCTGCTCTTGCCTGGCATCGGCATCGCTCCCATCGCCATCAGCAAGATTCTCCTCGCCTTCGGAATATCATTCTTACTCTCATTTTGTTGGGGAGTGATATTCAATATTTTCCCAGAAAATCTGCCAATCAAATTGCAAACATTCGTAAGATCATTCCGATTGCCTTGGATTCCAAAACCAGCAACGCTAGAATTGGAGTAGACTCGTATCAAAATATGCAAAGGGAACCTCCGGGCGCCCTTTTTTTGCACACAATTATTTAAATAGAAATCAAAAAGGCTTATAAATCATGGTCTAAATACCACGATTACAAGCCTTCTAAAAACTTTATACATCTTTTTTTCCCTCGCACAGCTTCGACGACTATTCTTCGGGCGGCAAAAGCCTCATCTCAAATAATGCCACCAAAATCGTCCCCGCCAAACGATGCGTGTGTTCATCTCTTATTCTTTCCCGTTTCGGTTTCTTTTCAAA
>JBAWZR010000037.1:0-10749 GCA_037142915.1 Candidatus Moraniibacteriota bacterium
CACCGGAGATGAGGACATTGCCAGCGGCGACATCGGCGAGCTTGGCAAGTGTCGTAGCACCTGAAGCGTAGAGGAGATCACCGATGGTGTATGAACCGAGACCGGTACCGCCACGAGAGACCGCAGTGTATTGTTCACTGCCGAGCGTATTAGCTCCAGTCCAGTACGCATTGTAACCATTGGTACCAGTACCAGTGAGACCTCCCACCCCGGAGATAGACGCACACTGCCACACACTCGTGCCACTGTTCCACGAGAGAACTTCGTTGTTGGAGCAACCTTGGAGCAGAGTGAGTTGATTATTGCTCGCTCCTTGGAATTCAAGGCCAGAGTTACTCGCTGTGACACCAACGCCATCGGCAGAAGTGAGGAGATTGAGGGAGAGAGTTGGTGTCGCACCCTCGCTCGAAGCACTGCCAGAGATACCGTTGCCGGCGGTGATGCTCGCGACATAGTTGCCGGTAGTGTGCGTACCGAGGGTGATGAGGTCATTGAGGCTAGAGGCTCCGGTACCGCCGTGAGCCACAGACAATGTCGTCGCATCTACCGACCATGTCCCGCCAGTGATGTAGGGCACGCCGGTTGCAGCAGAGGTATTGAGACCGGTGCCACCGTATTGATTGCCAACGGCTGATCCATTCCAAACGCCAGTTGCAATCGTCCCAAAATTCGCTATGCCATTGAATGTCCAAGCGCCACTGATCGTCTCATTTTGCCCCGATCGAGTCACACCGGAATTCGCATAATCCAAACCAATGAGCGCCTCTGATCCGACTTGTGAAATACTGTAATCCGTTGCATTAAATGTCAGTGTATCAACGCCGCTATACATCGTCACTCCCTCTTTGACATTGATAATAGCCGACACCGCGCCAAGATCATTCGAACAAAACCATTGGGAAACTCCACCATCCCACTTAAGCATCTGCCCATTGGCACATCCTCCAAGGAGTTTCAAACCTGTTGCTGTCGTCTCGAGACCGGAGTTGGATTGTGTCGTCGATGTGATGCCATTGGTATTTACATCGAGTCCGATCGTGACAGAACCCACACTTGGTGTAACTGTCACACCATCACCCGCGGTCAAACCAGCCAAAGTGTAGCCACTGCCATTGCCAATGAGCAATTGCCCATTGGTCGGAATGGCAGTAAGACCTGTACCACCATACTGAACACCTATCGCCGTACCATGCCAAACGCCAGCAGTGAGTGTACCCACCTGTGTGATATTCGTCGTCGGACCCCACACAATATCCGTGCCATTCGACTGGAGGATATAGCCGGCAGTTCCCAACCCCAGACGTGTCCAGGCGGTCGTTGCTCCCTGCCCAGTGATGAGATCTCCGCGCACCACAGATCCCGGAGTCGTATCGGTATGCTGTGTTGACAACAAATCGTGAGGTGCCGCCGGTCCGGTCGATGTCCACGAGAGCGTACCACCATTCACCGAGAGCACCTGCCCATTCAAGCCCAAAGATAATTTCGAAAGGCTCGTCCCACTCGAGTAATACAAGAGATCGCCCGCCGTGTAACTCGCCAAACCCGTACCGCCCTCCGTGGTCGCAAGTGTCCCGGTAATTTTCGAAGCATCGAAAGTCTGGCTCGCCGAAAACACGATATTCCCACTCATTGTTCCACCCGTCAATGGGAGATAGGTCGTCAAACCACCACTCGTCGAGATCACATCGAAGGACGAACCATTATTCGAAATCTCCCACTGCCCACTGACTCCATTGTAACGAATCGTCGGTTTGCTACCTGCATTTGAAACCGTAAAGTCAAAATTCGTCGCCAGTCCCGTCTTCATCCCCAAGTTAAATGCTGTGGAATTCGTACCCTTCGCCGTATTGACATCAACCGTTGGGATCGTCTGCGGCTTCAGTCGTGAATCCGAACCGAGCACTAACTGCGAAGAACTCGTCCCCTTGCCCGTCGGCAATTGACTGATGTTGAATTTGCCATTCACACCCAACACTGGGATATCGCCCGCTGCCACTCCCGGCACCAGACCGCGCAAAAATTGACTATTCACCGCCGAAGGAACAGCATTCAATCGTTTGCGCGGGATCATTTCGACATCCTCACCCACTTTGATCCCCAAATAATACTCGCCCTGATTGAAAGTCAGTGCAGCTGGCAAGGGTGTCGTGACGCCCAAACGAGCCATCAACAGACCACCCTTCACGGAAATGGTCTGTGTCTCCTGCCACAAGGGCGTCCCCTCCACGACCGACGCATCCGTACGATCGACCGAATACACAGCAAAACGAACCGCATAATCGCCATCACTCACAGGCGTCGCATCACTCTTCAACAAGGATGCTGTCAAGCCAAAACTCTGCGGAGAAAAAGCGGGAACCGTCTGCGAAAAAGCTGTTTTTGGTGCAGCAAAGCCCCCTCCCCAGAGCCCGAGAGCAAAGAGAAGGCTGAAAAATAATATATACTTTCTGAAATTTTTGTTTTTTCGACAATTCATCCTTTTGGCAATACTTCGGAAGAAATCCCTCAGGGAAAGCTTTTTTGTTTCTCAAAATACTTCCCAAATCATTTCGCTTCCATAGTTTCATAATACCATAAACAAAGGAAAAGCTCGACTCCTTGTTAAGTCTTTTTTCCCTTTTTGCAAGAATGTTTTCAAACATTCTTCATCTGGTCTTTATGATTACATTTTTGGCTCAATAAAAACAAAAAATCCCCATCAGGGGACTTCTCGTTTTTTCACGCTCTTCTTTTTCACTTAGACATTTTTTTCCTCTCGAAATACACTCGTGTTAATTTTTAATTAATACACAACTCTCAAAAACGCGCAAGAGGTATTTTTTTTGTCAAGTGTTTTTTATATGCGGAAGAGGAGGGATTCGAACCCTCGGTACGGTTGCCCGCACGCTTGCTTTCCAAGCAAGTACCTTAAACCGCTCGGCCACCCTTCCGTTTCTGTCAATATACTTTGACAAAATAAAAATATTCTCACTCAAACTACTCCCATTTCAGACAAATAAATCCCAAGGATTCACCTATACGAAATCCTCCTAAGAAAAAATCTCTCGCGATTTCATCACACGACCTCGCGCACTCCGACCAACTGGAGTGTATCACTTGCGACCTCGCGACCGAGGCATGCGACGATCCGATCACCCTTATGCAAGAGCGATCGTTGCCGAGCAAAACGGATCACAGCTTCCACTGCTCCGTCCGCCTCAGTATGCCCGTCAAAAAGAAAGGCGTCAACCCCCCACACCAACGCGAGTCGCTGCCACACCGACCGTTCCCAGGTGCCCACGAGAAGCCGCCCCTCAGGACGAAAATGCGACAACAGCCTCGCTGTAAAGCCGCTCCGCGAAACCAAAACAATTGCCTCTGCCGAATAACTTCGCGCCAATTGGTATACGCTCCGCACGATCACCGCGAACTCCGAGTGCAGATTCATATTCAATTCCTGGTACATATCGTCCCATGGAGACTCCTCGGTCTTATCGGCGATTTCTCGCATCATCGCCACTGATTCCACTGGGTATTTGCCCGCCGCGCTCTCCTCTGACAGCATCACAGCATCCGCATGATCGATCACCGCATTGGTCACGTCGCTCACCTCCGCCCGAGTCGGTCGAGGATTTTCCACCATACTCCTCAACATCTGCGTCGCCACGATCACCGGTTTCATCTGACGCAAGCTCTCAGCGATGATCTGCTTTTGGAGGATCGCCACTTCACTCTCCGGCATCTCGATTCCGAGATCGCCACGCGCCACCATCACCGCGTCCGTCGCCTTCACGATTTTTTTCAGATTTTTTAGGGCTTCCTTGCGCTCGATTTTCGCCACGATCCATGGGAGTATCCCGTTTTCACCGACCGATTTTTGCATCGTCTCCCGCGCTTCGGCAATATCTTCGGCACTCCCGACGAACGAGAGCCCAACATAATCCAATCCCTCCGCCACGGCAAAGGCCAGATCCTTCTCATCCTTCGGTGTTATCACAGGAATCTTGAGTGCCGTGTCGGGCAAATTCACTCCCTTATGACTCGTAATCTCGCCAGAATTCAGGGCTTTTACCCGAGCAAAACCACTCACTATTTCGAGCACCTTGAACTGGATCGCGCCATCGGCAATCAACACGGCATCACCCACCCGTATCATCTCGATCACTGCCGCCTGATCCAATAAGAAAAATTTTCCACCCAAAGCATCGAGCTCTCCTATACCATGATTGATATCGCCGACCCAGACTTCCTCACCCTCCTCGACCGTGATCGGCGTCGTCACCTGTGTCCGAATTCGCGGCCCTTGGATGTCTCCCAAAATGGCTACTGGAATGTCAAGCTCTTTTGACAATTCGCGAATCGCAACGATTACTTTTCGATGTCCCTCGAGTTCACCATGCGAGAAATTCAATCGTGCGACATTCATCCCCGCGAGGATTAACTTTCGCAACATATCCTTGCTATCGCTCACCGGTCCGATCGTCGCCACGATTTTTGTTTTTTGCATAGAAATATATAAATAGCATTCTCTCTTCTTAGTATACCCTATTTCAATCAATCCTTACAATCATAAAACAAGCACTCTTTATGAGAATGCTTGTTTTATGAAATTGTCGGCCCGTCTTTAATTCGTGTACTTCTCCTTCACCTGGAAAAGGAAATACCACCCGATGATGGCGCTTAATATACCATTGATGATGTTGAAGGAGAGGATACTCCCGATCAGTCCGATAATACTCGCGTAGAACACCAATCGCCACCCGCGCTTCGTCCGGGCAAATAAACCCTTCACCGCCATCAACTCGACGACCAACGCCACGACTGACACCACAGCATTGATGAAGATAGAGACACCAAAACTGCCGCCAGCCGCCCCAACGAGCAAAGCTACTGGTGCGAGTACTGCTGAGAGACCGAGTCCGAGCAAAATAACTGGGATTGCCATCACTGCAAAAATGATGATGACATATGGCATTACCTTCACGATAAATTCTTTTGCATTGTCTGGCAAAGCGAAAGGCGCTTTCTTGACGAGGTATTCATCCAACATCGCTTCGAGCTGATTCACGGCACCTGTCACTTCCTGCTTCACTTCTTCTTTGGTCGATTCCTGCCCAGGGACTTGTTCGTCCATAAGACTTTGATGATAAAAAATTATTCTTTACTTTCAGTATATCATATTTGCTACCTCGCGCATAATTTCAGCTGGAATAGGGGCTCGTTTCGGGCTCACTCCGGGGTAACGCCACGCACTCACCACATACAACCCACTTCCAGACTTCCCCTTCAACGCTTTTTTGCCCACGAGATACATCGCCCAGATTTCCTGTCGCCAAATTTTTTTACCCTCCACGATCTTGACCGAGACTGGCTGCATCACTGCCACAGCGCCATCGAGTATCCCCTCTTCAACCCGTTCTGGATGCCGGATAATCCGCAACACCCGTTGTCGGGATAACCCATATCCCTTCATTTTATATTCGGCGTGAGGCGTCCAGAGAATTTTTTGCACAGACATACTCAACGAATCTCCATCCCGCGGAGAGTGGCGATGCGTTCTTCGATCGGTGGGTGGGTGGAAAAAAGTTTTGCCACATTCTGCCCCTTGAATGGATTAGCGATATACAGATGTGCTGTCGCCCGGTTGGCAGCTTCGAGCGGCTCAGTGTCCTGCGAAATTTTTTCCAATGCGCGCGCCAAACCCTCCGGATACCGAGTGAGGAGTGCGCCCGACGCGTCGGCGAGAAACTCCCGCTTGCGAGACAACGCCATCTGAAGCAGTGTAGCGAAGAGTGGAGCTAAAATCGACAATAACAAAGCAATAATGAAAAATATCGCGTTCGATTTCCCATCTCCTTCATCGTCTCCTCCGCCAAAAAACATCCAATTACGAAACCAATCAGCCAGCAATGCCACGAACCCGACCATCACTACGACAACTGTCGAGAGCAAAATGTCCCGATTGCCGATATGCGAGAGCTCATGAGCGATCACGCCTTCCAGCTCTACCTTCTCCAGTCGGGCGATAATCCCCGTCGTGAGACAGATCACCCCGTGTGCAGGGTCGCGCCCCGTCGCAAAAGCATTGAGTGCCGTATCGTCGATGATGTATATTTTTGGTGTCGGCAGTCCAGCCGTGATGCAGAGGTTTTCCACGAGGCGATAGAGCTCTTTGTTCGTCTCGAATTCCACCAGCGTCGCATTGCTCATCGAAAGTACGATCTTGTCGCTCCACCAATATGATCCGAAACTCATCACCACCGAAAAAATCACCGCGAAGTAGAGGATGGCCGAATTGTGCATTGCCCCCGCGAACACATATCCGATCCCGATGACCACGATCAAAAACAGGGTCATATACACCCAGGTCAATCGGGTATTTTTGTCATAGGAAGTATAAAGATTCATATTCTAATTTCACAGCTTAAAACTTATGCGCTTAAAAAAGTAAGTGCTGGTTTCCGGCAAAGTGTTTCCTCTGCAGCCGTTTGGTAAACTTACCACAGGCAAAGAGGGAATGCTTTGCCAGAAACCAGCTTGGGGTTAAGCGTGTAAGTTTTCTAAAATAATTTAGAAACTTACGGTTACATTCTCCTTCTCCGCTGCAGCTGCCTCGAAGAATTCCCGCTTCACGAAGGTCAACATCCCCGCGAAAATATTGGTCGGGAAGACTTGAATCTTCGTGTTGTATTCCATGACATTGGTGTTGTAAAACCGGCGTGATGCCTGAATCTTATTCTCCGTATCAGACAATTCTTGCTGGAGTTCGAGAAAGTTTTGATTTGCCTTCAAATCAGGATAATTCTCCGCCACCGCAAACAGACTCTTGAGCGTTCCTGAGAGCGCATTCTCGGCGTCCGCCTTGCCCGCCTCACCCGACTGCATCGCTGCCGTCCGTGCCTCGGTCACCTTCTCCAACAATTCCCGTTCATGAGTCGCATATCCCTTCACGGTATTGATGAGATTCGGGATGAGATCGTACCGACGCTTGAGTTGCACATCGATATCACTCCACGCCTCATCCACACGATTCTTGAGTCGCACTAGACCATTATACATCCCGATAAACCACACCACGATAACCGCAATTACGATCAATACAATAACGCCTATTCCCATATATTTGATGTCAAAAAATTATTGCCTCCTTCCTCATTCTGAGACAGGCCTAGTATAACACATTTTAAAAAAATTCAAAATATGTCCCTTCTCGTGTATACTGAAAACATAACCCTTTCTTTTTTCACATCTATGCTTTCCGACTTCGCATTTATCCTGATCCCTTCGTTCGTTTTCGTCATCGCCACCCTCATCAAACTCATCATCCACTGGCGCAAACACGGCTTCGATATCAATTACTCTCTCGCCTACGGACATATGCCGAGCGGACACACGGCCTTCGTCACTTCCCTCGCGACTACCATCGGTATCCTGGAGGGCTGGCATTCACCAATCTTCGGGCTCGCCTTTTGTTTCGCGGTACTCGTCATCCTCGATGCCCTGCGACTGCGGGTCTGGATGGGTGAACACGCGATGTACATCAACCGGCTCATCGCCAAACTCAATCTCGATGAAACAGAATTTCCCCACCTCAAAGAACGCATCGGCCACAAACCCGAAGAAGTGGTGGTGGGCGCATTGCTCGGTATCAGTGTAGCGCCCCTCTTGCTGTGGATCTTGCTACAATAATCCTTCGATCACTCTGCGATCATTCCACGGGATGCGTTTGGTGCCAATAGCCATCGTCTCCTCCGCACCCTTACCGGTCACGACCAGCGTATCACCTGGTTGTGCGAGTCGCAACGCCTTCACGATTGCGGCGTGACGATCAAGAATACGAAAATAATTCTTACCGAGAGTCTTCCCTTTCACTCCCTTGGCGATCTCGTGGATGATACGCTTCGGATCCTCACGGTACGGATCTTCATTGGTGAGTATCACGATATCCGCATACGACGAAACGATTTCGCCCATCATCGGTCGCTTGCCACGATCGCGCTCCCCGCACGCACCAAACACGGCGATAATTTTATTCGTAGCGGATTTTTTGTTGTGCGAAATAAGTTCATAGAGTTTCTCCAACGAATCCGGCGTCACCGCATAATCAATGATGATTGAGAGATCGCGATGATTCGGGATATACTCCATCCGCCCAGGAATACCAGCAATTTTCTTCAAGGCGCCGGCAATGACCGGCAATGGAATACCTTCACTCACTCCAACCGCGATCGCCGCCAGCGCATTCTCAACATTGAATTTTCCCAGTAGATGCAAAACGAATTCCACTCCGTCCACGGTAAAAGTCGACCCCGCCTCTGTGGCAACGATCTGCTCGGCGAGAATATTCGCCTGAGGATCTGAAGTGCTGTAAGTAAAACGCTGTGTAAGATTACTCGGCGCAAGAAAATTCTCCGGGTGTTCCATATCAGCATTGACTACCGCAATCGATGCCTGTTCAAACAATCGCCGTTTCACTCGGGCATATTCCTCCATCGTATGATGATAATCCAGATGCTCACGCGTCACATTGGTGATGACGGCCGTCCGGTAGCGCACCCCCCACACTCGTTCCTGATCAAGCGCGTGCGACGATGTTTCAAGCACAACATATTCACACTTCGCCTGTATTGCTCGTCGGAGAAACTTCTGCACCGCCCACGCAGACATCGTGGTGTATTTCGTCGCATTTACTTCATGTACATCACCGACCTGAAAATCGATCGTCGATGCGCGCGCCACTCGATACCCAGCTTCCTCTAATACCGCCGATACTAATTGCGTCACCGTCGTCTTGCCATTCGTTCCCGTCACACCGATTACTTTTAATTTCCGAGAGGGAAAACCAAACCAAAGATTCGCTACCAGTGCTTGAACGAGGTGATACCAGTTTTTCGCCCGTTGCGGCACCCGGTCTTTCAATGTTTTCTTCATAATTTTTTCAGCTTCTCGATACGGAATTATTCTCCTTTTAGTATACACACGACTTAAGAAAAGCGACAAGGTTTGCCAGTCTCAACCGCTATTCAAATAAAACCGCTTCCTGTATGCAAATCAATCAAAGCAATCCTTGACACGACCATCAAGTCTCATTATACTTACGAAGTAATGGCGCTGTGTGAGAGCTTAGTAAAAGTAAACGCTTGATGTATTTCAAGAAAATGCAAAACACCTGTCACCTCTCGCACGGTGCCGCCCACAAACTTCTTAAAAAATTAAGAAGAAAAACCTATATAAATCAGCCCAAATAAAATAACAGGCTGATTTTTTTTAGTTCCTACTCTTGACAGGATTTTTAGAATATGCTTAGCTAGAGAGGACAGAGGTTTTGCGCCCTTCTAAATTTTACCCGGAGGACGCAATCATGGATCACGGTTCTTAAAAAAGGTAGCCAAGCTACCTAAAAAAATCTCTAGTAAAAAGGACCTACTAGAATCGACAACAAACTAAACCCTCTCGCAGCAGCAAGGGGGTTTTACATTTCTCTGATCAGTTACTCAGCTACGTTGGATTAAAACGGAATAGGTCACTTTTGCGATTTCACCCACTTCCACGCACAGTCATACAAAAGACGAAATGACTGAGCGATCTCCTTATCCTCTATCACGATACCAACTATTCTCTCCTTCAGTGATGCGATACGAATTTTATCTTCATAAATGGCGATATCACAACTCATCGGAAATTCCTTCTCGGACAGCTTGATACTCTCCGTGTGACGAATCTTCGTATACCGTTCACTCACACTATCATTCGAATTGACATACATGCCCTTCGATGTCACATCCTTTGAAACCCGATACGCGACAAGACCTTGCAATATGTTTTTGTCAAATACCTGATTAATAACATCCTGAGAAAAAGCCGCGTATACCTCCTGTCCTTTCGAAGTCTCGGCGCAGGCTTTTACCATCGAGAGAATCCCTTCTTTTCCTTCGTAATATTTCACCACCGGTTTTTCCTTCTGACGATTATTAATCGATTGGAGTTGCGGTAACAACACGCGGAATTTCTCTTCGCGTACAGCAATCTCTTTACGTTCCTGATCGAGCAGTTCCAAGAGACGGTCTGGTGCCTCAGCGATGAAGAACTGCTTCTTCCCCTGATGAAAACTCGTCGCCAAACCCTGCCCCATCAATCCCTCGAGGATAAAATACGTGGTCGGTCGCTTCACGCCCGCTTTGAGTGCGATCTGCTGTGCCGTGGCTTGTCCGAGTTCGAGGCTCGCGAGGTAGACTCGGGCTTCTTTTTCTTGAAACCCAACCGCCTCCAGATCCTTTTGCATTTTTTCCAACATAAGTTTTCGTATCATTGACTATTCCTAAGCTTTCACACGATAGCATAATTTTTCAGAGCCAGCAATTCTTGTTTTTATCTATCGTTTTATTTTCTGTAAAATCCGATACATTCGATACTTCCAAGGAAAAAGAATGGTATCATATGCTCCGGGAAATTTTCGCGTTTCCATATCCTGCGCGAATCCGGTCTTAAAGCGAGTGATTCCCGCCCAACCCATTTGTCCATCAACCGTATCCACCCCACCCAAATCATATATCTCACAAAAACGCGACCGCGCGTAAGTGATACTTCGCCACTGGAGAAGGTAGGGCGCCATCACCTCGCGATGCTCATCCGCCGACGCACCGTGCAGATAGGTGGCATACTTCCCAAAAAATACCACCAGATTCACCGCGATGATATCGCCTTTGTATTCCGCCACGAACAATTCCCAATTCTCCGGCGGAAAAATCTCAAACATCATTTAATAATAAT
>JBAWZR010000038.1:0-10495 GCA_037142915.1 Candidatus Moraniibacteriota bacterium
TAGCAAAACACGTATGCCCGCCCGAGCCATTCGTATCATCCGGATCGCGATAGCCCCAGTAATTGAAGCAATCCTTGCCGTTCTTATCGACCGGCACGCGTTTGCCCCAATTACTCTCCTTCTTGGCAATGCTCACGAGATACGCGGCTACCGGACGGTCCTGCTTGGCGATATACGGTGCCATCGCCTCGAGCGGATATCCATGCACGAGGTCGATGATTTCATTCTTTAGGGCTTCCTGAGAGAGCTGTCGATCACTGAGGATAATTTGATTTGGTTCCACGACATCATGGAGCGCCATCAGATATCCCGAAACGATCGTCAAGCCCGAAGCCACCACTCCGAGAACGATAAGAAAATACCCGAGCCAGTGTTTTTTTCGAACGGGTGGTTTTTGCGACACACTTATTTTTTGTTTCTCTTGTTTCATAGAATACATCCAGTGCTACTCTATTCAGTATACCACTGTATCGCGCACTCTCTGTTATTTCACCCCGTCAATCCCGCGAAAGACGAGATCATCCAATTGACGGTGACGACGCTTCTTCTCAAGGAATGATATTTCATCCGGCATAAGGAAACCCTTCGTCCCGGGCCGTGGTGAATACCGAGCGGAAAACACCTGCTCGAACTTCACCCGTCGAGCGAGGTCGAGAGTCTGTTCGAAATCCTCCAGCGTCTCTCCGGGAAACCCGACTATGATATCGGTCGTGAATCGGACTCCGGGAACCTTTGATTTAATGCGATCGATTAGGCTAATATATTCCTCGCGCGTATACCAACGATTCATATTTTTGAGCACGGTATCACTCCCCGACTGCACCGGCAGATGAATGACCCGATCGATATTTTCATTCTGCGCGATTACGTCGATCAATTCGTCGGAGAAATCCCATGGGTTAGAAGAAATGAATTGCAGTTTTTTCACCCCGTTCAGCTGTGCCACTTGTTCCAAGAGATGAGGGAAGAGTGTCGGGATGCGATGCCGATTGAGGTGCTTCACCATCACGGGTTTGATCTTCGTGCCATCAGGTAGCGCATACAAATCATCTTCGCCGAGTCTTCCTGCCAACAAATCCGCTCCGTAGGAATTCACATTCTGCCCCAGCAAGAGAATTTCCTCCGCGCCATTCCCTACCGCTTCCTCAGCCTCCGCGATGATATCCTCAAACGGCCGAGAGCGCTCCTTGCCGCGCGAGAAGGGTACGATACAGTAGGTGCAGTAATTATTGCAGCCATTGGAAATCGGGATCGAGGCCAGCTTGGCGACGCTGCGCTTAGGCGCGTATTCAAAACCGACTTCTTCTAATGGTAAGAGTTGCACATGCGACCCGCCTTCGCCCGGCTTCGTCGTGGCAAGCAACCTCGTTCTCAGAGCCTTCATCATTTTGCCCGATGGCTCACGCGACGCAGCCCCAATGAGACAACCGGTGATCACGATCGAGAGATCTGGTTTTTTCTCTCTTAATGGTTCGAGCAGCTTCACGAGACCGTAGACTTTTTCTGATGCCCGTTCGCGGATCACGCAGGTATTGATGACGATCGTGTCCGCCTCTTCCTGCGTTTCGGCCGGCACAAATCCGCGCGACTCGTAAAAGCTCGCAATCCGCTCGCTGTCGGCCACATTCTGCTGGCACCCAAAAGTTTTGATGAAGTATTTTTTGGACATATTTTTATTCAAACTGAATATACTTCCGTCCCTTCAGCCGTTCAGGAAGGTAGTCCTGCTGAGCTTCTGCTTCTGTTGCGAAGTCGGGGGTGTACTTATACTCTTTGCCGTACCCGAGATTTTTCATCAGTTTGGTTGGGGCGTTCCTTAGGTGGATCGGCACACCGTCGAGCGGCGCGTCGTGAATATCTTTTTGCACCGCTTGATATGCGACGTAAAGCGCGTTACTCTTCTTGGACTTGGCGAGGTAGACCACCGCTTGCGCGAGATTGACCCCACACTCGGGCATCCCGATCATCTGACACGCTTGGAAAACCGCCACGGCCTGCGGGAGCGCAAACGAATTGGCGATACCGACATCCTCGGAGGCAAATCGCACCAACCGCCGCGCGATATAGAGTGGATCCTCCCCCGCCTCCAACATCCGCCCCAGCCAGTAGAGCGCCGCATCGGCATCACCACCGCGCATTGATTTATGCAGGGCGGAAATAATATTATAATGCTCCTCACCGTCCTTGTCGTACTGCAGGTTCGGTTTCTGCACGATGTCTTTTACAACCTCACTCGTAATGTGTTTCGCCTGCAACACACACGCCTCAAAAATATTCAGTGCCGACCGCGCATCACCATTGGCCAGGTGGATGACGAGATGAAAAGCGTCATCATCAAGATTGATTTTTTTCGTACCGAAACCGTTCACGGTATCAGTGAGCGCCGAGCGTACGATCGTCTCAAGTGCTGCCTCATCAAGCTTATCAAGAACGACCACCCGTGTCCGTGAGAGGAGCGCGCTATTCACTTCGAAGCTCGGGTTCTCGGTCGTCGCACCAATGAGGGTGATGAGACCATTCTCTACGTGCGGCAGAAGCGAGTCTTGTTGAGATTTATTCCACCGGTGGATCTCGTCAATGAAAACAATCGTTCGCTCGCCTTCCGATTGATGCACTCGTGCCTCTTCGATAATACGCCGCAAGTCCTTGACACCACTCCCCACCGCCGGCAATGGGACGAAGTGCGCCCGGGTCTCGGTGGCGATGAGTCGTGCCAAAGTCGTCTTGCCACAGCCGGGCGGCCCCCAGAAGATCAGTGATGGCACTCGGTCGCCGGTAATTGCCTGCCGCAAAAAAGACCGCTCACCGGAAAGAGAAGTCTGCCCGACAAATTCGGTGAGTGTCCGCGGTCGCATCCGTTCGGCCAGTGGCACTGTCTGTTTGTGTTTCATAGAGGTTTATTTTCTTCGTCCTCCCATCATACCAATCTTGAACGATTGACGCAAAACCAAGCGACTCCCTCGGACATTTTAAAAAGAGACCCTTATTTTAGGCTCTCTTTTTTTGAAGTGAATACTTGCACCCGCAGTAGTCCTGTCGATAGATGCCACGCTCGGTAATCATCGCTCTGGATCGCTCTTGCCGACCGTTCTTCTTCCAATTCTCAGCGAGAAAATTCACACCAAACCGCGCCGCGCCTGCCTCACCGATAGCATTGATACGCTCGGCTACTTTATTGCGGCCACTCGTGAGGGTCGATGCGAAAATATCAAAATTATTTTTCTTGGCAATTTCGGCCGTATAAAAAAGCCGGTGCCGAAAACAGATCCCGCAGCGCGCGCCACCCTCCGGTTCATTTTCAAACCCCTTCGTCGCGTGCTCCCAGGTTTCGGGCAGAAAGTCATGATCCAACATTGGGATATGCCACTCGGTCGCGAGGCGCACCACTTCTTTTTTTCGTTTGAGATATTCCGCTTCAGGATAAATATTGGGATTGAAAAATAAAATTGACAAGTCAAACTGCCGACGTAATTCATCCATCACGACGATCCCGCACGGCGCACAACAGGCATGGAGTAAGAGTTTTTCAGGCATACTGCAAATCTATCACAAATATTCAGCTTGATAAAATTTTAGGGCTGGACATCATTGTTCGACGCCAGCCCCTTATCTGCTTCATGCAGCAACATCCCCTTCGTGAACCAAAGGAACCACTTCCAAGTGGAGGGATACTTCATCAACATTTGCCCAAAAAATATCCAGTGCCTCTTCCTGAGTAACAGACTTCCATTCTGGATTTTCTGGCGTGCCAATATTTTGACACAATACGACCGAAAAAATATCTCCCATTATATGCAAAGCTGCCTTCGGTGGCAATTGTTCTTCATTTTCTACCCCGAAGAATTTTTTTATAGCCCCGAGAACCCGCAAACAGTTTTTATTGAGATAAGCAACCGTTTGGTGATCCTCAGCATTGTAAAAAAGTACAATCCCCTGGCAATCCTCAGCAGCTAACCACTGAGATGCGCTACCCGGATTATCAGTTGAATACAGCCTAATAAAGCAATCTTCTGGTTCCAAACCTTTTGGACATGGCCCCTGAAAAGTTTTACACCTACATTTGTTATCTTTGTCCATCGTACCACCCACCTTGAATTTGAGTTGCGACACAATGATTGATTGCGTCTATTTAGTTTCAGTTCGTCAATAAAAAATGACTCTTCTAGTCTAGCCTAAAACTTCATTTTTGTCCAGTCCGACACTTTTATCAGTCACCAACTGCCCTTATGCGACGACTCAAAGTTTCGTCTGACCATTTGTTTGCAATGTTACCGGAATATCATCAAAGCTCAGAGCTCTCGTTGTCGGATCGATACGCATCTCAACCAGCAAGCCGCTCCGGGTTGCCGCCTGTTCATACTGATCAAACACGAAATTCCCCAATGAGTAATAAATGGTTTTGTTTTTGTACACTTCTTTTTCCTGCACGATATGCGGATGCGAACCGATCACGACATCGACACCGGCATCGATGAGTGCGTGCGCCCGACGGCGTTCGTCATCCGTTGCTGGCAGATATTCCTTCCCCCAGTGCGTATACGCGACCAAAACATCAACCTGTGATCGCAACGCCGCTACATCCGCCAACGCCTTCGCTTCACCGTCTGCGACGAATTGATTCTCATTCACAAGGCCTATTTTTATGCCTTTGATATTCAGGGTCATGGTTTGATATTGCCCGTCTTTGGGATCACCAAAAAAATTCACACCCTCATCAGTCAAATACTTTTTCGTCTCCATCAATCCCGCATCACCAAAATTGAGTATGTGATTGTTGCCGATATTCACTGTCGTGATATTGTTCGCCTTGAGTGTCTGCGCCCAACTTGGATCAAATGTGAAAATATAATTCTCACGCGAACCGATGACACTCCCGACACTCCGCGAAGTATTACCCGTGATCGGCCCTTCGAGATTGGCGACGACCGCGTCGGCCGAGCGCATCCGCTCCCGCAAGTCCGGCGCGAAGATAAAATCATTCCCTCGTTTCATCGCAATCTGGCGAATATATCGGTCGAACATCAAATCTCCACCAAACAAAATCGTAACCGGTTGTGTATCAGGCTTCAATGTTTCCTGTGACTTTTCCTGTACTCCATCCTTTGATTGATTTGTGACAATTGTTTTTTGTGATTGTTGCGGTGATTGCTGTTCGGATTGCTGTATCAGAAGAGAAGAATGGTGTGACGTTTGATACCACCACACTGCCACAGCCAAACCGATCACTATCCACGGAAGAGAAAGGAGTATTGTCCAACGATACTTTATTTTTTGCATAATTTTCATTCCCCCTCTGTCACCAACTGCCCGCAGGCGGCGGCGATATTCACTTACTCCCGTGACTGTTTCAAAATGGCAAGAAACTTATTGGAAATTATTACATTAGACATTGATGAAAGCATATCTCTATCACTGCTTTTCGGAAAATTTTCATGAATCATTCTTTGTGAATCCCTAAAATATACACGAATCATTCTTTTCCCTAATTCAAATGCACCCGAAGTATGAACGGCTTTTGAAACAGCCAGCAACTCATCATAGCTCGCGGAATGATTGCCAATCACCTTCAACAAAGCTTGTTTCTCTCCACCACTTCCATGTTTCAAAATATGATACATCGGGAAAGTCAATCGGCCGTTTTTCGCTCATAACTTCGGTATCTTATTCCTCAAAAGTTTCTTCTTCGTTTTCTTCAGTTCTTTGATATGTTTCTCCGGTAACAAATTCTCAGGCGTCACTCCGCCGATATCCTTGATAGTCTGCCTCACTTTCCCGCCGACCATAAAGTGTGTCCGTTTCGCATTCTCCTCACCTCGTACATGATCGTTCTTCAACTTTTCATCAGTCTGCGTGATGCGAAACAAGTTTGCCGCCAACTCGGTGGCTCCCGCCCGATCAAGCAACTCTCCTTTTTTGATGCCTTTCATGTTTTCAATTTCCGCCAGTGGCATTCCGTACAATCCGCGATAGCCGGCATCGTTGAACGAACCGAACTGTTTGACGCCCGATTTTTTGGCGGTCTGAAAAAGCTTTTTGTTATACTCCGAAACTTCTTTCCTGATAAACAATCGCTTTTCATCATCCGACAATTGTCCGAATATTTCCTGTCTTCTCGTTTGAATAGCGAAGTATGTTTGCGCCAAAGCAATCTCCTGTTTATTCGAATCACCATTCTGTGCAACCAGATAACAAGCGTAACGATCCAATTTCCAGTCCCGTATTTCTCGCACCGTGTTTGAGCCGATATCAACCATTTTACCCGAACGGGTAAAATGGTTATCCACCAACTGACCACTGTTCACACAAGCCCGCGCCGCTCTACTAATAGTGTCTTCAAATTTTTGCCATTTTATATACCCTAAAAGAGACATCAACTCCCGTGCTTGCCAATATTCAACGCCATTCTCATCGACTTTTTTGATATTCTCAAAATCTTTATTGAGAGACTGTGTAGTCTTTTTTTGATTCATACGATTACTTCTCATTCATTTCAACCGAGGAACAGATTAATCCGCCTTTATTTTACCACGGAAAACTCACCGAGAACCACGCCTATTCCCCCTTCGTCACCAACTGCCCGCAGGCGGCGGCGATATCATCACCCATCGTTCGACGCTTGGTGACCGTCACACCCTTGGCTTCGAGACGACTTTGAAAATTTTGTACCCGCTCTTCCACGCTCTTTCGGTATTCGCTCGCGGTTATGCTTGCCCCGCGGTCCGATACTTCGGGCTTTGCGGGGTTGTACGGGATGAGATTGATTCGCACCTTGCCCACCCGATTGGCAAAATTCGCCAAGAGGTCGGCGGCTTCCGGTGTGTCGTTCACACCTTCGAGCATAATGTATTCAAAGGTCACATGGCGTCGGCGAGTATCAAACTTCTCAAAATATGCCTGCGCCCACTCGGCCAACTTCTCGAGAAAATCCGGATACGAGGTCGGCATAATCTCCTGTCGCAATTTCGGGTCGGCGCTATGGAGCGAGACGGCCAAGCGCACCGGTGGCCACAGTGGATCATTCAACAACTTGTACAACATAGGCACGAGCCCGACCGTCGAGACGACCAACCGCGTCGGCCCCATCTCGGTCTGCGCCAATAATTCCCGCAACGCCTCACGCACATTCTCATAATTATTCAGCGGCTCCCCCATCCCCATAAACACGATATTGGTAATGTGTTGCGAAAAGTCAGGATGTTCGGCGAGAAACAGCTTCCAAAAACGATACTGGTCGACGATTTCATCGCTCGTCAGATTACGGATGAGACCCATCTTGCCAGTCGCGCAAAAAGTACACCCCATAGCACACCCGACCTGCGACGACACACAGACACTCCAGTGTCCACGGGCATTCTTCATTAATACTGTTTCAAATCTGTCACCCCGAAAATCCCGACTCGTCGGGACTCGAGGCAAGCTTACACCCTTCACGACCGCTTTATAGGTAGCTCCGTCTTTACTTTTTAACACCACCACTTCCGCTATACTCAACCAAGGAACTTTTTGCGTCAATACTTCACGCATGCTGGGTGCCAGAGTTGAGACTTCATTCCAACTCTTCCAATCAGCAAAAAACAAGGCGCTTTCCGCCTGTTTGAGCCGAAATTTCGGCATATCTTTCAAGAGTTGTTCCAGCTGTTCGTGTCGATTCATAGTGTTTTCAGTATACAGGGTTGCACAGATAATTCAATTCTCCTCTTCGCTGAGCCATACTTGCAGAGTTTTACAAGAGGACTATAATAAGAAGCGAAACCACTCTATATTGTGTTTTCCTCTTATTTTTTACCACAAGACACACATTATCTCTTGACACCAAAACCAATGTTTGCAGGGGGTTTATCTGCCAAAAGTAAAACACATACAGTTATGTCAAAAACCGTCAGCTCGTCACGCGCCGCATCATCCACCGCTCCAATCTCCCTCAAACATCTCGTCAAACGCGATGGTCGCAAGGTCATCTTCAAAATGGATAAGATCGCCCGCGCCGTCGGCAAGGCTTTCGAAGTGACCGGCGAAGGCACATCCAAAGACGCTGAACGGGTCGGGAAAAAAGTATTCGCACTCCTCGAGAAACAAGCTCGCGCCTATCACAAATCTACCCACAAAAATTTCATCCCGACCATCGAAGATGTGCAAGATTGTGTCGAGAAAGTCCTGATGATCCTCGATTTCGAGGAAACTGCCAAAGCCTATATCCTCTACCGCGAACAGCGTCGCCAAAACCGCGAAGCCGAAACTGCGTTCGATTCCGCCGTCTCGCTCGTCGACAAATACCTCGGCAATCTCGACTGGGTAGTGAAGGAGAATGCCAATATGGCTTACTCCCTCCAAGGATTGAACAACTATATCTGCTCCGCCATCAGCACTAAGTATTGGATGAACCGCATTTATCCAGCCGCCATCCGCGAAGCCCACGAGTCCGGCGATTTACACATCCACGATTTGCAACTCATCGCGGCATATTGCTGCGGTTGGGATTTGCAAGACTTACTCCGTCGAGGCTTCACGGGTGTCCCGGGCAAAGTCGCCTGCAAACCCGCCAAACACTTGGGCGCCATCCTCGGGCAAATGGTTAATTTCATTTATACATTACAAGGTGAAGTGGCTGGTGCACAGGCCTTCTCGAGTTTTGATACCCTGCTCGCACCATTCGTCCGTTACGACAAATTGAGTTACGAACGAGTCAAACAGGAAATCCAATCCTTCGTGTTCAATATGAATGTCGCGACGCGGGTCGGATTTCAGACACCGTTCTCCAATATCACGATGGACATCAATCCGCCTGCCCTACTCGCGCAGGAACACGTCATCATCGGAGGTGAACCACAAGCCGAAACCTACGCTGACTTCCCCAAGGAAATGGCGATGATCAACCGTGCCTTCGCCGAAGTGATGACCGAGGGTGATGCCTCCGGACGCATCTTCACTTTCCCAATCCCCACCTACAATATCACCAAGGATTTCGATTGGGATGACAAGAGTTTCGATCCGGTGTGGGAAATGACGATCAAATACGGCATCCCCTACTTCGCCAACTTCGTCAATTCCGATATGCATCCTGATGACGCTCGGAGTATGTGTTGTCGATTGCGTCTCGACAATCGTGAACTCCGCAAGCGTGGTGGCGGCCTCTTCGGTGCCAACCCACTCACCGGCTCCATCGGCGTGGTGACCATCAACCTGCCTCGACTCGGCTATCTCGCCAAGACAGAGAAAGAATTCTTCACCCGACTCGATCACCAGATGGATCTCGCCAAGAACAGCCTCGAACTCAAGCGCTCCGTGGTCGACCGCCTCACCGAAGCCGGCCTCTATCCCTACACCAAATTTTATCTTGCCTCTATCAAAGAACGCTTCGGCACCTATTGGAAAAATCATTTCTCCACTATCGGACTCATCGGCACCAACGAAGCCGTCCAAAACCTCTTCGGGGCCGACACGACGATCACCACGCCCAAAGGTCACGCCTTCGCTCAAAAGACCCTCAACCATATGCGCAAACGGTTGGAGCGATACCAAAAAGAAACCGGCAATCTCTACAACCTCGAGGCCACACCAGCCGAAGGCACTGCCTATCGCCTCGCCCTCCTCGACAAGAAACACTATCCCGCCATCATCGTCGCCAACGAAGGCAGTGTCAACGAGACGCAGACCGCGCCCTACTACACCAATTCCTCGCATATCCCCGTCGGGCACACCAATGATATCTTCGAAGCACTCAACCTCCAAGACGACCTCCAGACGCTCTACACGGGCGGCACGGTACTCCACGGCTTCCTCGGCGAGCGCATCAATACCATCAATACCGCCAAACAACTCGTCCGGCGTATCTCAGAGAAATATCGCCTCCCCTACTTCACACTCACTCCAACTTTCAGCATCTGTGCCGAGCATGGCTACCTCACGGGCGAGCAATCCGAGTGTCCGCACTGTGGTCGCGCGGCCGAGGTCTACTCTCGCGTCGTCGGCTATATCCGCCCCGTCGCTCAGTGGAACAATGGCAAACACGCCGAGTACGATGACCGCAACGAATACCACGCCGCAACGTCACTCGCTTCAAAGCACGCCGTGACAGTGAAAAAGAAATAATAGCTATGCGGATCGCCGGGTATGAACCCCTCACCCTCATCGACTATCCCGATCACTTGGCGACCGTCGTCTTCACGCCAGGGTGTGCTTTGCGCTGCCCGTACTGCCACAATCCCGAGCTCATCTCCCCGCAAATCCCGACCAGTCGGGACGCGGGGCAAGCCTCGCAAAACTTCGTCGCGGGGCAAGCGGCCTCTGACCCTAATTACTTCACGCAAAATAGAGAGCGGGAGTTCTTTGATTTTCTCAAACAACGAACAGGCATCCTTGATGGCGTCGTGATCACTGGCGGCGAACCAACCCTCCACCCCGACCTGCTCGAGTTCATCCAGAAAGTAAAAGATATGGGATTTCTCGTGAAGCTCGACACGAATGGGATTTTTCCTGACATCGTGCAAAAAATTCT
>JBAWZR010000039.1:0-10271 GCA_037142915.1 Candidatus Moraniibacteriota bacterium
GGAGGGTAACGCTCTATGGTAACAGAAAAGGGGCTTTGGAGTTTGAATTCGGGTGTGTCAATAACACTTGACAGAATATGGCAAAGTATGATATAATATATGTGCCGTCAAATTGCGGCATAGTTACTTAAAAAATTATTAGGGGAATAAATATGACAAAGCAAGAGATTATAGCGTTTCTTAACAATGAAGATGGTACTGTTTCTGAGGAGGTAATTGAGGAAATAATAAGTGAAATGTGCAAGAAGATTGAAAGAGCCACTATGCTAGTGAGTTTTTCAGAGGAGCTTGAAGCGAATTTGGAAGGTTGGAAGCTTTCTGAGGCGAAGTATGCAATTGTTAGAACGAGTAATCTCAAGCCTCTTGCAGTCTTGACAAAAAGGGAACCTCTAACATTAGCATTTCTACTTAAAATTCTTCATGACGATACCTCTATTGAGAGTGGTGCCATTTTTTGGACATCGCAGGGGCCGGTTGAGGTAATAAAGATGAATGATAAACATTGGTTTGCCGGAAAAAGGGATAGTGATCCAGTGCTACAAGGGACGCAAATAATTTTTGCCGCACCTGAACCAGCACCTGAACCTGATTCACAAGAAGTATAGCGATGATGGCGGTGTTCGGACATATCGAACATCGCCATTGACGAAACCTCTTAAAAAGAGGATTATAAAGGGAGTTTGCAGAACTATTGCAACTCCCTTTTTTATTTGCAATGAATTTATACTATGTCTCTTAAAGCCGGTATCGTTGGCCTGCCCAATGTGGGTAAGTCCACCCTCTTCAAAGCCCTGACGCGCAAAGCAGTCGATATCAGCAATTATCCGTTCTGCACCATCGAACCCAATGTCGGAATTGTCGAAGTGCCGGATGAGCGGTTGCAACAGCTGGCCGTAATGTCGCATTCCAAGAAAATCGTGCCGGCCGTGGTGGAGTTCGTCGATATCGCCGGACTCGTGAAGGGCGCTTCGACCGGGGAGGGGCTGGGCAACAAGTTCCTCGCCAATATCCGCGAGACGGATGCGATCGTGCAGGTGGTGCGGGTGTTCGAGAACCCGACCATCACCCACGTGCACAATACGATCGACCCGAACAATGATATCGAAGTCATTAATACTGAACTTATTCTCGCTGATCTCGAGACGATAGCCAAGCGTAAAGTGAAGAGTCTCAAAGAATCTCGAGCGGGCAATAAAGCGGGGCTCGTGGAGGTAGCGGTGTTGGAACGACTAGAGACGGAACTAGGCAATGGTCATCTCGTCAATGAAGTGCATTTCGGGGAAATGGATGATATCACCAAGCAACTCTTTCGCGAGTTATCACTCCTCACGATGAAGCCGTTCTTGTATGTTTATAATGTGTCAGATGTGGAAATGGCGCTGCCGGTAGCCTTGGTCGAGCGTCCGCATATCAAGTTGGATATCAAGATGGAAGAAGAATTGATCGAGATGACGGATGAAGAACAAGCGGAGTTGGGAGTGTCGTCGCAAATTCAGTCGTTGATTACCGAGGTATACTCATTATTGGGATTGATGACCTTTCTGACGACCGGTGAGGATGAGAGCCGAGCGTGGACGGTGAAACAGGGGGCGACCGCACCACAGGCCGGCGCCGCTATCCACACGGATTTCGAGACGAAATTTATCCGGGCGGAAATCATCCACTGGCAGAAGCTCCTCGAAGCGGGGAGTTGGTCCAAGGCACGCGAGCTCGGCTGGTTGCGACTCGAGGGTAGGGAGGCTGTCGTCGCCGATGGTGATGTGATAGTATTTAAGGTGTAAGAGGCTTTAAATATTTATTATGCTTCAAGAAAAAACCTATCAAGATTGGTCTCTCCGTTTGGCATTTGCTTTGCCAGTGTTGCTAATTGTTGTGGTGGCGGGGATGGTGTATCTCCCGCGCTTATGGGCCAAGCCGGCGCAGTATGATTTCGTGTATATGAGAGATGATGTTACTACAAGAGCTCCCGGGATAGCCTGTCCGACGGTGTGGATAGAGAATGGTTCGCTTGTGAAAAGTGATGGGTACACTCCTGACAGAACGAGTAATGCAGGTTGTGAAAATATATTGTATCGATACGATGTGGCGACTGGCGCGACTCGGAGGGTTTCTTTTGATGAGGCTTCGGCATTGAAATATCAGATAGGCGCCCAATCCAAAGACGGCTACGAGGTGAGACTGAGCTATGGAAATAGCGGCCCATTTGGTGGGTCGAGCGGACCGGCGGTGTATCTGAGTGGGCAGGGGATCAGCAAACAGCTTCAGCTTGCTGGTATTGATCTGAGTAGTATGTATAATTTCCACTTTCTTGGTTGGATAGAAAAATAAGATACAATTTTATGGATAAGCAAACATTTTTACGATCAGTGCGCGAGGCGGGTGAAGAGCAGATTGCGACAGAGAGCGAAGTCGTGACCGCGTATCGCGAGGGCAGCCAGTCGTCGGGTGATAGCGTGGTCGTAGGCAAGATACATCTCGATGTCTCGCAGATCCTCTCCTATCTCGGTGGTGGTATCGTGGCCATCGGCATTGGGATTTTCGTCGAGCAGAATTGGGATATGCTCAATATTTCCACGCGTATATTCGTAACATTGGGTATTGGCGTGATCGCTTTCTGGTTGGGAAATATTTTGATTCAAAAAAAACATACTCAACTTGGGCTGGCGGCACACTTGATTGCCGGTATCACATTGACCATCGGTCTATTTGTGACGTTGGATGCTTTTGGCTATGACACGAGTCAATTCAATATTCAAACATTGATTTTCACGCTGCTTTTTGCAGTGTATGTGGCGGCGTATAGTTTTTTGAGGAGTCTCTTGTTTGTATCGGGTGGCGTGATATTTGGCTCGGCTTTGTTTGTGGTTCTGACATCTTGGTTGGGGCAGAACTCACTTATTCAGGATTTTGAAACCTATCAGATGTTGATGATTGGATCGATCTGGGTCTTGCTGGGAACGGCGTGGATAGATCGGAAGGAAGCCCCATTTACTTCGTGGTTGTTTTTCTTCGGTTTGCCGCTATTTTTTATCGCTGCGTTGACCCTTGGCGGAAATCCATCGATGGAAAATTGGTTTTGGATGATTGTTTTTCCAGCACTCGCCCTCGGCTCGATGATGCTTAGTCTTCCATTGAAGAGTCGGATATTCCTCGGATGGGGAGCCTTCTTCCTGGTGATCGATATTTTCAAGATTACCGCTGATTATTTCAGCCAGGGATTTGGTTGGCCGCTCGCTCTCGTCATTGCTGGTCTCGCGTTGATGGCTGTCGGGACACTCGTCGTTCGGGTAAATAAGCAGCATACCATCCAGAAAGAGCAGATAAATTTTAAGATGAATGAAGATGAAAAACACATCGATGAAACTCAAAACTAAGCGCTCGTCCGCGGGGTTGGGACTCTATACAGAAGAACCGATAGCCAAGGGGCAGACCGTTATCGAGTATATCGGCAATAAAGTACGCACGACGAGTGATATCGAGAACCGGTATATTTTCAATGTGAATACGCGGTGGGATATTGATGGGAGTCCACGGTGGAATACCGCACGCTATATCAATCATTCGTGCCGATCCAACTGCGAGGCGATCGACCGTCGCGGGCGGATTTTTATCGTTGCCAAAAAGAATATCCAGGCGGGGGAAGAATTAACTTACCATTATGGTAAGGACTATATCACCTCCGACTATTTCAAAGGTGGTTGTCGTTGTGCTAAGTGTCAGGGAAAGTGAACTTTTTTAGATAGCTTAAATTTCTACCCGTTTTTAGATTTGGTGGGTAGGATTTTAATTTGTCTTGACAACCCGGTTTGCTTTGCTACAATGAGCAGTGTATTAGCAATCTGATTGTGTGAGTGCTAAAGATAAGAGAACGAGAGTGAGGTAAGTAAGAAAAGTAAGAACTATAATTAGTTTAAAGTAACGCGTATGGCAAAACAGATCATGTACAGCGAAGAGATCCGTAAGAAAATCAAGTCGGGGGTGGATCAGGTCGCCAATGCGGTCAAAGTGACACTCGGGCCGAAGGGTCGGAATGTGATCCTCGACAAGGGGTATGGCGCACCGACCATCACCAATGACGGTGTGTCGATCGCCAAGGAAATCGAATTGAAGGATAAATTTGAAAATCTCGGAGCGGCACTTATCAAACAGGTGGCCGACAAAACGAATGATGCGGCGGGTGATGGGACGACGACCGCGACGGTAATTGCGCAGGCACTCGTACGCGAAGGATTAAAATTTATTGAGACGGGATTGAATCCGGTTGGTATCCGACGCGGGATGGAGGCGGCCAAGGATGAAGTCATCGCGATTCTCAAAAAGAATTCCAAGAAGATCGGCGCCAAGTCGGAAATCGCTCAAGTCGCCACCATCTCGGCAGAGAATCCGGAGATCGGCGCGATGATCGCCAATGTGATGGAAGAAGTTGGCAAGGATGGGGTGATCACGATCGAGGAATCACAGACATTTGGTCTCTCGAAGGAAGTGGTGGAAGGCATGAGTTTCGACAAGGGCTATGTCTCGCCGTATATGGTGACCAATGTTGAGGAACAGTCAGCGTCGATGAAGGACGCATCCATTTTGATTACTGACCAGAAGATCTCGGCTATTGCGGAAATCTTGCCGGTGCTCGAGAAGCTGGCACAATCGGGACGCAAGGAATTGGTGATCGTAGCGGAGGATGTGGATGGCGAAGCCCTCGCGATGCTCGTGGTGAACAAAATCCGCGGCGTGTTGAATGTCCTCGCGATCAAGGCACCGGAGTTCGGTGATAATCGCAAAGCGGTGCTCGAAGATATCGCCATCCTCACCGGCGGACAGGTTATTAGCAAGGATAAGGGTATGAAGTTGGAGAATACCGAAATCACTTCGCTCGGAGCGGCGCAAAAAGTGATCGCGACCAAGGATCTGACGACGATTGTCGGCGGTAAGGGGAAGAAAAAAGATATCGATGCACGCGTGGATCAAATCAAAGCGATGATTGAGGGTTCGAAGAGCGATTATGATAAGGAGAAATTGCAGAAGCGGGCGGCTAAGCTGGTGGGCGGCGTGGCAGTGATCAAAGTTGGTGCAGCCAGCGAGACCGAAGCGACCTATATCAAACACAAGATGGAAGATGCGTTGGCGGCGACCAAAGCAGCGGTTGAGGAGGGTATCGTGGCGGGTGGCGGTGTCGCGCTCGTGAAGGCGGTCGGGCAGCTCGCCAATCAGATGAAGAAACGCGATTTCGATCAGCATGAATTTCAGGCTGGCTATGAGATTCTCCTGAAAGCTCTGAATGAACCGTTGCGGCAAATTGCTTTCAATGCGGGCGAGCAGGATCCGGCTGTCGTGTTGAACGAGGTGATTAAGAATAAGGGTGTGAACTTTGGGTATAATGCCAATAGCAATCGTTACGAGGAGGATATGATCAAGGCAGGCATCATCGACCCGCTCAAGGTGACGCGCGCGGCACTTGAGAACGCGGTGTCGGTGGCAGCACTCCTCCTCACGACCGAGGCGGGCGTTGTGGAATTACCGGAGGAAAAAGAATCTCACGCCGGCAACCCAGGTATGGGTGGCATGGGTATGGGCGGCATGATGTAAAAAAATCGGAAGTGAAAACAAAAAGGCACTCGCGAGGGTGTCTTTTTGTTTTGGCGAAAGGAGTAGAGTGTTGTATACTGAAGGGAGCGATTTTCTTACATACACTTATGGAAAGCATACACAAGAAACGTGCCACAAGAATTCTCATAATTGAAGACGACCTTTCATTGAGTGAAATCATGCACCGGGCATTTCAACAGGCGGAGTTCGATGTTTTTTCAGCACGTACCGGCGAGGAGGGAATAGAGCAGGTCAAGACGCTCCGTCCGCAGGTGATCGTGCTCGATATCCTCTTGCCGGATATCGACGGTTTCGAGGTTTTGAAGCGCATCAAACAGGATGAGGCGGGCAAGAAAGCGCAAGTGATCCTCTTGAGCAATCTCGACGAGGTCGGCGATATGGAGCGGGCACTAAGTCTCGGCGCGACGACCTACTTGGTGAAGGCTCACTATACGCCCCAGCAGATCATCGACCGTGTGAAGATGATGTTGAAGGAACGGATCGGATCGGATTCCTACGAGGAGTAATCGTTTTTTCGTTTTTTAGATTAAGGCACTCGCGAGGGTGTCTTTTGGTTTTTATGTTACAATGAAAACAGAAAATCAATACACACACTATGCAAATACAAAACGATCGACTCAAAACTTTTCTTCTTGATTCGAATATGGTTCCGGCCGATCAGCTCGAAACTATTTTTCAGGAGGCCGAGACAACCCAGAAACCTTTGGGCAAATTGTTGCTTGAACGGAAGTTGATCGAAGAGAGTAGCCTGCAGCGGATGAGCGCCTACGTGTTGGGTATCCCATTCGTTGATCTCAAGAAGCAGACGGTTGACCCGGATGTCCTCGAGATGATCCCCGAGTTAGTTGCCAAGAAATCTAATGTGGTTGCTTTCGAGAAGTCGGATGGTAATTTGAAGGTGGCGATGCTTCACCCGGAGGATCTGCAGACTATCGATTTCATCAAGAAAAAAACAGGACTGCGAATCGTCCCATGCCTGACCACTCAAGAGAGTATCGCTGAAATACTCAAACAATATAACAAAAGTCTCGAAGCAGAGTTTACCGATATTGTTGGCTTTAAGATCGAGGAATCCAAGGATGAAGTCGAGGGTGATTTGGAAAAAATGGCGGATGGTCTGCCAGTGGTGCGGGTGGTGGAGACACTGCTCAAACATGCTATCCTGCAGTCCGCGAGCGATATCCATATCGAACCGGCTGAGAATTCCGTCATCGTGAGATATCGGATCGACGGTGTGTTGCACGATGCGATGTCGCTTCCTAAGGAATCTGCGGCGGGCATCGTGGCGCGTATCAAGGTGTTGGCCAATCTGAAACTCGACGAACATCGTTCACCTCAGGATGGTCGGTTCAAGATCAATGCCGAAAACATCAAGACTTCCTTTCGTGTGAGTGTCCTCCCGGTGTTTGATGGCGAGAAAGTCGTGATGCGATTGTTGAACGAAGGCGCGACCGGATTGACGCTCGAGAAGATGGGTATTCATGATGAAGCACTCGAAAAACTGCATCGGGATATCAAAAAACCGAACGGTATGATATTGGTGACGGGGCCGACGGGCAGTGGCAAGACGACGACGCTTTACACGGTGCTCGACATTCTCAATACGGCCGAGGTGAATATCAGCACGGTCGAGGATCCGGTGGAATACCGGATGCCGCGTGTGAACCAAACGCAGATCAATCCTAAAGTCGGGATGACCTTCGCCGCCGCATTGCGCTCGCTCTTGCGTCAGGATCCCGATATTATTATGGTGGGGGAAATCCGCGATGAAGAGACTTTGGAAATCGCCCTGAACGCCGCTATGACTGGGCACCTCGTGCTCTCCACGCTCCACACCAACAACGCCGCCGCCGCCCTGCCCCGGATGCTCGATATGGGCGCAGAGCCGTTCCTCATCGCCTCAACGGTCAATGTGATCGTGGCACAGCGTCTCGTGCGTCGTCTCTGCCCCGAGTGTCACGAGTCGTATACGCTCGAGCCGAAGCAAGTGGCTTCATTTGCCAAACAACTTCCCGTCGATGATGTCCTTGCTTATCTCAAAAAGATACTTCCTGATCAAGTCGCCGCCAAAGCTGAGTGGACGGATATTCCTTTCTTTCGATCCAAAGGGTGCGATCAGTGCGGTGGTGAGGGGTATCACGGACGATTGGGTATTTATGAAGTTCTCGAAATGACGACCGCGATCCGCAAACTCGTGACCGAAGGCGCGACTTCGGAGACGATCGACCAGGCCGCTCGCGATGAGGGTATGACGAGTATGGTGCAGGACGGTTTCTTCAAGATGGTGCAGGGCATCACCTCGCTCGAAGAGATCCTCCGTGTGACGAAGGAATAATTGTTTCTATTTTCTGAGTGCTTTGTGTAAAGTCTCCAATGAAAGGAGAGCGCACTTGAGGCGGGCGGGTGTCAACTCGATACCCAAGAGTTCGAGTAGATTTTGTGTCGTGAAATTTTGTGCTTCAGTGATAGTTTTCCCAACGAAATATTCTGAGAGGAGAGAGGCTGAGGCCTGCGAGATGGCACAACCGGAACCCTCCCAACCGATAGTTTTGATAGTTTCTCCTTCAATCTCGACATCCATTCGTAAGTCATCCCCACAGGAGAGATTCTTGGTTTCAGTGTGGTGCGGCGAATTGGGCAGTAACCCGTGACACCGCGGGTGATGATAGTGATCGAGGATTTGTTCTTGGTAGATTGAGGACATAATTACTTTCTAAAAGTTTTTTGTATTTCTTTCAATCCTGCAATCAGTTTATCAATATCTTCTACAGTAGTATAGACTGAAACCGAGAGGCGGCTGGTGGCTTGCCCCGAGGTGAAACTTTTCGGGGCGGTGAGGGCAAGTTGCTGGTGGAGCGGTTGGGCGCAGTGTTGACCGGCGCGGATGCAGATATTCTGTTCGCCGAGGATGTGCGCGATATCATGCGGGTGAATCCCTTCCAGTGTGAAGGCGATGACCCCGCTTTTTTCTTGGACATTCTGTGACCCGACGATGTGTATATCATCACCAAAAGTTTCAGAAAGTTGTGTGAGAGCATAGCTCAAAATCTCGACCTCATGCTCGCGAATAGTCTCCCAGCCGAGTGACTGGATGAATTCGATGGCCGGTTGGAGAGCGATGACCCCCGCGATATTGGGTGTGCCGGCTTCGAACTTGTGGGGTGGTTCTTTGAAAACGGATGTATTGATGCCGGCTTCGAGTACCATCTCGCCACCATATTGATACGGGCGCATCGCTTCCAGTAACGCGTAGCGAGCCCAGAGGACGCCGACACCGGTCGGGCCGAACATCTTGTGCGCCGAGAACGCGAGGAAGTCGCAACCGAGCGCCTGCACATCGAGAGGTAAGTGAGCCGCTGCTTGAGCCGCGTCTATCAAGACGAGCGTGTCGGGATTGATGGATTTCACTTTTGCGATAATTTCTTGCACCGGATTGATAGTTCCCAAGACATTTGAGACAAAAGCAACTGCAAAGAGTTTGGTTTGTGGCGTAATGAGCGCGTCGAGTTTTGCCAATTCAAGATGGCCGGTCGTATCGATCGAGAGTGTCTTAAGGGTGACGCGTGAGCGATCGGCGAGTGCCTGCCAGGGGAGGAAGTTGGAATGATGCTCGGCGAGCGTGACGAGAATTTCCGCATTGGCGGATTTCCCCTCCCCCTCAGCTGAGGGGGAGGTTGGGAGGGGGTTGGGTTGTGTTTCGAATTCAGAATCAAACCTCACCCCAGCCCTCTCCTTATCCAATGAGAGGGGGAAATTCACATTTAATGACGATGCAACAAGATTGATAGCTTCAGTCGTACCACGAGTAAAAACAATTTCTTCAGGGCGCGAGGCATGAAGAAATTCCGCGACCATCTCGCGAGAGTGTTCGTATTCGTTCGTCGCTCGTTCTGAGATTGGGTACAGACCGCGTTCGATATTGGCGCCGTAGTGTTCGTAGTATTCACATTCTTTGGCGATGACACTGGCCGGTTTGAGTGTGGTCGCTGCTGAATCAAGATAGACCAAGTCAGGATGATTTGCGAGAATAGGAAATTGTTTTCTAATGTCGTTTGGACTGAACATAGTAGAAGTATTTGGAGATTAAATAATCAATTTACAATTTTCAATTCACAATAAATTTTCAAAAATTCAATAATCAAACTAATGCAAAATGCAGATTGAACTTGTTTGAAAATTGAAACATTGTAAATTCAATGAAAACTGGAAATTGATCATTGAAAGTTACTTAAGTTTTTATACTTTTCCAACTCTTCAAACTTTCCCAACTTCTCAATCTCAAGGAGCAAATCATTCACGAACCCCTGCATCAAGAGCTGTTGCGATTGCTCCGGAGTGAGGCCGCGAGACTGGACATACAATGATTGCTCGGTGCTCGGGTGTGAAGTGGTCGAAGCGTGATGACAGATGACGTCATCGGCGAGAATTTCGAGGTTGGGTTGCGAGAAGGCCTGCGCGTTTTTCGAGAGGAGGAGGTTGCGCGTGGTCTGACTCGAAACGGATTGTTGTGCCTCGGGCGTGAGGATAATGCTGCCCTCAGAGCGGAAATGCGCCTGATCTAAGAGTACACTTTTCGTGAGGAGATGAGAAGTGGTGCGTGGTGCGGTGTGTTTCTGAGTGATATTAAGTGAAAACTGATTGTCATCTTTCCCGATACAGAGAGCGAA
>JBAWZR010000040.1:0-9734 GCA_037142915.1 Candidatus Moraniibacteriota bacterium
CGGGTGAGCAGTTCGCGCTCTTTCTCGATGAACTTCACGCCGATATCATTGCGATAAAATTTCTTGGGAACAATGATCTTGTCGATGAGAGCATACGCTTTTTGGCGAGCTTGCTCCACGGTCGAGCTCACGGCACTAACATGCAAGACAAAGCCAGTAGACCCTGAGATATAGTAATTCCCGTCTTTATGTTTGGAAACTTCTTCGAAATGGATATGATCCATCTCCTCGGGAGTCACTTTCGTATTGAAAAAAATCCGGACTCCTTGCATAGAATACCGCCGAGAAATCGCCACATAGGGGAACGGCGGCGTGGCAATCAATACGATAATTCCAAAACCCTTCCGGTACTTTAGATCATAGGGTTGCCCATCGGCCACTGCTTTCAAAAATTCACCCCAGGGGGAAATATTGAGAGCTGTTTGCAATTGCGTCGCCGGAAAACCCAGTCGTGCTGTCAACTCTAATGGAAAAATTCCATCTTTATTCACAATACAGTTAATATCAATGTCTCCGTGAAAACCAATTCGACACAAATAATCTTTCATCTTAACCAAAGTTTCCTGAAAAAGTGGGTTTTCTTCATCATCGTCATACCACATAAGCGTCCCCATCTCGAAAGTCTTCGGTCCGACACCGCCAGCGTGGAGACTCTTGTGTTCGATATTCATCTCGATCGGGCCAACCCAATCGACACCGTTGAAATACCGAGCGACACCAATCTCCACCCCTCGAACCCGCTCTTGCAATTCGATGGTGTGCGTGTCCCGCTTATTGTTCTTCTGGTAGGATTTCAAGACCTCGATGACATCGCTCGCGTCATCCATCTGACCGACATAGTTGAATATCTTGGAAGCGTGTCCATTCTGCTTCACTACCCACTGACCCTGCTCCTTGCGCGCAAAATCCATCGCGTCGATGAGCGAGTGAAAAGCATGCGACGGCAATGTCTTGATGCCGCACTCGTCCATGATCTCCTTGCCGAAGTGACGATTGTCCTCCAAGCGATCGCCCAAGGCACAGCCGCCGACCACCGAGTAGCCCTGCCGGCGCAGACCATCTTGAATCGACCCATATCCGGTCGTATCAAAAACGATGAGGCCGTTTTTCTTTCCGACCCATTTCAATTCTTTTTTCCAATCGTCGGTTTTCTTCACCATTCCATCAAGATTCTGCCACTGATCTTTATCGTGGACATACAGCTTGACATTGTGCCCCTCTTGCACAAGCCGATAACACAAGTCTCCCCCTGACAGTTCTTTCGATACAAAAAGTATCTTCATTGCAATAGAATCAGTAATTATAGTCTAACTATCATTTATAGCATATTCCAAACAAAAAGTCAATACCCCCTCTTCACCCGCAACCTTGACTGGAAAGTTCTTCAAAAACACCTCTTCAGTATACCAAATTTTATCTCAACCGTCTCTTACGGCGCCTCATTCTCAATGCCTTTTTGAGTATTTGGAGACACTTGCCCATCAGTATCAATCGACGCAACGAGGCGAGCGACCGAGTTTGGGTTGCCTCGATATAATCATACGGCTCATCATTCATCCACTTCCAGCTATCAATGTGACGGATGAGTGTGATGTCCTTGCCGAAGAGTTGCTGGAACGCCCCGCTCAATCCCCTCGTCTTCCGGATATGCATAGAGAATTTTCGGATGCCTCGCCGCTCGGCTTGCTCCACAGCCTTGTAGACCAAATCCAAAAATCCGAAACTCCCCCGATAAGCCGGCAGAATCGCCAGCGACTCCACATAATAACGATCCTTATCCGGTTTCATCAATTGATCATCTTCTTTGAGATCCTCGCAGGCGCTCTCGTGCGGCCGGAGCAACATCTGACCCACTCGCTCACCGCCATAGGTAAGAAAAATCACCATATTCTCCGGATTCATCAGGAATTCACGATAGTATTGTTCGGCATCCGGATACAAATGATCGGCAAACGACTGAGCCTCGATACTCAGCAAGTCTCGTAGGTATTCCTCCTGAAAAGCATCCACGACCTGCACCGAAAAAACTTTGCGCCAACGCTTCGCGATCAACTTCGCATCATTCAGACCGGTAATCGTCCGCATAATCTCCATCGGCAATTGTTCAAATGAAAATTGTTCGCGCAAGACTCGCGCATCTACCGTGTCACCAAAGACGACTCTCGCTCGCCACGGCTTACCCAATCCATGCGAATCATGCCGGTCGGAAAAAATACGCGCTGGTTGGAGAAACACTTCACGATGGGTGACGATCCACGCGGCTCCCTTCTTCGGCTGTCCGAGGCCTCCATTGCGTACCATTCGAGCCTCGGGAAAAAAGAACAAGGAGGAACCATTATCAATCTGCTCAAAGGTACTTTCGAGACTTTTATCCAAATCTCCCTTGGGTTTGATCTCATACAGACCGATGATCCGCGCGATGGTGCGAATAACTGGCCAATGAAAGAGCGGGTGGTTAATAGGAAATCGCATCGGACACAGCCGAAGAAGATTGCGCATCCCGATCGCCGAGAGCACCAGGGCGGCGTCCCACATTGATTGATGATTGGAAATAACGATATAAGGCTTCGTGACGACGACTCGATCGAGACCCTCCACCTGAATACGGAAAATATATCGCAAGGGCCAAATGAATATCGCGTACGCGACTACCTGCGCCACATCGATCGCCCGATCTCTCAAACTTTTCTTCTGCAGAGTATGCCTCATAAATTATAAAGCCCGTTCATTTAATTAGTATTCATCTCGCCTCGACCGACTGCACGCAATTGAGGTACACAAAAAAGCGGCACCTGTAGTAAACCCACTAGCAGGAAACTGAAGAGAAGAAAATCATTGTTGATAGCTGCCCACAGCGTCTCCATCCCCACGCCGAAAGCATTCCCTAATTGTAACACAATAAGGTAGATAATCGTCCCGCTCACCAATGCTGCCGGAGCGAGTAGACGAGAAATGTATGAGAAAAGAAGGATACCCAACCGACCGAAGAATAATCCCGAAAGAAACAGTGAGAATAAGATTGGGACGAATATATCGAAATGAAACGCCAGACCGAAAACGACTATGGCGACCACCATCCCTTGTAACCCGCTCGAAATTCCGGCCAATGTATCGGTTTTCTTGGAAGCAACGACGGAAAATCCACCGACGATCACACCAACAGAGGCGGCGAAGAGTACCGACCCGGTCGCCAACGGAGTGAAATCACGCACATTCTGCAAATACGTCGAAACGACAAATTCCTGCGCCACCACGACAACCGAAACAATCAACTCTATCACCATCACCCAAAAAAAACTCGCCGGAAATGATTTTTTGTCGCCAGGGAAAACCGTAGCTGCCTGAGTCACTCGCTTCTCGCGATACAGCCAAGCGAAAAGAAGTGCACCTGTTATTGCAAATACCGCATTGAGTAAAAATATCCCTCGCCAACCGTCCACAGAAATCCCGGAAAAAATACCTCCCAAAAATGGTCCGGCCGCGATACCTATGACGAATCCCATATCCGCCCACAACAGAGGTTCTTCTATTGCATCCCGATACGATTCGGTCATCGCCCACAACTGACCAACAGAAACCATGGCCGCTCCGATACCCTGAACGATTCTCGCGAAAAAGAACAACTGCGCACTGTCAGCCACACCAGCGATCACGCTTCCGAGGATGAAGTAGATCATCCCTTCCAAAAAAAATCGTTTCGCGCTCATACTTCGAGAAAACTGCTTCTCAAATATGAGAAAAGCAATCAGCGCAACGAACATCGTCAGAAAATATGCATTGAGAATCCACGGGAGAAATGGCTCACCGAGAGAAAAAGAAGTCGCTATGCTCGGTGCCGCCACGATAAGTGCGGTCGTCTCTATCGCCACGAAGAAATCTACCTGGAGAAAGGTAAGGAATATGAGATATTTGCGGATGGTCGGTGAGATGTTCATAACACACCACTGTAGCACCTTTTGAGTATTTTGTAAAGGGTACGAAAAAACCGCCTCAATGACGGCTTTTGGAGCTCATTTTGCCGAATCAGATTTCACTCCTCCCAGATACGCCCTATTCGGAAGGAGTCTCGATTTTCGGGACGGATTCCTGCACGAGTGGGAGCTGGTATGTCGCTGGATTATTGCAAGTCACTCCCTCGGGCATTTCGATGACACGATTACAGAGCACTTCCATACAGGCTGCGCTTTTCGGTTGACTAGTACAGCTCAACAGAGAACAGTTTCCGTTGTTCTTATCGCAGGTGGGAACTGCGAAGGCTTTCATTTGGAGTATTTTGTAATATTCAAAAAGCGCAATCGGATTCCTACAGAGATTGTTTTCGGGATTCTCCGGCGTACAGGTTTGTGCGAAACAAGCTTCACGAGAAGGGTCACAGACGACATGAAAAGAAACCGTATAACTGCGACCGATGAAAGCCTTCCAGAAAGTGACTCCAAAAGAAAGTGTGCCCACGACGATCGAGACAATGAGCAATATCCGTGTTTTCTTATCCATATCGATTGATATTCATCAGAGCGATAAATAATTCCCCGCAAAAATACCCTCTGTTCACTCCCCCGCTAAAACTAATTACAGTATAGCACAGAAACCTACTCCCCCATTTCTGATCTCTTTCAAAACAGACTTGCCAAGTCTGCATTCATCATCTATACTTAATGAGGTTCCATTTAATAGCATAACACATACACATATGCAGAAAGCAGTTTTGATTTTTGTTATCGTGGTCGCAGCTGTAGGCGGCTATGCCCTCTATAATAAAGGCGGCAACGCGCCAGCCAGTACAGCTAACCAAAAGATGGCCGATTCCGCGACAACAAAAACCGCCGGTTCGGTGAAAGAATTCTCCACTACTGCCTACTACGATGAGACTGGTGTCTGGTACTCGCTCAAAGAAATCCGGGTGAAAAAAGGTGATACCGTCCGCATCAAGGCGACCAATATCAAGGGTATGCACGATCTCGTAATTGACGAATACAGCATCAAGCAGGAGTTGCCGATGAATCAAGAGATGACCATCGAGTTTACCGCAGACAAAGTTGGTCAATTCGTCTTCTACTGCTCCAAGCCTGGACATCGGGAGAAGGGTCAGTGGGGCACGCTCATCGTTGAGTAATCCCGAATATCGCATATTTGTTTCTATCAAAACACCGCCAAACACTGGGTGGTGTTTTGATTCTAGAGCGAGGCAAATAAAAAAGGCTTCTACAACATTTGCTGTGAAGCCTTTTTATCTTCTAGAGATATTTGAATTTTTATGCTCTCAAGAAATGAACCCTGAAAGCCTTGTCATTACCAGAATAAGATGAGAATTTCATTAAAATTTCGCCATATGCCAGGTCTTCAAGTGGAACCGAAACAGAACTCTTTCCAAGATCATAGTCGCCAAGAGCTAATTTTTTGAACAGTTGTTCTCTTGACTCCTGCTGGCGAATGTTTCTCGTTGTTATACTTGAGCCAAAATAATTCTTGAACGTGCCAATTTCAGCATGCTCTAAATGCACAGCAAAGCTCTCGAAATCACTTCCCTTTGAATAAACAATATCGTGCCGTTTTTCGGCGCCAGTTCGTAAGACGTCCCAAAATTCTTTGTCTCGCATTACTTTGCTCATCCCGATAAGAATAAGCATCAATGGATTCATTCCGCACATAATACACCTGCCTTTTGTTTATTAAAAAAATTGTTAAAGTTGCCAAGAAACCTTTATTTCATTGACTCCTCATACTACCATACTTCTAACACAAAGTCAAGCCTTACGCAGAACGGCCTTTTATATCTGAAACACACTTCTTAAGATCCTGTACCCTCCCTTTAAAAAAATCAATAGCTCCTGTGTGAATGTTTCCACAAGGAGCTATTTAAAATCAACGACGCATTGTTCTTCCTAATTCATTTCTATCGGGAGGGCTTGCTGTATATCACCCAAATCACCAATAATCACCATCTCCCCACTTTGCAGGCATTGCTCAAGAGGTGAGAGTACCCGATACACCTCACCGAGAGGATACCAAAATCCACTTCTATCAGCACCGCTGTCCGCACAAGCCCAACGGAGACACCCTACAAAAGCATTGTTTTTATATCGTACAGCATACTCTGGCATTTCCATATCTTTATCCCTTGGTGAATACAGTGTCACTGGATCACCGATAAAAATTGGCAAACCACACCAAGCACAACGAATCGTCATTTTTTCTAAACACCGATGACAGTGTGAAGTTGAACCATCCTCATCAAAAAAAATCTTCATGATGATGGTTTTTCCGAATGCAGCGAGTGTATCTTTCTGCCGTGTCTTATGCCCGCATCCAGCCATTGTTTTCTTTCTGGTAAATACAATACCGATTCTAGCAATAGCGTATTTCAATTTATTAAAGTTCATTATCCTCTCCTCATATCAGAAAAAACATGCGAGCGCATTTTGAAATACGCCCTACTATCCACGAATGGATATTCCATTATTGCCCACTATCGCCTCATTGTCAATAACACAAAAACCACCCTTTCGCAGAGTGGTATCCCCTTTAATCCAGAAAAGGATTCTCACCACCAAACACAATCAGAGGCGTTTGATTGTTGATCCGCTCTACGGTGAGGTGTGGATACTTGCGCTGATACATCATATGCACCGGGCCAAATATCGCCTGAGAGTAATCAAAACCAAGCTTCTCCGAAACCAGCTTCACTACCGCTTCCGACGGCGCCTCCACCTCCACGAACGGCTCGAGCCATGGCCAGGTATCGATGGTGATTTCCGCTTCGTCCAGCGTCCAGAGTTCCCGCTTCGTCTCCTGATAGGATTTCTTCCGACAACCAAGCGTCATGAGAAACAATTCAGCATTTTCAAAACTCTCCACTGTCAGGCAGACTTCCTTCTGATCCTCGATACGCCCGCCGGCATTGGTCTTGATACTCATCGTGATCTTGTCTCCCTCGTCCCGCACACGCGCCCAACCGATATGCTCTACTTCGCTCCCCACGGGCAAAGTGAAGTTCGTCCGCTTCTGCAGAAACTCCGGCCGTACCAAAACCGCCCCAGCCTCTCCCAGCCTCCGCCGCATCGCCTCCGGATCTATTTCCCCAAACGCCGCCTCGTATTCGATTTGCATAAATTTCTCTTTAATTTAGCTCTCTCAAGCACTTCGTATATCTTGATATTCAGCGGGAGTTTCCAGTGCATACTATTTATTTATAAATCGCTACTAACTGTCGAATAATTAGTTCATCTGGATGGATACATTCTCCAGAAAAATCAAACCAGACTCGGCGAAACACTTCTCTTTGCATCTTTCGCACACCTCCTATTTCCGGATCTTGCAAAAAAATATGTGTGTCATTTATTCCACAGACTACTGAGTAGTGCCCATCTGCTGAGGCTATATCATCAGAATAATCATCTCTTCCACGAGTAAACCAATCCACGATTACCGGCACACCTTTCTCTAACCACAATTCAATATCCGACAACTCACAATATTCACGAATCTCAGACTGAAATCCGAAGTACCCTGCAATACGAGCTAATTCTTGTGCTGTTGTCCCTAAGTCTGCATCGGTGTGTGTGAGTTGCGCCAATTCACTCTCTGACTTCTCCACTCGGTAATATGCCAAAACTATCTTCAAAGAAGCTGGACCGCACATTCCCGCATATAAGGTTTCTTGAAATGGCTTAATTTGTAAAAATGTTTCCATACGATCAAATAAATTTATTCATTGCCTTATTCTAACATAAAAACACAAAAACCACCCTTTCGCAGAGTGGTGTTTTGCACCTAAAACAAGGAGCCTAGGCGAGCGAGAACGCGCTCTAAACCGAAAGACTCATCAAAGCAGCATGGATATCTTCCCCAAAATCTGCTATGTCCTCGGGTCGCACTTGCGAAAAGGGAGTCCAGCGTGGTTTCCCTGATTCGAGATCATCAACGTTTTCATCGGAAACAAGGTCGGTAGATTCTGGTTTGCAGAGATAGAAAAAGAGGAACGCATGATACGCCTCATCAAGTGGCTGGTAATAGAAGAAATTTTCACAAAAAAAGAGAAATCGTTCTACAGAAACTTTTAATCCTGTTTCTTCCTCGATTTCTCGGCGGAGACCATCCTCGATACGCTCTCCGATTTCTATTCCACCACCAGGAAGCCATAATTTTCCATTCCCTTTGTTTCGGAGAAAAACTGCCTTATTATCAGAAACGATAATTCCATAAACACTGGGACGAAAAACAAACTTCTCTCGGAGGAGAGTCACCATCTGATCAAAATTATTTCGGCAAGTAATTGTAGTCATAATTCAAAGAGTTGCTTAGTAGTATACTATAATACTAGCTTATACGAGCCATTAAAACAAGAAGCGCTGCCATAATGATAATGACAGCGCTTGATAAGGTTGAAGAGCCTAACAACAACTTTCCGTTCGAACAAAACATAATTGATCATCCGGGCCACCAGTAGAAGATATTGCTCCAGATATGCAACCACCGTAACATTTTTTCATGTAGTGGTCACTTTTTTTACATTTCACATGTTCTAATTTTTGAAATCCTCGAAGAGTAGTAGAGTTTCTCCAGAGAGTCTCAAAGCCCTGCTCGAATACATTGCCACAAAAATACGTATCTCCAGAAAATCGGAGGAAATCGCAAGGAAAGAAATCACCACTAAAAGCGATGAAACCATTCTTGCGTGCCGGACAGGGAGAATTGAAATCCATCGAGTGATGATAAGTCGCTTTCTCCCCGAGGACATCGAAGTATGTCAGCAGAGTGATGCCAGGATGAGCTATCCGAAGATTCCCTATCTCCTGAACAACTTGATGCATGATAGCACTATCTATAGCATTCTCTTGATTGAAATCGGCATGTTTTCCCACGGGTCTAAATGGAAGATAACTCACATCAGAACCAAATCTATCCGCTAATTCGGCAACATGCCCAATCACACTCGCAGTCTGCTTGGAGACAACCGTATTTATCCGTCGTTTTATCTTAGTTTGACCTAATCTTTCAAGAAAAGATATGGCTCGAGCATACGATCCATCCCGACGAATACTATCATGGGTGTCTTTGTTTCCATCAACACTAATAGCAATAAAGTTCGGTTGAAGTGCAATGAGTCGATCCTGCGTTTTCTTACCGAAATATGCATTTGTATTTATTCCCACATAGAAATTTAGCTCCTTAGCATGATGCACTATTTCATCTAGCCACGGAGAAGTCGTTGGTTCGTTGCCACAGATGCGAATTTCGAAAACCCCCATTTCTCGAAGTTCAGTGAGAAGCGCTTTGTAATGTTCCAATTCTGGCTCAATACAAGTTCGCGGCTCGTGTTTGTAACAATGGGAACAGTCCATATTGCATACCCCGGATATTTCAAGATACATACCAATTGGAGCTGACAGAGACAGATCTTGATTTTTTGGAGGGAGTATTTCGTAACTTGTACCAGGTTTAAACCCTGGAACATAAGATTGAAGAAGGCTTAATATCTCCGCCCTATTACCGCTCAGAAAATCCTGACCAGTATCTTCGATAAATTGTTGAGCTCTACTATCTCTATCAAACAGATAGTACCCTAGTGGTTCTTTGCGAATCCTGATAAACATGATACATAACCTCTCTCAGTTTGTTTTGTTAAGGTGAGAAAATACTCAACAGCATTATATACAGAAACAAAAAAATTGTCAATAAAAACACAAAAACCACCCTTTCGCAGAGTGGTGTTTTGCACCTAAAACAAGGAGCCT
>JBAWZR010000041.1:0-9658 GCA_037142915.1 Candidatus Moraniibacteriota bacterium
ATCCCGATGATCTTCGGCTGATACTTACGCAACACCGCCCGAGCCATCCACCGCAGTGGTCGCTCCAATATCTTTCTTTGAAATGATTTTTCTTGTTGTTGTAATCCCATAAAAACATCTTCTTTTATTGTTTCATCTGCAATTTCACCGAACCGGCAAAACGCAAAACATCGGAGGCGAAAACAGTCGTCAATAACTTCTTGTTTTGGTGTCGCTCTTTCGCGAAACTCAGTAGTCGCTTCAAAAGCTCCGCCATATCGATTCCACTTGCTTTCCAAAGGTGATGGTACAATGTTCCCGGAAGCGTATTGATTTCATTGGCGTAAAGTTTGTCGTTCTTTGTGTCATACAAAAAATCTACTCGTGCAATACCGGAGCAGCCAAAAAGTTTGAAAATCTGCTTCGAATAATCCTGTAATTCTTTGGTTCGTTCTCCGCTCAGCCGCGCCGGGATGACGATATTGTTTTGCGCATTCCCCAATTGGGCGCCACCTTCATCGATATACTTCGACTCGTAACTGAAATGTTCACCAGTAAATACCGACTCCTGCACCAATGAAACTTCTGGCGCATCATTACCCATCACGGCACAGGTCACATCCATCAGCGACTCAATACTCTCTTCAACGATCACGCGATCATCATAGTGCAAAGCCACTTCGACAGCATTCACCAATTCTTCCGGCGTTCGTGCCTTAGCAATCCCAATCGACGAACCCAAGCGTGCCGGTTTCACAAATACCGGCCACTGTAACTTTCCGATTTTCTCAAGTACCGCTTCTTTGTGAGCATTCCAATCAGTCGAAATCACAACAGCGAAGGGCGTCGTCGGAATACCCGCACTCTGATAAAGTTGTTTCGTGATAATTTTATCCATCGCCATCGCCGAAGAAGTTACGCCACAACCGATATATGGTACATTCGCCAGCTCAAACAAACCCTGCACCGTTCCATCTTCGCCATTTTGACCATGAAAAGCTGGGAATGCGATATCAATCACCATTTCTTTGGAAAAAGTTTTTTTCGTTTTCAAAATTATTTTTTCTTGTGATGCATCAATATCGACAACGCACTGCGGTATTGATTGCAGTTTTTCTTCGAATCGTCCTTCGGTAAAAAATTTCAACTTCCCCAGAACTTCGTCCGCATACCATCGTCCTTGTTTATCGATATATACCGGAACAGTTATGTATCCAATTTTTCGCAATTCATGCAAAATAAACTGTGCTGTAATAATAGAGATTTCATGTTCGGGATTTCGACTCCCAAAAAATACACCGATAGTTGGTTTAGCCATAAACAGTTAAAAATAGTTATCTGTCAAATCATTTTGGAATAAAATCGTGTCACCTCGGCGGAGCACCATCCCCAGATCGGCATGAGCCTCTGGCGTCGTAGCATACACACTAAAGTTAGTATACCCTTTTTCAGCGAAATACGCTTCTATGTAGCCTGTCATAACACTCTTTATCAGTAACACTTCATCGGCAACGCGAATATACTCCGAGGCTAATTGCTGGTGAATTTCTTCTGATTTTTCACCCAACTCAACCAATCCAGGGGTAAGGATTATTTTCCGCCCCTTCGACCGAGCCAAAACTTCAATTGCGCTCAGGGCACCCTCACGATTCCCATTATAACTATCATCCAAAATCCAAACATCCGTCATAGGATTATAAATCGGTTGCAAACGATGCTCTACAGGAACAACCAACTTCACTCGTTCTTGTAATTCTTCCAATGATACACCGAGTTTTTGTGCCAACGTCATTCCTAACACGAACAGCAATGCGTTATGTTGCCCCAGCAACTTCGTCGTAAACGGCATTCCTTGCCACGCGAAACTCAAACCGGCGAAGTTTTCCAATGGCACAATAGAAGTCACATCTTTCTCTGAAACCTGGATAACCTCGCATAAGATTGCTTGTTGTTCCTGAATCGCCTCGTGGATATATGTATTAGCATCATTCAATACAGTGCACTCACGCGTAGCTCGTGGAAGTTCAAATTTTCCCTTCACGATGTTTTCGATACTCCCAAATCGTTCCAAATGCGACTCGCTAATACCGGTCAATATCGAGTACTGTGGCCGCACCAAGTCACACAAAGCCTGAATATCACCGCGGCGATGCGCTCCCATTTCAACAATAAATATGTCTGCTTCAAAAATTTCTTTTTTATGGGTAAAAATAAATTCCACTACCCCCAGGTCAGTATTGATATTCTCCGGCGTCTTCACGACCACAAACGAATCCTCCAAAAGCTTGGCCACTATTTCTTTCATTGTCGTCTTGCCAAAACTCCCTGTAATTCCGATTACTCTCGCTTTCGATTGCCGCATAATGTTACGAGCACGATTCACAATACGTCGTTTTAAAAATTGTTCAAAAGGAGATATCAGCCAAGCGGACACAACCAGAAAAAGCGGTGAGGCAAAAAGATCAATCAACAGAGCCATCACAACACCAATCATTCCGAGTAAAAACCAACCAATCACCGCAAAAACAATTTCTACGAGCAGTGTCAAACCGTACAAAAGCCATACCTTCCTCGTCCAATGGAGTGTCCCTCGTCGCTCCAATCGCCACCAGCGGAGATGCGTATAGGCAAAATGAACGAATCGCTCCGCATCATAATTCTCGCTTTGAAAAATATAGAGTAATTTTCTCAGTATCATACCAGGGCTTTCAAAAAAACATCTTTAAATGATTCTGGCGCATCAAGAAAAACATAGTGCCCCGCTTGTGCGACAATCTCTAGTCGACTCTGAGGAAACAACTTTTGAAAAACATACGCATCATCAATGGGTGTGCTCTTATCACTATTCCCCCAGATCAAAACGACAGGGATTTTTATTTTCTGAACATCGTCACGCACATCCTCTGAAATAATCTGCTGATAGATTGTCTGCATAGCTCCCGACTCCAAGTAGTCTTCACTCCCGATCCAGGCATAAAGTTGCTTCCGAATTCGCTGACGAAATATTCCAACTACAGGTAATTTTAACAACCATCCTAACGATTTGGCGAATCCAAGCAATACAGCTTTACGCACAGTATTCTTGTGTCGAATGCCAGCACTTCCGATGAGAATCAACCGCTCTGCACGCTCATACCGAGCCGCATAGCGCACCGCAATACTGCCACCAAACGAATGTCCTATCAGAATTATTTTTTGAATGCCTAACTTTTCCAAAAAATGCTTCAAAAACAAAGCGTATTCATTCAACGACCAAGCGGTCTTCGGCTGTTCACTCCCGCCAAACCCGGGTAAATCAATCGCAATCGCGTCGGCGCAATACGAAAGCACTTCACGAAAACTCTCACTGTTTGCGCCCCAACCATGTAAAAACACAGTGACTGATGCTTCCTCATCTGCGCGACCCGAAAAATTCTGCACATAATGAATGCGCAACCCATCAACGATACTCTCTTTTGATTCTATTCCTACTTGTCGTGATGACATAAAATGCTTTGATAGAGGTAAAAATCTTTATATTGACAACTCCTGAAAATCGCGCTATATTAATGGTGTAGTGATAAGACCTTCTTGTAGTTGCACTTGGCGTTCCCTTCCATCGGTTGGCAAAAGCCTTGGCACAACAAGCTCAAGAGGCACACTTCCCCGCAAGGGGATTTTTGTTTTTCTCCAACACATACGGTTTTTCGAAACGGATTTTCTCTTGAGCATAAACATCATACCACGCGGTTTCTTTTCTCTCGTATTTCTGAAAAATTCCATAACAAAACACATCGCATATCTGCAACCCGTAATTTTCATGAGACCGCTGATGGTACATATCGATAGGTATACCCGGATCAATCCTTGCCTCCAATTGATTGCGAATATACCCGTTGAATTCCTCTATCTGAACTTTTCCCTTGCATCGATCAAAAATCATTTCGATCCGATCATTACACATACGCTCAAATGGAATGGCATCAATCACTTGGCGTGCCACAAAATTGTACACTCGTTCTTTATCTTCGGATAATCGTTCAAATAATCTTTTCTTATCAAGAGTGATCGAATAAATATCAAAAGGAATATCCCGTATTTGCTGATATAAATATCTCTTTATCATAAGTGTAGTCTCCGAGCCTTTTATTTCTCGAATGATTCTTTTTCGAGTGCTGCGCTGATTGAGCTTTCTTGCAAGCGTCTTCTTTGCAGCGATCGTCAATTTCCTATTGGCATCTCGCCCATCCACAACCAAAACCGTCACCGTAAAAAACTTCGACGGTTTTTTATTCACGAAATCGAATCCCAAATCTCCTGATTCATCCAGATATAAATAATGCATAAATCAAAACCTATTTCAACTTTTTGACGGAATTATTCTCAGCCAATGATCGCATTTGAATAATGGCAATCTCATTCAACTTTATGAGTCGATCGCTTTGAGATAATTTTTGGCGGATAAATTCTGCGTTCAGTGTTTCGAGATTGGCAAGACATACCAATTGGGTCACATCGGAATAATCCCGAATATTTCCCTCCAATTTCGGATTTTTATCGCGCCATTCCTTGGCGGTCATACCGAACAGCGCCACATTTAATACATCTGCCTCATTGGCAAAAATAATATTCACTTGTCGTTTAGAGATTCGTGCTGGAATGATATGCGCTTTGATAGCGTCCGTATGGATACGATAATTGATCTTCGTCAGCAGCCGCTTCGTATCCCAGCCGAGCGTCAAACGTTCATTTTCCTCTTCCTTGAGCCGCTGAAACTCCTTGATAAGATACAGCTTGAATTCAGGACTGATCCACGATGCGAATTCAAAAGCGATATCCTTATGCGCGAAAGTCCCGCCGCCATACCGACCAGATTTTGAGATAATACCAACAGCTCCGGTTTTTTCGATCCACTTTAGAGGAGATAAAACAAAGGAGTTTGATCCAGCCTCATTTTTAAACCCGTCGAATTCGACCAGTTTAAAATTTGTGTTATTTACCTTCTCCCAAAGTCCCAAAAACTCGATAGTATCACGAGTTCTCATCCAGTTTTTCACAATATCAGCTGGAGACTCAGCGTTTTTGAACCTTGCAATATCAGTCAAAGAGATAAAATCATTTGCTCTTTGCTTGAAAACAATCACTTGCGTACCCTGTACTACGATTTTCTTGTTTGTCATACCTAAATTGTATTACTCTCAGAAAAACTTGTTTTTTGTTCAACAACATGACTATTACTCACACTCTCCGTATAATAACATGAGGTTTATGAGAACCGTGCAATCCAACCTGCTTATCAGATTCGATAGAGACAATTTCAAATCCGCGACGAAAAATTTTCCGCAACAATGCTTCAGTAAAAAAATGATCATAATTCCAATATCCAATCGAATCCTTCGACCGATGCCACAGTCTCCCTGATTGCTTCGGAGAAAACCCCCGCTTAACCGACTGATCACTAAAAACGGAAAGATAAAACAGGCCACCTTGTTTCAAAACTTTTAATAAGCCTCGTTTATACTGTCCCCATTCCAATTGTGGCAAGTGATGAAACAAGCCCTTGTCAAAAATAATATCAAATGACTTCTCTTTGTAAGGGAGCTCTAGTACATCGCCTACTGTGAAAATAACTCGCTTTTCACTCAATTGTTTCTGCGCTGTTCGAGCCAATCGTACCGCTTCCTTCGAAGAGTCAATACCGGAAACAACAAATCCCTGTTGAGCGAAATAAAAGGAAAGCCATCCATTACCGCAACCAAGATCAAGTAATTTCCCTTTCGGGAATTTTCTCTCCACATTTTTTGCGAATGTTTTGACATTTTCGGGAATTTCTTCGCGCACCCAATAAGCCTCATTGCGCCTATAGGCTTCATCGAACCGACGTATAATATGATCTGTCAGCCTCATAACAACGTAATAACAATTTCTTATTTCACCGTCTCTGTCGGAGGGATTTTAGCATATCCGAGCAAAAATTTCATCACTTCGCCAAATACCGGCGCAGCAGACGACTCCGCCCACTCGACATTTTTTGGATCATCTATCTTCGCCAATATTACGAACTTCGGATCATTGATCGGCGCGTACCCGATAAATGAACCAATATTCACATTATCCTGATAGCCTTTGCCATCGGTCTTCGGCACCTGTGCTGTCCCTGTTTTCCCTCCCACGAGATACCCTGGAACATCAGCTCTCTTGCCATGTCCATTTACCACCACATCGCGTAACATTGTCCCGATAGTTTGTGCTGTGTCCGACCGAATCACTCGCCGCACCGAAACTGGAGGGATTTCCTCACGCGTCCCGTCTGGATGGATTTTCGCCTCGACTATCTGCGGTTTCATCAACTCTCCCCCATTGGCGAGCGCACCATATGCCATCACCATCTGGAGTGGTGTCACCGAAACTCCCTGTCCGAATGACGCGGTAAAAAAAGACAGAGAGCGCTTCGTGTTAGTAAGATTCGCCAGACTCCCCACTGCCTCGGCGGGCAGATCAATACCCGTCTTCGCGCCGAAACCAAATCGATCCATAAAATCACTGAACAGTGAATTACCCAAAAGCTTTTCAACGAACACCACACCAGTATTAATTGATTGATCCAATACCTTAACCATATTTGATTGACCATATATTTTTTCTTCGGCGTTCCTAATGTCATATCCAGATTCAAAGACATGTCCCGTATCGACATACTCGGTCAATGGAGTGACTTTACCTGCCTCCAATCCCATCGCCATCGTGAGCGGCTTCATAATTGACCCCGGTTCATAGACGGAGCTCGTAATCGGATTGACAAAACTCGCCATATCCCCACCCGCATAATTATTGGGATCAAATTCCGGCAACGAGACCATCGCCAATATCCGCCCCGTTGAGGGTTCCAACACCACGACCGAACCACTTTGCGAACCATATTTGTCGAGTGACTCACGGAGGATCCGGGTCGCTTCATATTGTATCACCCGATTGATCGTCAACACGAGGCCATTGCCATTTTGAGCTGGTATCGTTTCCCGTGACGAGAGTGGTATCCATCGCCCTGCCGCATCGCGTTCCTGGTCTATCATTCCGTTTTGTCCGCGCAGAGCATCATCCCACGATGCTTCGACACCATAGCGCCCCATAAGTTGTCCGCTTTCCGTTCCGGTAAACCCAATCACCTGCGAGGCCATCGTCTCAGCGGGATAAAACCGATAGTTTTCCTTATCCAAATGAATTCCCTTCAAGCCGGCCGCCCTGATTTTATTCACAGCATCATCGGGAAGTTTGTGTGCTAAAAATATATATGGGTCATCCTTTTGATTGATTTTCGTGAGAGTATCCTGCCGGTTCAACTGTAACGTGTCTGACAACAGCATCGCAACTGCTTCCGGATCAGCCACCTCCTTGGGCGCCAGCGATGCTGCGAAGTATGGTCGATTGATCGCCAATGGATAGAGAGCTTTGCCCTCATCCTGCAAAAATACCTCGCCTCGGTCAGGAAAGAGTTCACCCGATGCGGTTTGCTGATCCACCGCCTGCTTCGCATACATACTCGACTGCACTACCTGAAGCACGAAGAGCCGCCACACGACACCCACAATCACCAAACACATAAAAAACAGCAACCACCCAAGTCGCCGACATCGCGAAAATACCCCGTTCCGCTCCACTCCTGATTTTTTTATCGAGGTTTTCTTTTTCATTCGTTTTCGTTCGCGTATTATCGCAACGCCAACGACTCATTGAGCGTTACGAAACTGACTGTCTTGCTTTCCGGTGTCGCCTCTACCAAACCGAAGCGATTCTTCGCATCCATAATCCGCCCAAGAGAACGCAACTGCGCCTCCTCGATCCGTAGCTGTTGATTTTCATCCTGAGCAGCAGCCAGAGACTGTTCTGCTCCTCGCACCGCGAAGCCCTGCACAGCATTGTGATTGGTGGCATATAAGTATGCGACCACGGACAAGAGCAGCAATGCAAAAGCCCATCTCGTAGAAAATTGCTTTTTAGGAAGCGCTTGTTTCCGTGAGATGATTTCCCGTTCCCGGAGAAACAGTCCTTCAGAATGAATGTGAATCGCTTGCGTGTTCATAATCTTTTTGTTTTTTGTATTCTATTTTCTCCGCCACCCGGAGCTTGGCGCTGCGAGAACGCGGATTGCGCTGCAATTCTTCATGAGAAGCGATGATTGGCTTCTTGGTAAGTATACGAATGAGCGGTACTTTCCCACATCGACAGATGGGGAAATCTTTCGGGCATATACATCCCCCGGCAATGTCCCGAAAAAACCGTTTGACGATCCTATCTTCTCCCGAATGAAACGAGATAATCGCCAAATGACCACTCACTCGCAAACTTCCAAACGCTTGCGGCAAAAACTTCTCCAAGCACTCAAACTCTTTGTTCACGGCAATTCTGAGAGCTTGGAAGGATTTTGTCGCCGGATGAATACCGCTTTTTTTACGCGCCCGCATCGGGAGGGATTGCTCTATCACCTCCGCCAATTCACGAGTAGTCATAATAGGCTTGAGCTCGCGAGCCCGAACGATCGCCCGTGCGATCTGATGTGATCGTGATTCATCACTGTACTCTCGCAAAAGAGCTGCCAATGCCTGTTCGTCCAGAGTATTCACCAGTTCCCCTGCCGTGCGTTCCTCTGTCGGATCCAACCGCATATCGAGTGGGCCGTCGAGCAAAAAGCTCAATCCTCGATCCGCCGATTCGATTTGATCCGAAGAAAAACCCAGATCCGCCACTATCGCATCTACCTCTCCTATCTCGACACCCGCTTCCGCCAGAGCCTCCTCTAATTGAGCAAAGTTTTTGCGCACCACCTGTACTCGCGCGTCACCATTCGTCTGTTCTTGAAATCGTCTGATTGCTTCCGGATCAACATCTAACGCGATTAACTTTCCCGTCGCACCGATTCGCTCCAAGATCATTCGACTGTGCCCGCCGCCACCTAGGGTCGCATCGACTACCACTGCATCCTCTGTGAGATTCAGTCCATCAATCGTTTCTTCCGGCAAAACTGAAATGTGTTTCGTTGCAGTCATAATAATCATTCATCTCCACTTTAGTACACGCCGAGTTTCCCGAGCTGTTCCGCAATATCCCCTGACTGCGCCTCAGCCTGCACCTTGTATCGTTGCCATTCATTCACATCCCACAATTCCAACCGATTAAATACACCGGCCACCGTCACTTCCTTATCCAATCCCGCGTAGGTTTTCAGATATTCCGGCAAGAGCACGCGCCCCTGACTGTCGACTTCGACATCCACCGCACCCGCCAACATCAACCGCGTGAAGCTCCGAGTCCCCGCTTCCCCGACCGGCAAGTTACCGAGTTTCTCCGCCAATGATTCCCACACTTTCATCGGATACACAAACAAACACCGATCCAAACCCCGAGTGACGACGACTTTCTCGCCCATTTCGCCACGAAACTTCGCCGGCAGAGCGAGGCGCTTTTTCGTATCGATACTGTGTGAATATTCTCCGATAAACATAGGACTTCGGTGATCATTCTTTTTCTTCTCTCTTTCGAATTCACCACATTCCCCCACTTCTCACCACTCTACCCTCATTCTATTCCACCTCCCCACACCTGTCAACACTTCTGTCAATACTCTCTTTCCTAATTTTCACACCCTAACCACAAAAAAAGACCTGTCACAATGTTCTGTAACAGGTCATTCAATTTTTTCAAT
>JBAWZR010000042.1:0-8850 GCA_037142915.1 Candidatus Moraniibacteriota bacterium
GCCCAGGTCACCCCCATCCCATCCGTTTCAAGAGACACTACGCCCAACTATACTTTCTCTTCCACAGAGGCAGGTACTATCTCATACACGGGAGATTGTTCCAGCGATACCACCATTGCTACATCAGGCAACAATACTATCACCTTCAACACGCTTGCACGAGGCAGCCACTCCAATTGTTCCCTCATTGTGACTGACCTATCCAACAATCCTAGCGCTTCACTTGCTATTAGTTCCTTTATCGTGAGCTATGCCAGCGATCTCAATCAGGATCGCAGCGTGAATGTCCTTGATTTCGGACTGCTGCATGCCAATTACGGTACGACTAATGCCGCCGGTGATGTGAATGAAGACGGTACGGTCAATGTCCTTGACTTCGGGGTTTTGCACACGGAGTATGGTGGGAGTGTGTAGAAGTTTTGTGTGGGAAAAGGAAGAGGAAGATGATGACAGATTCTCTTCTTGTGATACAATAGAGAGAGGAGAATTTTTTATTACACTAAATTTTAGTTTATGGAAAATGATAAGAAGCTTTCTATTCTCATCGTGGATGACGAGGTGAATACCCGTGAACTGTATGTAGAGGTATTTCTCGCAGCGGGATTTGATGTGACTCAGGCGGGCGATGGCCTAGAGGCTCTGGAATTTTTGCAGGCTCCGGACGCGAAGCACCCAGATGTCATTTTTTCGGGACTAATTATGCCTCGAATGGATGGTTTTTCTTTGCTTGAGGCGCTCAAACGAAATGTCGCGACAGCAAGTATTCCCCTGGTGTTTTCTTCGCACTTGGGGCGAATCGAGGATAAAAAGCGTGCGGAAGAACTCGGTGCGGCCGGATTTTTCGTTCTTGGAATGATTTCGGCGGGGGATGTGGTGGCAGCGATACAGGCTTTGCTTTTAGGGGGCGAATACGTGGTAATTATTGAACCGCATTCGGAGGATGCCGCGCGTTTGGCACAGGATTTGGATATTCCGACTTCGTTGGTTTCCAATGAAGGGAAATATGCTTTGAAATTGAAGGTGAAAGATTTTGCTAAGAAAACTTTTGAGGCGGAACTGGTGGTGATTTAGAGTGTAAAGGTGAGAAATAGTATGCCGAAATGGAAAGTGCAGGCGTCGCTTGATGTGGCGTCTGTTGTGTCTCAGTCCGATACTTCGCCACATCCGGTGATCCAGCTTCTCTTGGAGCAGCGGGGTGTTTTTGGCGATGAGGCACGAGAGCGATTTTTCTTTCCTGATTATGAGCGGGATATGTATGATCCGTTTTTGTTCGTGGCGATGCGGCAGGTGATCGATCGGATCAAACAAGCGAAACAAAACGGTGAGCGGGTCGGTGTGTTTGGGGATTATGATGCGGATGGTGTGACTTCGTCGGTCATCTTGCGGACGGGATTGGAGGCGATAGGTTTGATAGTGAGTGTGTATATTCCAAACAAAAATACCGAGGGACATGGTTTGCATCATAATGCAATCGAATCATTTGTGGCAGATGGTGTGACATTGGCCTTTACGGTGGATTGCGGGATGACCAATCATGCGGAAATCCTCGAAGCGAAACAACGCGGTATTGAATTCATCATCATCGATCACCATCATACGCCCGAGGTGTTGCCAGAGGCTTTTGCTATCATCAATCCAAAATTGCCCGGCGCCGGATACCCATTCACCGAACTCTGTGGAGCGGGGACGGCGTTCAAAGTGGTTCAGGCATTGTATCGGGAATTGCTCCCCGAGGCGCTCCCGCAGTTGAAGTGGCTGCTCGATGTGACGGCTATCGGGACGATCGCCGATGTGATGCCGCTTATTGGGGAGAATCGGACGATCGCTCATTTCGGTTTGATCGTGCTGGGTAAGACGCGGCGTATTGGCTTACAGGAATTGTTCGCGGTGGGGCGTATTCCGATTGATGACAATCATCCGCCGACCGCGTGGAGTGTGAGTTTTCAGATGGCACCACGGATCAATGCGACGAGCCGGATGGCGCATGCCAGAGAGGCGCACCGCCTCCTGATGACGACGGATCGGGTCGAGGCGCGTGACCTCGCGTTGGAAATCGAGGGGCATAATGTCGAGCGGCGCAAGGTAAGTGACTATATCACCGAACAGGTTCGCAAAATCGCTGAGGTGTCGGATAAGAAACTTATTTTTGCTGTTGATGAGCACTTCGCGTTTGGCGTGGTCGGTCTGGTGGCGGGTCGGATTGCACGCGAGTATGGTAAACCGACCGTGGTCCTGCAGCGTGGCGCGGAGGAGAGTCAAGGGTCGCTTCGGAGTGTCCCAGAATTGAATATCATCGAGGCGATCGAGGAGTGCGGTGATCTATTGGTGAAGTTTGGTGGGCATGCACAGGCGGCTGGATTGACCGTGCGCAACGAGCAACTCGACGCGTTTCGGGAAAAGTTCGAGCAGGTGGTGGCGCGGCGGATGGAGGGGATTGAAGCCGAGGCAGAACTCTTGATCGATGCGCGTGTCTCGCCCTATCTATTGACGACGGAATTGCTGCGGGATCTCAAACGAATGGCACCGTTTGGTCAGGGTAACCCCGAGCCGATGTTTTTGGTGGAAAATATGTCAGTGGAGGAAACTCGGATGGTCGGCAAAGGCAATAAACATTTGAAACTGGTTTTGCGTTCGAAGGATGGTGGTAATCGGCAATGGGATGCGATCGCCTTCGGTTTGGGCGAACAATTCCCCGATCTCAAACGCGGCGAAAAATTAGATGTGGTCGTTCAACTTGATGACAATACCTGGAACGGCACGACGAAGCTGCAATTGAAGATAGTGGATATGCGTTTGCATGAATGATTATAGAGGTTTTTGTGTTAAAATGAGGGTATTGATCAAAGCTGGATATGCAAGGAGAAAAATTTAATGGAAAAGTGAGGGTTGACTTTTAGCTACTTTTAGCTATAATTAGATATAGTTACCATATAGCTAATGATTTATGAACAATAGATTTTCGAAAAGGGTTCATCTGAGCCAAGAAATACTGCAAAAAATCGCCAAAATCGACGAGTTTAAAGGTCTGTGGAAGGGGAGTTTGCGGCTAAGTCCGCAGACACTCGGGAGACTCAAACGAAGCGTGCTCATTACGAGCACCGGAGCTTCGACGCGTATCGAGGGTTCAAAAATGTCCGATGAAGAAGTGGCAAGACTCATTGCCGGACTGAAATCGATACCGCCCAAGGGACGAGATGCAGAGGAAGTGGCGGGCTATGCCGACCTGCTCGGGCGAATTTTCGACCATTGGAAGACGCTCAAAATGACCGAGGGTCAGGTTTTGCATTTTCATAAAATTCTTCTGAATTTTTCTGAAAAGGACAAGGAGCACAAAGGAAAGTACAAGACAACGGCCAATACGGTTGTTATGCGAAAGGAGAATGGTGAAGAAATCGTCATATTCAATCCGACGCCGCCCTATCTCACCAAGAAAGAGATGGATGATGTCTTGTTTTGGTTGAATGGGGAAATGAAAACACAGGAAACGCACCCGCTCATTTTTACAGCCAATTTTATTTTCGAGTTTTTAGCGATTCATCCGTTTCGCGATGGTAATGGCCGGCTCTCGCGAGCATTGACTACTCTACTCCTTCTTAAAACAGGGTATACCTATGTCCCGTATATTTCGTTGGATGAAATTATCGAGGAGCGAAAAATAGAGTACTATCTTGCCTTACGGAAGACACAATCGAAACACAAGACGGATCGGGAAGATATTACGGTGTGGTTGAATTTTCTGCTTGATGCGCTGGTAGAGCAGGCACAGCGGGCGCAACGGATTATGGACGAAGATCAGCCGGAAAAATTGCTTTCGGAAAAACAATTGGTTATCTACCAATTATTTCGATCTGATACATTGAGTATTTCGGATGTGAATAAACAATTGCAAGGAGCTATTCCTTTGGCGACACTTAAACAGGCGCTTGCGCGGCTGGTCGATTTGAAATTGATTGAAATGATCGGTGAAAGAAGAGGTGCTCGGTACAGGAAAATAGAATCAGTTTAAGAATCCCTGTGTTTTTGAGACACATATCACTTTGCGAAGGGGTTTTTATGTTATACTGAAGCAAGAAAAGTGATTTCAAATACTAAAATATATGGCTGAGTATAAGAAAAAAATCCAATTTATTTTTTCGGATACTTTTTTATTTGGAGTGCTGGTGACGGTACTGGTTTTGCATTATGGCCATTTGATTTCATTTTTTGACACCGAACCGATATTGATTTTCGTGGCGGGCGTGGCGACGATACCGGTTTTGGGGAGTGCGTATCGATCATTGAGGAATAAGAAAATCAGCGTGGATTTGCTGGCAGGAGTAGCTTTGTTGGTTTCATTGTTGAATCAGGAATGGGCATCGGCGGCGTTTATCAACTTGATGCTGACTTCGGCGCGTATCTTCGACGCGTACACGGAGAATCGTGCCAAGAACGCTATCAAGAGTTTGCTCAAGTTACGACCCGATACGGTGAAAGTCAGGCGGGGTGAGGAAATTGTCGTGACGTCTATCGCGAGTATTCAAAAGGGAGATCTGATCGTGGTCGAGTTGGGCGAGCGGATCGCGGTGGATGGGATCGTGGTGAGCGGGCAGGCGCAGATTGACCAATCATCGTTGACCGGCGAGTCGCTCTTGGTGGACAAGGTGGTGGGTGACGAGGTATTGAGTTCGACGCTCAATATGTCGGGCTCGCTTGTGATCCGCGCCGAGAAGGTGGGCAAGGACACGATATTCGAAAAGGTCATTCAACTGGTCGCACAATCACAACAAGAAAAAGCAGGCATCCAGACGACGGCCGACAAATTCGCCGGATGGTATATCGGATTGAGTTTCTTGTTGGCGATCGGCGTATATATTTTTACGCGCGATATTAGCGTGGTGCTCTCGGTGCTTCTGGTGACCTGTGCCGATGATATCGCAGTGGCGATCCCGATGGCTTTCTCGGCCGGTATCGCGCAGGCGGCCAAACGGGGGATTATCGTCAAGGGCGGATCGTTCCTCGAGGGGCTGACGCAGGTCAAGACAATCGTCGTCGACAAGACCGGGACATTGACCAAGGGGAAGTTGAAGGTCAGTCGTGTGTATGCGTTTGGCGACAAGACTGAGGCGGAAGTGGTGACGATAGCGGCGAGTGTCGACTTCTTCTCCGCGCATCCGATAGCCAAGGCAATAATCAGGTATACAGAAAAACAAAATATTTCATTTGAAAAAACCGAGGAGTTTGAAGAACATTCGGGGATGGGCAGTCACGCGATATTGCATGGCAAGAAAATAGTATGCGGGAAGCTCGCTTTCCTCACGAGTGAGGGTGTGACTATCTCAGATGAACAAAATAAGGAGATCGAGAAAATTAAATCAGAAGGCTCGAGCAGTTTGCTCCCAATCGCGTATGATGGGCAGTTGATTGGCTTGATATTGTTGGAGGATGAGGTGCGCGAAGAAGCTAAGAGCGCCCTCGCTCGACTGCGGGCATTGGGTGTGGAGAATATCGTGATGTTGACCGGCGATACAGAGAAAGTAGCTGAGAAAGTGTCCGCCGAGTTGGGTATCACGACTTATCATGCCGAGCTCTTGCCCGAGGACAAATTGAAATATCTCAAACAGTATATCAATCCGCATCACAAAGTAGCGATGATCGGTGATGGCGTGAATGATGCGGCAGCACTTGCCTTGGCGGATATTGGAATTGCGATGGGAGCGATGGGTACCGACGCGGCGATCGAAGCGGCTGATGTCGCCCTGATGAAGGATGATTTGACCAAAGTGGCGGAGGCGGTCGAACTCGGACAATCCGTGACGGCTATCTCACGGCAGGACTTTTGGATTTGGGGGACGGTCAATGCAGTTGGCCTCGTGCTGGTGTTCGCCAGAGTCATCGGGCCCGAGGGTGCCGCGGCGTATAATTTTATCACCGACTTCATCCCGCTCATCAACTCCCTCCGGATGTTCGGGTATAATCGAGCTGCTTGAATACTATTACTGTCATTCTGCACTCCCTTTTGTTGTGAGCTGTCATCCCGGGCTTGACCCGGGATCCAGGTTTGTGTTTTTTGATTTCCGCAAAGCTTTACCCAGAGGATTTTTGGCGGTATACTGGGGGAGTATAATCTTCGATAAAAGGGATAACTTTGGTTATTATGCCATCTTTTAATGATTTGGATTTAAAAAACTGGAAAGAATCAGAAATTTGGACTGACAGTCTTTGGCTTATTCAAGAGAGGGATAAAACAGGCAAGCACAGCGGATTTTATCATGGCAATTTTGTCCCACAAATCCCACGCCAGCTGATTTTGAGGTATACTAGAAAAGGCGATGTGGTATTTGATCCATTTGTTGGTAGTGGAACGACTGCTTATGAAGCTGAAACATTAGGCAGACATTTTATTGGGATTGATATACAAAAAAATCTTGTTGAGGAATTACGGTTAAAAGTTGATAATAAAGAATATTTTTCAGAAATAATTTTTGGAAATAGCGCAAAAAATACCACTTTTGATGTAGTAAATGAGACTCTTGAAAGACATAGTAAGAAAACTCTTGGCTTAGCGATTTTGCACCCGCCTTATGCCGATATTATAAAATTCAGTGATTTAAAGGATGATTTATCAAACGCAAAATCCTTAAAAGAATTTTTAAATGGTTTCAGTTTAGTTTTAAAAAATACAATATCTATTTTAGAAAAAGGGCGTTATTTGGCAATTGTCATTGGTGATAAATACACTGCTGGACAATGGATTCCTTTAGGATTTTATTGCATGAATGAGGCTCAAAAATTAGGATTGACTCTCAAGAGTGTCATAGTGAAAAATATGTCTGGGAATAGAGCGAAGCAAAATAAAGAGGGTATTTGGCGGTATCGAGCATTAACGAGTGACTACTATATCTTTAAGCATGAGTACATTTTAATTTTTAAAAATGAATTTTAATATGACAAAGAAGGAATTATTTTTAGAACTCGCAATGCCCAATGAACAGGGCGTAAGTCGTTGGGTTTTAGTATCAGAATTCGTTGATAAATACAAAGAACTTCAACTTGGAAATGGCGGAAGTTGGTGTCGAGCTAATTCTAGTTTGGCAAAAAAATATATTGTTAAGTTTAATAAAAATATAACAAATGGAAATTCCATTGACAAAGTTCGCTTATCTGGATTTAACAATAAAAAAATTTTAAATCAGAACATTAGAAAAGATATTAAGGATTTTTATAAGAAACAAAAATGTGTGATGCTTGGGATTAATGGGAATTCTGAAAATACAAAGATTGAAATTGATCATAAAGCTGGGAGAAAGGATGATCATAGACTATCAAATTTAGCGGAACAGAATCTAACTGATTTTCAACCACTTTCTAAAGCTGCTAACGATGTAAAAAGAGAAATTTGTAAACAGTGCAAGCGGACAAATAAGCGATGGAGTGCAAAAAATATTAAAGGAAATCCATTTGATTACTATGATGGTGATGAAAATTACTCGTCTGAATCTGGTTGTATAGGATGTTATCAGTATGATCCCGTGGAGTATCGAAAAACAAGTGTTAAAAAAATAAGTAAAATAGCAGCCGATAATGCTGTGGATCAAGTTTTCAAAAAATTATATCCAGAAGAAAAAGAGTAGATATACAAATATGAATTATATTGGTAGTAAATTATCGTTGTTAGAATTTTTGGAAGAATCCATCAATAAGGTTGTGGATAAAAACTGCAATACTTTTTGTGATTTATTTGCCGGAACCGGTATTGTAGGGAGGCATTTCAAAAGAAAGGGCTATAAAATTATCGCAAACGATATTCAGTATTATAGTTATGTTTTAAATAGACACTATATTGGTAATCATAAAGAATTAAAGTTTTCCAAACTTATAAAAGAAATTCCAGAATTAAAAAATATTGAGTTAGGAATTAGAAAAAACTTTGTTTGTGACTATCTGTCTGCAGTAAGAGGTGTGAAGGGATTCATTTATAATAATTATTGCGTTGGTGGAACTAAAAATAAAAAAGAGGAGCGGCAATATTTTTCAGACGAAAACGGAATGAGATGTGATGCAATTCGTCAAAAAATTGAAAAATGGAAAACAAAAAATTTAATTTCTAGTAATGAGTATTATTTTTTAGTCACGAGTTTACTTGAATCAATTGATAAATATGCAAATACCGCTTCTGTTTATGGTGCTTTTCTTAAAAAATTAAAAAAGACAGCTCAAAATAGTTTAATTTTAAAGCCCGCTCAATTGATAATAAATGATCAAGATCATGAGGTTTTTAATGAAGATATAAATAAAATTTCAGAGAAAGTTTACGGCGATATTCTCTATCTAGATCCACCTTATAATCACAGGCAGTACGCGACAAATTATCATTTACTTGAAACTATTGCCAAGTATGATAATCCTACGCTTCACGGAAAGACTGGTTTGCGTGAGTATCAAAGTCAAAAATCACTTTATTGTTCAAGATCACAAGTTAAAAAAGCTTTTAATGAGTTGGTTTTGAAAGCAAAAGTAAAATATATTTTCTTAAGCTACAATAATGAGGGCTTGATGACTTTGGATGATATTAAAGAAATAATGAGTCAGCGGGGTAAATATGGAAATTTTACGAAAGACTATAATCGTTTTAAGGCAGACAAAACAGAAAATAGAAATCATACTGCTACAAAAACAGTAGAATACTTGCACTATGTTGTGTGTAAATAAAAGGGAGAAAGATATTTCAGAAGAAGGGAAGAACATAGCAGAAGAAGAAATTGAAAAATAATTTTATGCCAGAAATCATCTATATCCTAATCAATGAATCCATGCCCGGGTATGTGAAAATCGGTTTTACCAATGGCTCGGTTGAGGGTCGATTGAAGCAAT
>JBAWZR010000043.1:0-8819 GCA_037142915.1 Candidatus Moraniibacteriota bacterium
AGCGATTTTTTTGTTGGATTATTCCGGCTCAAGAGGTGCTTTATGAGATACAACCTGTGAAATAGTTTTATTATTCATTGATGACGATTGAATATGCTTAAGAATTTTTTTCTAAAAAAATGGAAACTTGAAAAAGTCTATCTTATTTCAGCGCTTGTTTTCGGCGGTCTGATGCTCCTCGTCAATCCACCATTCCAGGTTCCGGATGAAGCTGCTCATTATTTCAAGGCGTTAAGTCTGGCGAGCGGAGGATTGAAATGTGAAAATCAAGCTTTCGCACCGGCCAACTATGTTTCGCTTCCTGATGATACGAAATTGACGAAGATGGAAGGAGAAGATTTAAAAAAAATAAGCGGGTCAAAACTTCAGGAGGGATTGACTCAGCCAGCCAGCAATGATTCCGTTCCGGTAACAAAAGCCTTGTGTGGGGTATTTCCGATAGGGTATCTCTCACAGGTATTAGGATTGAAGATCGGATTGATGGCAAATGCTCCGCCACTCGTGGCATTTTATCTTGGACGGCTTCTTACGTTTTTGTTGGCTGTGGGGGCTACATATGCCGCAGTGAAAATCGTGCCATTTGGGAAGCTCGTTTTCGTAATTATCGCTTTATTACCGATGACGATTCAGCAGATTGCGTCTTTTAGTTACGACTCGTTACATCTTGGATTGGTTGCCTTGTATATCGCATATGTGCTCAAGCTGGCGAGTGAAGAGACGAAGTTGAGTGCACGGCAATATTGGTTATTGGTCGGACTTTCATTGATAGCACTGAATGTAAAGCCGGGGTACTTTTTCTTGTCATTGTTGATATTTCTTTTGCCGCAATTAAAATTTGGTAATACGCGAAAATATTGGCTTTATACAATTGGTTTTGTAATTGCCTCCCTCACATTCTTTGGAGTAATGAGAGTCGTCTTCAATGAGCCGGCGGCTTTTCCTAAGGGAATTGACCCATCGGCTCAAATAGTGTTTGTTGTAGAGCATCCCGTTTCATTTATTTTGTTGGTTATTGATACCATTTATGATAAGTTCAAGACTTTTTATGAGATGATCTTGTTTAAGCCGGGGTGGATGACTTCTTCGCTTTCGTCATATTTTTATATTTTTGTTGGAGCGGGAATCGTACTCTTATTACGGAGCAATGATGAGAAAATTCCTCTGACGCGGCAGCAACGGTTAGTATTGTTGGGAGTGTTTCTTATTCAGTTGTTTTTCGTGTTCTTTTCTTTGTATGCCGCTTGGACGGAAGTGGGGAGAGATAAGATCGTTGGTGTCCAGGGGCGGTATATGTTGTCTATTTTGCCATTGTTTATCTTCTCGTTTTATAAATCGAAATTTTCGTTTCGGAGTGTATGGATAAAACAGCATATCAATCTCGCTTTGGGTATCTTCCTGGCAATCACATTTATTTCCGTTTTCCAGGCGATTGTGGCATTGTATTACAAAACCCCGTCTAACTATTTCTAGTAGACGCACCCTATCATCTCGAATAGTCTTATGCAGACAGTATCAATTATTATTCCGGTATACAACGGAGGCGATCGGCTCTCGAAATGTATCGAGAGTATCTTGGTTAATACCTATCAAGACTCCGAGATTTTTTTGATTAATGATGGGTCGACGGATGATTCGTGGCGAGTAATAGATAGATATGCGAAAAAATATCCGGATCGTATTCGGGTTTTTGATCAGGAGAACCAGGGTGTAGCGCTGGCAAGAAATATCGGCATGCAATATACCACTTCAAAATACATCATGTTCATCGATCAGGATGATTCCATATCAGCTGATTATCTCGAGCGATTCGTGACAGCAATAGAGAAGGATAATTTAGATGTAGTGATAGGCGGATATAGACGGACAACAGAGCGGGGCATCCTCTTTGAAATGCGCTTACAAGATATGTTGTGGGCGCGATATATGATTATGGCACCGTGGGCCAAGATATATCGGCGAGATTTTTTAGTGAAGAATGAAATAAAATTTCTTGATAATAATATTGGGGAGGATGTTTATTTCAACCTGCAGGTGATTAATTTGACGAAAAAAATAACCATTCTTGATTACTGCGGGTATAATTGGTTTTATAATGAGCTATCAGTATCAAATACGAACCAAAAAACTATCAAAAGCGGCATACGAGTGATGACATTATTGGATTCTACTTTTGATCGACTGAAACAGATTGGGGCTGTAGATAAAAGCGAGGTGGAATTTTACTTTATGAGATATATCGTTTGGTATCTGCTTTTCGTTGGAAGGAAGTCTGAATATGAACCGATGGTTTCGGAATTTATAAAAACATTCGATTGGCTGAAGACGAAGTTTCCCAACTTTCTTAAAAATGAGAATCTCAGTCTTTTTCATCCAAAAGGAGAAACTTTGAGGAATAGATTTGTGGTGAGCTGTTTTATAGCTCTATACAAGCTTGGTCTTCTCCCATTTTTCTTCAGGATTTATTCGAGAGGGTAGGCATCTAGCGTGTAATAATAAAAATACCGAAAATGATAATGAAGGCGCCCACTCCCTGCGTGACACTGATACGCTCGCCTAGGAAATAATAATTGGCAATAATAACGAAGACCATAGCGATCGAGGTGATGAACATCGTGATAGTCGTTGAACTTTGGGCAAGGTGGGGAATTTTGAGGAGGGCGTTATTAATGAGGATGAATGACAGTCTAGAAACGAAAGCAAATCCGGCGCCGAGAATGAATCGCCAATCGATAAGAATCTGCACGACGCGCATTGGTGTGATATCTCCACTGATGAGACCCCGTGAGCCGGTGAGGAGAATAGAAATGACCGTGGTGCAGGAAAAAATGATAGTCCAAAAAATAACGGGAAGCATAGGTTTTGAATAATTATATCCAGCGTTTGATACACCGATAGTACCATTTCAGGAAGCGATTGGCGAGGCGGAGGAGGGGAGAATCGACGGCTTCGAATTCGATGGTCGGAGAGAGGAATGCGAAGAGTTCACGGTCGGATTGTGTGCGTTTGTCTTGGATGATTTTTCTTGACTGAAGCGTGTGCGGGATATATTTGAGAAAATCCCAATAACTTTTCAATTTAGCTCTGAAATAACCACGCAGGAGGGCATCGACGAGCATCCCACACTCCATCACACAAAAAGCGGGCGCGATGAGGAGGAGGGTTTTCGTTTCGAAGTGCTTCAAGAGGAAAGTGAGGCGATTGCGTTCGAGGAGGTAGAATTTGAGACTGTTCGCGAGATTTTTCTTTTCGAAATCATATTGGTGCCATGCGAGGGAATCCGCGACGCAGAGTATTTTGAAACCCTGCTCTTGGACTTGCCAATTGAGATCCTGATCTTCGAGGTAGGCGAAAAAACTTTCATCCAGTCCGGCTAGTTGTTGATAGTGGGATTTTTTGACGAGGAGGCAGGCACCGCTCGCATCAACAATAGATTGGTTGGTTACGATTGGCGGTTCGTCGAGTTCATTGTAGCGACCGCAATACCCGAAGCCAAGAAAATGGATATGATTGCCGAATGTGTTGATGTGATTGGTTTTGGTTTGGTTTACCGCATCGTACAAGTAGATTTTTGGCTGAGCGAGCGCCACCGTATCATCGGCGAAAGCGGCAGTGACCAGCGTCTCGAACCAGCGTGCATCGACGAGCGTGTCGGGATTGAGGAGGATGGCAGCATCGAAGTCTTGCTGGAAGACTTCTGCGAGAGCGTTTTTGTAACCGCCGGCATAACCGATATTTAGCTTGTTTATTTGCACGCTGATAGCGGGAAATTGCTGTTGTACAAAAACAACAGAATCATCGGTCGAAGCATTGTCGATATACCGGATGAGATCCGGCGTGCGTGATTGTTTCAGTACCGAGTCAATGCAGGCTTCGAGTGTGGCGCGGTGGTTGAAACCGAGGATGAGTACGGCGACTCGCGGGTGAGGCATAGCTTATTTTTGAAGTTTTTCGAGCGCTTCGGTGCGGACGATATCGGAGATATTGTGTTCGAGGCGTTCGATGAGGTTGAGCAGTTTGAAGATAATCATAAAGACGAAGACGAATCCGATGAAAATAAGCGTGTTGAGATTGTTCCCCAATCCCAATGAATAGGAGAGTGATGTGGCTGTTTGGGGAAATATCGAAAAGAAGAGGATATTGCCCCAGATGAGGATCGTCATTGCGAGCTTAAAAAATGTCTGCCCTTGAAGACCGGTCATAAACCGTGCGAATCCACGATACAGGAAAAACACGGCGATCAGACTGAGAATAATTTGGTAGATAGACATATATTTTAATCGTAGAGTAACATCTTCGCGAGCATCTTGATACCGGTTTTGAGATTCATTTTGTGTTGTTTGCCCATGGAGTAGGCTGTGTAGCGGACTTCAATCGGGATTTCGATGTAGCGCAGTTTGTGGCGGGCGATCTCGTAGATGACCTCGCTGTCGTATTCGTAGCGGTCGGTTCGGGTTTTGATGAGGTGGAGTGCGTGCTCGGAGTACGCGCGAAAACCAGACTGACTGTCGGTAACCCAGAGGCCGTAAATCATCCACACGAGGAAATTACCGATACGGTTGTGAGCGATCTTGTACCATGGCATCCCATCGCATTTTTGCAGACGACTGCCGAGGACGACATCGTAATTTTTATGGGTGATGAGATCGATCATCGGCGCGATATCGCTTGGATTGTGCTGACCATCGGCATCGAGCGTAACGACGATATCGGCACCCAAGAGTTTGGCGGCTTCGATGCCGGTCTTGGCAGCGGCACCTTTGCCACGATTGATCATATGACGAAGAACGACGACATTCTCGATTTCTCGAGCTTTGCCGGCAGTATCATCGGTGCTTCCATCATCGATAAGGAGAATGTTTGTGTAGCCTGTAGCGAGAATTTCGTGCAGGACTTCTTGGATGATCGTCGCCTCATTGTAAGCGGGGATGACGATCCACACGGATGGTTGGTTGGCGGGATTGGCAGCGGTCATAATGAGAATAAAAAAAGGCCTCTCTGGGTTTAGTATAGCAAAGCTTTTGATTTGCGGAAATACGGGAAAAATCCTATACTGGAAGGGTAACAACGAGAGCTCTTATTCGCTGATGTTTTTGATATATGGAAAAACCGAAGTATTCCGTGGTGGTGCCTTTGTATAATGAGTCGGGCAATGTCGTCGCCCTGCATGAGAAGATCGTGGCGGCGATGCGATCGATTGGTCAACCATTCGAGGTGATCTTCGTGGACGATGGGTCGAGTGATGCGACGGTGGAGGAATGTCATAGTGTTTCGCCTTTGAAATTAATTGAGTTTCGCAAGAACTTCGGACAGACGGCGGCTTTTGATGCGGGATTCAAGGCGGCACAGGGCGAGATCATCATCACGATGGACGGCGATCTGCAAAACGATCCGGCCGATATTCCGCGTGTATTGGAGCCACTCGAGAAGGGCTACGATATCGTATCGGGTTGGCGGCAAAATCGTAAGGGTTTGGATAAACGGTTTTTTTCGCGCGGTGCTAACCTGTTGCGTCGCTGGTTGATCAAAGATGGGATTCACGATTCCGGCTGCAGTCTCAAGGCATATCGGACGGAATGTTTTCACGATGTCGATCTGTTTGGCGAGATGCACCGGTTCATCCCGGCGATTCTCCAGATGCAGGGCTATCGTGTGACCGAAGTGCCAGTGCAGGATCACCCGCGTATTCACGGCCTGACCAAATACAATTGGAAACGTGCGATGAAGGGTTTTGTGGATATGCTGACCATCTGGTTTTGGCGACGATACGCCAATCGACCCGTGCACTTGCTGGGTGGTGGTGGATTGTTGGTCGGTTTTGTTGGGGCGATTATTCTCTTGTGGATGGCTTTCGATAAGATCGTGTTCGGCGCACAACTCTCCCAACGGATCTGGCCATTGGTCGGACTCTTCCTTGTATTAGCGGGATTACAGATGTTTATCTTCGGCTTGATGGCGGATATCCTCGTGAAGAATTACTATCGTGGTCGCCAGACGATGAACTACTCTATCAAGAAAATTATTGAACGATAAGTAAAACTTCTAAAACGAATGCGTATGAAAGTGGCTTTTATCGGGACGGGCTATGTGGGACTGGTGACGGGTACCTGTATGGCGGAGATGGGACACGAGGTGATCTGCGTGGATATCGATGCTAAGAAAATCGCGGGATTGAAAAAGGGAATCCTGCCGATCTATGAACCAGGGTTGGATGTCTTGGTGAAGAAATATTACAAACAAGGCACGCTTGCATTCACGACTTCTATTTGCGATGCAGTGCAATCGTCGGAAGTGGTATTTAGTGCGGTCGGGACACCGGAACACAAAGCGACGGGTGCGGCCGACCTCCAGTATGTGCGTGAGGTGGCACGGCAATTCGGTCAACATCTGAATGGATACAAAGTCTTTGTGAACAAGTCGACTGTGCCGGTGGGGACGGGCGAGGAAGTGCGCCAGATCATCGCTACGGAAAGTGGTCGAGAGTATGAGTTCGATGTGGTTTCAAATCCCGAATTCCTGCGTGAAGGTTCGGCGGTCAAGGATTTCCTCGAGCCGGATCGGATCGCGATCGGCGTGGAGAATGAACGGGCACGCAAAGTGATGGAGGAAGTGTATGAACCGCTTACGAGTAGGGGGTATCCGCTCTTCGTGACCAATATCAAGAGTGCGGAGATCATCAAATACGCGTCCAATTCTTTCCTGGCAACCAAGATTTCATTTATCAACGATATTGCCAATATCTGCGAGTTGGTCGGCGCGGATGTGAAGGATGTCGCTCGCGGGATGGGATTGGACAATCGTATCGGACCGAAATTCCTGCGTGCGGGCGTGGGTTATGGCGGTGCGTGTTTCCCCAAGGATGTGAAAGCGCTCCTCACGACGAGCAAGGACTTGAAGCGGCCATTGCGTATTCTCGAAGCGGTGGAAGCGGTCAATGAGGATCAGAAAACCATTCCCTTCAAAGTCCTGAAAAAACATTTCAAATCCCTGAAGGGTAAGACAATTGCGGTATGGGGATTGGCTTTCAAACCGGAGACGGATGATGTCCGCGAGGCGCCGTCGTTCGTGCTCTTGCGATCCCTCGCTAAGGCGGGTGCGAAGATCCGTGCCTATGATCCGGTTGCTATTCCCAATACCAAAGCCTATCTCGGCAAGTTGCCGGTGACATATACCAAAGATGCAATGCTAGCAGTCAAGGGTGCGGACGCCGTGGTACTCCTGACCGAGTGGAAGGAATTCCAATCCGTAGACTGGGGACAGGTCAAGCGGGCGATGAAAGGGGACTTCGTATTTGATGGCAGAAATATCCTCCCGCACGCGGAAATCGAGTCTCTTGGGCTTATATATAAAGGTATCGGAACACGATGAAGATTTCGCAATGTGTTGGAAATATTGTTCGTCGTGGGCGATTTTTGATGTGGCGCGGAGATTTGACACACTATGTTATTTAGCCTAATATAAAGGGAAGTTATTAATTTTAAAGCCTTTTCGTTTGCAAGGCTATTTTTTTATGAAAAAGTACACACTCAGTGCTCTCGTGGTTCTCGTTGCCCTTCTCGCTCTTAGCGGGTGGCTTTGGTATGGGAAACATAAGGAAAAGCAGCTCAATCAAGGTAAGAATACGGTGATTGAGAGTCAGAGTGTACCAGTTTCACAAGCAGCTGATTTTTCTGAGAAAAACAAGGTTCTGGCTCGAGCAAAAATAACCGGTGTGCAAAGCATTGACGCTACCTATAAAAAAGTGACTATTAGCGATGGTCAAGTGGTATTTTCTTTTGATGTTCCGAATGGATGGCTTGTGGAAACGCGAAATTCCGGCGAAGTGCAGATGAATGAGTCGGAACTTAGGGATTTCTTCGCGACGAAGTATGATGGTGACATAAAGACAAACTCCGCGCTTTCCGGCGACTATTGGGATTTTACCTGGGATATGTTGAAAGATATGCCTTATGACAAAATGAGTAGCTATTTGGTCAAAGCAAGAAATGAAGTTACCCCTGGTTTTCCGAATGCCTCTGTGTCCGCAAGTGGTCATATTGTGTATTATGATGTTAATACTCAGACGGATTTTTATCTTCTCTCTGAAGCAACTGACAAGCAATACTACGATGGAAAACCACTCGGTATCGAGAATGCAAAATGGTCAGATGTAAAGAATGATTATCCTAATGGGAGTTTTAAATCGGTATATATCCCAATAAGAAACTCGCAAAAGATGCTTTTTATCCGCGTTAGGATAGAGACGAGCGAAAGCCTCAAACAGGAGATTGATCGGATGTTAAACACTCTAAAGTTTGAGTAGAAAAAATTCCCTGTCCGGAGGAATAAGCTTTGAAAAAAAAGTTTGTTCCTGAGGGCAGGGAATCTGTCAAGAAAACCTGTTTTTTTAACAATCTATTACAAAAGAGGTGTGAAATGAAAATTCATTTCAAAGTGTTTGTGTTCGCTTGCCTGTTTTCGTTTTTTTCGTCAGCAATAGCGATTTCGTGTGCTGATTATTGTAAGCAGAACGGATGGAGTGATTTTAGTGGTCTCGGGTATGCCATGAATTGGTGGGGAGCCGCTTCTGGGCTGGGACATGCTAGGGGGCATGTTCCAAGGGTAGGCGCTGTCTTGGTTTGGAATAATTGGAGTGGGAATGATGCAGGGCATGTTGCGTTGGTTACCAGTATTGTGAGTAATGATGAAGTCTTGGTCAATCATGCAAACTGGGCGCCTTCAGGATCTGCGGATGGTAATGTGTATACAGGTGTTCATGTGAAAGATCTTGATGAATTCAAGAATTGAGAGCCCCTTTTTACCAAAGAGCGAGAGCCTGATTA
>JBAWZR010000044.1:0-8721 GCA_037142915.1 Candidatus Moraniibacteriota bacterium
TGCTATCCAAGGTATAAATAAAAAATTGAATGAAAAATTATAAAAAATCAAAATGAGTACTAATTCGTATTTGCAATTGGGAAGCGTTGAGGCTTTAGTAGTTCGAAAAGCAGTGAAAAACTTGCATCTTTCGATACTGCCTCCGACGGGTACGGTGCGAGTAACGGCTCCGGAAAGTATGAAGGATGATGCTATCCGGACGCTTTTGGTGATGCGACTTCCGTGGATCAAAAAAAGACAAGCGGAGTTTACAGGTCAAAATCGACAAACTAAACGCAAATACCTTTCGGGTGAAAGCCACTATTTTTTCGGAAAGCGCTATCGTTTGGAAGTGATATATAAGGAGGAATCCCCGAAGGTGTATCTGAAAGGAAAGACAAAGATTGTTTTGCAAGTCCGTCCGAAAAGTTCTGTCGCGAAATGTGAGGAGGTTATGATGGATTGGTATCGAGAAGAAATGTTTCCGCTTGCGGAGGCGTTGATGAAAAAGTGGGAGAAAAAGCTTGGTGTTCGTGCATCTTTTTGGCAGATCAAAAAAATGAAAACAAGATGGGGATCTTGTAATCATGACACGAAGCGTATTTTGCTCAATTTGGAATTGGCAAAAAAACCTCTTCATTGTATCGAATATGTTGTCGTACATGAATTGCTTCATATTAAAGAGCGAAAACATAGCGAGGTATTCTTCGCACTTCTTCAAAAAAGTCTTCCAAAATGGAAAACCACCAAAGAAGAACTCAATGATTTCATTCTGTCGTATGAGGATTGGGAGAGATAATTTCAAAAGATATTTCAGAATAACCTATGAACAAATTCCGATCATCCGCAATAGAAATTCTCAAACAGGAAAACAAACCTTTGCATTCTAAGGAGATCACTCGTCTTGCTCTTGAACGTGGGATTTTGGAAACGGAGGGTGCGACGCCCGAGTCTTCGATGAATGCTCAAATAATTACGGATATGCGAAACAGAGGAGAAAAGTCCGACTTTATCAAAGTGAGTCCGAGCACATACGCCCTGAATCCAAAAAGAGAGGAACAAAAGATTGATGTTAAAATTGCGGAGAAAGAGGAAGTCGAGGAGGAGAAAATAAAGATAGAAAGTGGCTACACGGGAAAGGGCGGCGAGCATTTGGTATGTAGTGAACTTTTGTTTCGTGGTTTCAATGCCAGTATTATGAGCGTGGATGTGGGTATGGATATTATCGCCACCGAAGAGATTAATTTTTTTTCGGTGGTTTTTATATTTTGAATAAAAAAAGTATGAGACTTTTTCGCATAAGACAGGGAAAATTACAAACATTTTTAGATTGGGGTCAATATTTGCAACATAGCATGGAAGCGATAGAGACATTGAAAGAAGAGCATGTAAAGTTTGAAGCCTTTTATTATTTTAAAATAGGGGATGATTATTATACAATAGGTGTTACTGATAATCCAAATCCGCTTCCTGCTACAGAAAGAGAATTGAATAAGCAACATAAATTAGTTTTGAAAGAGTGTTTAGAAATTGTTGGTAATGTTAACCAAGTGTATTCACTTCAAAGCAAGGCGTAGAGCAGTGTTATTAATGTGTTGTATATGCACCTAAAGTTTTTATATCATAAAATACCATCAGGGATGCGAGGAATAAGATCTTTGGATCCAGCAAAGAAGCCAAAGGGATCTTCATCGAAAAATTGATGGAAATTTTTCAATCCGATTATTGTAAAACATAACCCTGCATTACTATGTACAATAAAGAACCAAAGAAACTGGATGTAAAGTTTGTGTTGAGCGAAATTGATGCTATAAAGCGATCCATTCAAGATTTGGATGAAAGGGTGGATAAGCTGTATGCGAGCCTGCTTTATGAAGAGGTGGAGAATTTCGTTCTACAGTGTAAAACGGTTACTACTGAGAAAATTCAAAGAAAGTTTAATGTTGGATATACAAGAGCATGCTATCTAATTAAAGCTTTGCTCAAGAAAAAGATTATTGCAGAAGGGGCTGGAAATAACGATGTGAATGCATACAAAGTGATCCAAAAAAAGAGTGTTTAGCCCTCAATAGCCTTATTTTGTCGTATGAGGATTGGTGGAGATTATTATATTAAATGTAATACTTTAAAGCAATGTCATTTGAAATATATAAAAATTCTCAAGAAACGAATCCTAGGGATAGGCATTTGAGTGTTATGAAAATGAAAAAGAAAATAATTTTTCTGGACGGAGATGGTACGCTCTGGTATCCGTCATCAACCAAGCGGACACAGAAACCCCATTGGATTTATCATGACCCTGAAACAAAGGATGATTTTCTCCGGCACTTGGAACTCATTCCGAATGTGAGGGGGACTCTTCTGAATCTGAAAGAAAAAGGCATCCTTCTTGTGCTGATTTCGGCCAGTCCCTATCCGACGGAAGCGGCTGATAAGGAATTGCGCGAGAGGCTCGAGTTTTTTGATTTACTCGAACTGTTTCATTCGTACCGGTCTTCCCAGGGTGATAATCCGGAAGGCAAGGGAGAGCTGATGCTGGAAATACTCGAATCGCTCAAGCTTGCCAAGGAGGATGCCTTGATGGTGGGCGACAGTTACTTCTACGATTACCTCGCCGCAAAAAATGTTGGCATCGAAGCTCTCTTTATCGAGAACACATACGCCAGAATGCCCGACGAAAGACCGGAAGATCTGCAGACTATCAACGAAGTGAGTGACCTTGTGAATATCCTACTATGAAAACTTCAGAATCTCTGGTAGAATTATTGAAGGAGAAGTGAAGAAAGGAAATGAAAAAAGTCCGAAATTCTACCAGTTTTTTATCGGGTAGAGTTTTTGTTTCAATGGTACCTAAGAGTTAGAGGAGTAAGTGTGATGAGTGTTGCAGATGTGAGAGTAAAAAGTGTACAACTGTATGAAGCTGATTCGGATAGTGTTGAGTCAGCGGTGTACAATCTGTACAGATCGCCGCCGGCATTTTTTGATGTAAATGGCGAAAAAAGACGGCTTAATTTATATGAGCCAGCCGAATTAGAAATATTCATCAGAGCGATTCGGAAAAAATTCGATGAGCTTTTGGATAGTTTAAACACTGTTCGGAAAGATGAGGCGGAAGCAATCTATGTAAAAATGATAGCATTGCTTCGGAGGCGATAGCGATGAATACAATAAGCGGAAATTTTTTTTGGTTGGTGGCGTTTATGCTCATTATAACCGTTAGTTCAATCGGATTGGCAGTGGGACATTCTTATCCCGAGATGGTTTCCAAAGTAATAACTTCTTTGGGTTTTATCAAATTTTTGTAGGAATTCTATTAGGAGAAAAAAAATGGGTGTTCGAGATTAATTCTTGAGCACCTTTTTTATTTACAAAAATCGTTTTGGTTCGATTTCATTTACGGGATTTTGAAAATAAGGATGGTGGTGCCGACTCGGTCGACGATGTTTTTGGAGAGCTGAGTGTATTTTTTGGTGGCGGGGAGATGAGGATTGAAACTGTTGGTCATATAGCGGTCGATGGAGACGGCCAGGTAAGAACCCGAGGGGGGCAGTTCGCCGGAGAGGATGCTGTAGCCTTGATTGACTTTACCGAGGTAATATTCCTCCGGGATACTTGAGAAGAGATCGACATAGAGCGTCGTGATGTTGTGTTGTTTCACCCAATCAGCGAGCTTATTGCTGTCTTGTCCCCAGTCATAATTAGAATCGGTGGCGATCTGGTAACCATTCTGTGTGTCACCTCCAAATGAATTGTAGGCACTGAGATAGGTGGGGAAAGTTTGTATGGTGAAAACTACTATGAATGTGAGACTGGTCAGGGTGAGGATTTTTATGAGAGGGAACTGGTACAATTTCCAATCCCAAGCTCTATCGATGCCTTTGGCGGTGAGCAGAGTGATGCCGAAGATGAGCGGGAGAATATGGCGGATACCTATCTGAAAAGTTGAGGAGAGTGTGGTGATGGCATAAGCGTAGCAGAATACAATAAGCAATAATGAAAGTGGGTTAGCACTCCATTTTTGCAAGCGTTGCCAGAGAGAATCAGTGTTGCGGGAAAAGAATACAATCAGGGTAATAATGAGAGCGAGAATATTGAGGAAGAGTAATCCCTCGGGAAGTTTGGTGGCGTAGAGCATAGGGAAATAGGTCGGACCCGCGCCTTCGGATCCGTACACATTGCCCATAAAATAAATTTTTTGGGGAGCGCTATCAATCTGATTGAAAACATTGGTGACGCCATTGGCATATTCGGCGATTGGTCGGGTGAGTGCGTTGGTGTTGAGCGATTGCATGAATGAGAGTCCGACCGCAGGGAAACCAACCGGATAGGAGGAGGTAAGTTGGGTTGCGATATCGTCAGCACTCATAGCCTGGATATGGATCGCATAGACGCCGGAGACGATGCAGAATATCACGAAGAAAAGGAGAATGGAATGAGCAAGAAATAATCGAAATGTTTTCCAGGACGGGGATTGTGTGAGGAAGAAAATAAATCCGCCCAAACCGATAACCGGGAACAAAAGAAGAGCGGAAAACTTACTCAAGAGCGCTAAAGAAAAGAAGATCGCTACGGCCGCGAACCAGCGCCACTCGTGATTTTTTTTGAGAATGGCTTGAAAATAGGACGCTGAGAGAACGAGAGTAATCATTTGAAGTACTGAGGCTGGGATATCCATCGTGACGAGAGCACTATGGATGATGGTGAGCGGAGAGACAAGGAGAAGAACGAGACCGATGAGAGCGGTTCGCTTACTCCATACACGTGCGAGGAAAATCGTGAGCAGGAAAAAGAAAAATGCGTTGGCGATAATGATAGGCAAGCGTGTCCAAAACGCGATCTCATCGGGGTCGTTGCCCGGATGAAGCAAGAAGAGTCGTCCCCAGGTCAGTTGATCATTGGAAAGTTCTTTGATGCGCGGAAAGGTGTACGTTTTCGGTGGGTATGATTTGAGGAGCGCCTCGTTGATTTGATCTTTGGTAAATGCAGGGATGACCGGATGAATGAAGAGTCCGCCGAGCATCGCGATATCTTTGACGAGTGGCGGGTGTTCTGGATTGAGGAAGTAGGTGCCAGTATCGAGGTAATAGAAGGCCATTGAGATATGGGAGAATTCATCAATGGTGATGGCGCTTGCATGGTCATGTAAATTATTCCAATCAGAGCCTTCAACAGCAATAAAAGCGACCGCGGCGAAAGCCATGCACAGGATGAATGCGATGAGTGGGAACAGAAAAATTTGCCGTCGAGAAAAGAATCGCCGTAGCATAAGAAAAAATTATTTTTTCACATCGACGAGGAAAGCATTCAGGTTGCGCCGGCCGATGATAGCGGGATATTTGAGACTTTCGCGATCGATGATAGAGACTTTGGTATTGATCTCAATGCCGCCGAGGAGCAGTGTGACGCGAACCATCGGGCGATAGGAAACGCCATGCGAGGATTTGATGATGGTCGTGCCGGCGAGATCGGGAATGTTCCCGAGTGTGGCTCGTCGTTCGATCGGAGTAAGGTGCTTGACCTTGGAATAATCGCTATGCATGGCACGAAAAGCTGCGACTGTATCAGCAAAGCCGAGTTGAGCGGCGAGATCGTCATCAATGGAAGAAAATCCGGCGCCTGTGTCGATCTTCGCTTCGATGGTAATGCTTTTTGCGTTTTTTCCGATGAGGCGTACTGGTTCTATTACACCGATGATTTTTCGTCCGGAAATTTCCTCGACTTCTTCTTGGATCTCCCCACCAAAAAGATTCATCCCGACGCGCACGCCACGACCGATTGTTTTGATCTTGAGCCCGCTCACGCGTTCGAGCCGAGCCTTGAGTCCATCAAGATTAGCTACCTGGATCGCGAGTCCTGGGCGAGCGTTCAATTCGAGAAATACCGGACCCTGATCGCGATCGATAGCGATATCTGCGCCGAGAAATCCGAGACCGGAGACGCGTTGTGCTTCGACTGCCATATGAAGAATTTCTTTCCACTGTGGAATGACTATGCCTGAGAGTGGGAATCCGGATCCGGGGAGGTATTCGATGATGCGGCTTTGTTTCCAGATAGCGGTGGTGGTGACGCCGGAAGCGAGATCGATGCCGACACCGATGGCTCCTTGTTTGAGGTTGGCTCGGCCGCCGGATTCGCGCGTCGGGAGTCGGAGCATTGCCATAATCGGGACGGAGTTGAAGACGATAACGCGGATATCAGGGATGCCTTTGAAGGCGTAGGGCTTGAAAATTTTGGCGAGCTTGATGCGTTCCTCGAAAAAAGCGAAGTCCGAAGTATTGGAAAGCGAAAATGAACCGTCGAGGATGTTGCGGATATGTGACTTGAGATCATCGACGGTGATGAGCGAGCCGTCGGCTTTGACCCAGGTATTTTCAAGAAACTTTTTCTTGCCATAGACAACGAGGATACCCTCACCGCCGAAACCACGATTCGGCTTCAGTGCAAAACTAATTGGCAGAGTATTCCAGTCAAATGATTCAAGTTGTTCGGAGTTTTTGATGCTGCCAATGAGACGCGAGACGGGGAGCTGGTGTTTGATGAGGAGGCGTTTACAGAGGAGCTTGCGATCGGCGTAGCGCTTGGCGGAAGCAGGATTATACGGACGAATATAGTCAAGGTTACGGGCATTCATCCCGAGTATACCGCGACGCTGTTCGAGGAAAGTGGACCATGACATACGAGGGCGCGGCTAATTGTGAGTGAAAATATGCCGAAAACGGACAAGTTCCGTGAGGCGGAGACCTGACCATTTGCCAAGGAGAACATTGATTGGCAGAGTGAGGAGCACTATCCAAGGAGAGACGAGAATAAGATTGTTAAGGAAAAAACTGCGTGCGATGAAATAGCCGACGAGAGAAATGAAGAGCGTCTCGATAGCAAGGATGATGGCGATTTTGTCACCCTTTTCAATCTGAGTAGCGACGAACTTCTCGACAAGAGTAATCATAATAAGAAGCGGAAAAATATCGACGGTGGCGAGACCGGTGCGTTGGAAATAGCCGCCGAGTGCCAAGACTCCAAGCATGGCGAACGAAACAAAGGTGAGTGTAATCGCGACGCGTGGCAGATAGAGAACGCGCAGGTAGCGCAAGGTATAGCGGGAGAGCATCCCAATAAGAATCATGGTGATGAAAATGAGCGTGCCGTATTTCCAGCCTTTGGGTTCGAATGCGAGGAAGGCGAAGGTGATGATGGAAGGCGTGTAAATACCAAAGGCCTTGATGCCGATGATCTGACGAAAAAACGCCACCACCGTCGCGATGATGGGGAGCATCAGGAGGAGGATGACCGTCGATTGTGGGATGCCGAGATTGACGAGCGATACGATAAGTGGATGCGGAGTCATAAAAATAATCTAGTATTTAATTGTATTGCCCCCTCTCCTGAGCTGAGGAGAGGGTTGGGGTGAGGTTGGGTCAGTTATTTAATGCGTTCATCTTTCTACTATTAAAATGGCAGAGGGCAATCGCGAGGGCATCAGCGGTGTCATCGGGCTTGGGGATTTCTTTGAGTCCCAGGATATTTTTGACCATTAACTGTACTTGTTGTTTGTCGGCTCGGCCATATCCGGTGAGTGCCTGTTTGATTTGAAGGGGAGTATATTCGAAAATTTTCACGCTGAGTTCTTCCATCGTGAGGAGGATTGCGCCGCGTGCTTGGCTGACCGCCATCACGGTCTTTTGGTTCTTGAAAAAAAAGAGCTCTTCGACCGCCACTTCGTCGGGTTGATGGAGTTCAACTATTTCGCGTAAATCGTGTGAAATCTCAGCTAATCGACGGGCGAGCGGGAGACCGGCGGGTGTGCTGATATGTCCGTATGCCAGCGTCTCGGCCTTGCCTTGATTATCCACGATAATCGCCCATCCGACAAGGGCTGTGCCGGGATCGATGCCGAGGATAGTAAGGGGTTTAGACATAAATAAAAAAGGAAGGCGATTGCTTACGCGAGATTATCGTACACCCGGTCGACATCGTCGTGGTTTTCGATTTTTTCGCGGAAGTTTTCGTATTGAGTGAGGGCTTCGCCAGTGAGTTCGACGGTCTGGGTCGGGCGGTAGGCGAGGGAGGCGGAGCGTATGGTGAATCCCTGCGCGCGAAGATTTTCACTGACGACTTGGAGTTGGTCGGGCGCGGTAAAAACGAAAAAATCACGAGGGGTGCTTTCGTCGTTTGTTTCATTGTGCTCGAAGTCATCCGCTCCGGCTTCGATGATGGCAAGCTCAGTCGCCTCGATATCAAGTGAGTCGAGTGCTACAGTCTCAATGACGCCGACGGATTGGAAGAGGAAATTGAGTGAACCGGACGGGACGAACTTACCGCCGCCCTTCGTGAAGAGCGATTTGATCTCGCTCACGGTGCGGTTGGCACTGTCTGTGACGGTCTTGATGATCATCGCGACATTGCCCGGGCCGTAGCCTTCGTAGGTGTTCTCGACGATCTCGGTACCGTCTTTGAGCTCACCAGTGCCTCGTTTGATGGCGCGGTCGATATTGTCTTTGGGCATATTGAAACTGCGCGCCTGATCGATGGCAAGGCGAAGATGGAAATTGGTGGTCGGGTCGCCGCTCCCGCCGTCGCGCGCGGCGATAGTGACGATCTTGGCGATTTTGGTGAAGACACCAGCGCGCTTGGCATCATTGACGCCCTTGCGCTGCTTGATACCTGCCCAATGGGAATGTCCGGACATATCGGAAAAATATTACGGATAAATCAGAGTTCAGTATAGCGGGAAAATCTCTCTTT
>JBAWZR010000045.1:0-8637 GCA_037142915.1 Candidatus Moraniibacteriota bacterium
CTACATTTCCATTACACTCTTCTTTTTATTTCTCGTCAAATGGTTTGAGCTGACCGCGAGCTGCTTGGGCCGAAGGGTAGCCTTTGTGATTGAGAACGGCAGACAATTCCTGCTCGAGGCGAGCGAAACACTCCACGCCTTCTTCCTGAAAAGTCGTGCCGACCTGCACCATACTCGCCCCCGCCAGGAGAAATTCGAATACATCCGTACCGGTGGCGATGCCGCCGACGCCGACGATATCGACCGTGTCACCGAGGAGCTGGTGAAAATTATACACATTGGCAAGGGCGACGGGTTTGATGCCCGGGCCGCCCAGACCGCCCAAGCCGTTCTTCGGTTTGATGATCGGCCTCTCTGTCTTTGGGTCGATGACGAGGGTATTACCGAGCGAGTTGATGCAGGTGAGTAAGCGGACGGGAGAGCGTTTGATGATATCCGCCATTATCTGAAAATGAGCGAGATCGAAATACGGCGGGAGCTTAAGGCCAAGGGGCTTATCACCCAAAGACGAAATCGCTTTCAGTGTCATCTCAGTTTGCTCGAAATCATAACCGACTTGCGATTTGCCGGGAACATTGGGACACGAGAGATTGACTTCGATGAAATCGACGTCGCTCCGTTGGAAGGCGGATGTCATCGTGACATATTCATTTAGTGAAAAACCAGCAATGCTTGCGACGATTGGTTTGCTATAGCGTTTCAATTGCGGGATGATGTCGAGGTAGGCTTTATAGCCGAGGTTAGGGAGTCCCATACTTTGGATACTGTTGCCGCCGGGGAGGGTGGCATAGCGCGGTTCGGGATTGCCAATGCGCGGCAGGAGCGTGCAGGACTTCATCATGATGGTCGCGGAGTGGGAATCGCCGAGCAGTTGCAATTCTTCCAGAGTAGTGTCGCGTGGGCCGGAAGCATTGCCGATGCAGGAGGCGAGCGGAATACCGGCGAGGGTAGTGTCAAGTTGTGCCATAAATAATGTGAGTAAAAGAATAGACTTCTTTACAAGCATAGCGTAGGAATCAATGAAAAGAAAGTTTTATATTTTTTGTCATTGCGAGCGAAGCGCGGCAATCTCGTTTTTAGAAAAGAAAGTTTTGTGTTTTTGAGGGGATTGCCACACCCCGCTTAAGCGGGGTTCGCAATGACAATAACAGATTGCTTGATATTTCGCGGGTTCTGGTATACTATGAAGGGTAATTTGTGTGATGCGTTGACGGGTATGAATATCGCGGCATTGGTATCGGGTGGAGTAGACAGTTCGGTGGCTTTGCGCCGACTGGTGGACGCGGGACATACCGTGACGGCTTTTTATTTGAAAATTTGGCTCGAAGACGAGATGGCCTTCCTCGGGGAGTGCCCGTGGGAGGACGATCTGAAATATGTGCGGGCGGTATGCGAGCAGGTCGGCGTGCCACTCGAGGTTGTGCCTTTTCAGAAGGAATATTGGGAGCGTATTGTGAGCTATACCATCGCTGAGGTGAAGCGAGGTCGGACACCCAATCCAGATGTTCTCTGCAATACCCGCGTGAAGTTCGGTGCTTTTTATGACGCGGTGGGGAAAAATTTCGATCGGATTGCGACAGGGCATTATGCGCAGGCAGAAACGAAGGATGGGAAAACTTTTCTTAAAATGTCGCCCGACCCAGTGAAAGACCAAACTTATTTTTTGTCACAACTCACGCAGGAACAAGTAGCGCGGGCAATGTTCCCGATCGGCGATTTGCCCAAGTCGGAGGTGCGACGACTCGCTGCCGAGTATCAATTACCAAATGCGGATCGGCCGGATAGTCAGGGCTTGTGTTTTCTCGGGAAAATTCGTTTTGATAAATTTCTCGAGTTTCATCTCGGGACGCGCACGGGCGATATCGTCGATTGGGAGACGAAGGAGAAATTGGGCGAGCACCAAGGCTTCTGGTATTACACGGTGGGTCAGCGGAAGGGCATCAAGCTCTCCGGCGGGCCGTGGTTCGTAGTAGCCAAAGATGTGGATCGGAATATCGTATATATCTCTAACGCGTGGCGGAGTATGGAGACGGCACGCGATACTTTTATTGTTGAAGATATAAACTGGATCAGCGGTACGCCGTTTGGAAAATATAAAAGCAAGAAACTACAGGTTAAAATCCGTCACGGCGAAAGGCTTTATGAATCGCGAGTAAAATTATTGGAAGATGGAAGGTTGCAGGTGAAATTGAATGAATGTGATATGGGTATCGCGCCGGGGCAGTTTGCAGTCTTCTATGACGGAGAGTATTGTTTGGGTGGAGGGGCAATTGGAGAATAAAAATATATGAGAAAGATTTTCGATTTTATTTTAATTTTGGCGGTGGCGGTTTTTTCGATCGCCTACAGTATTAACACGCCTTTTCGTGAGGGAGTGATCGCTGAGGTGCAAATGATCCGTTTGCGGACGCTAGCTCAAAATATTCAGGCGATTCCTCAGGAGGTGAAGCACTCTACAGTGGGAGGATGCCCAGCACCGATTACCTATCGCGTGAGTGATATCGATCCGCGATTCGGAGTGACACGCGAGCAAGTGATGGTGCAATTGCAAGAGGCGACACAGGTATGGAATATCGCCGCGGGTGGGGGGCTCTTGGTGTATCGGGATGATGGCGTGATGCCGGTGAGCTTGGTATATGACGAGCGGCAAGCATTGGCGGTGGAGATTGAAAAAGAATCAGGGACACTTCAGACGCAGGAAGAGAGATTGAAGTATATTAATCAGAAATACACGACTCAGAAAAAAGTGGTTGATGCAAAAAAATCGGCATATGCGGATGGGCAGGATCAATATGATAAAGCACTGAGCGATCTCGAAGACAATGTACGGAAGTATGAGGCTGATCCGGCGAATTATGATAAGCAGGCATACGCGGATTTGTTGAAAAAGCAAAAAAAAGTCCGGCAGATGTACGCCGACTTAGAGTCACAGCGCCAGGATATCAACACCGCCGTGGCCGCGTTGAATGCGTTGGTGAGTAATTCCAACACGATCAAAAACTCCTTCAACAGTACCGTGAGTACGTACAATCAGTCAGTCGATGCCAAGCAGCAGACGCAAGAGGATTTCGCGGGCGTGTATTTTTCCGATCGTCATATCGAGATTTACCAATTTTTGAATACCGATGAATTGCGGTCGGTGTTGATCCATGAGTTGGGGCACGCCCTCGGATTCGAACATAGTACCGATCCACGTTCCATTATGTATTACGAAGCGCAGCCGGGGCAGGTCTTGACCGATGTGGATAAGCAGAAGGCCTTGGATTTGTGTAAGTAGGGATAGCTCTTTCTCTTCTGTCATTGCGAGTCCGCCACGGCGGACGCGGCAATCTCAGCTGAGAAAGAAGATGCTTTGTGTTTTTGGAGAGGGATTGCCACACCCCGCTTGGGCGGGGTTCGCAATGACAGGAATTTTTTGTTTTCGTTTTTATAAAAAATGTATGACCTTTATTCGAGTGAAAGAAAATTTCGTGTGTGGGCACTGTGGGATGAGTGTGATTGGTGATGGGTATACCAACCACTGTCCGATGTGCCTGTGGAGCCAGCATGTGGATACGAGTCCGGGTGATCGGGCAGCCATTTGCCATGGATTGATGCGCCCGATACAAGTTGATATCGAACGAGGGGAGAATATCCTCACGCATCGGTGCAAGCTCTGTGGCTATATCAAGCGCAATCGTATAGCAGAAGGAGACAATCGTGAATCGATGATAGCTGTGATGCGTGGTTTGCAGGGGTTTGTCCAGTGATATTGACAGTCTACCTAACCCGTGCTACTGTGGTGGAGCATCAGATGAAGGAAATTTTCCTCATCGATCCAAGTTACTCCCAAGACAAATCACTATAAGGCATTTGTTTTTGGGCTTTAAAAATTTTAAAAAAGAGGAGAAGTCAAATGACTTCAATTAAAGACAATCAAAATACCGTCAAGGCACGTATTCAAAAAGTTGTGGCCCAGTACATCGCCGAAAAGTTGGCATACTATGTCTGGTTGCAGACGGGTGAAACTGGCTGCGATAAGAATATGAAAACTGCCAAACTTATTCAAACCTGGTGCCTAAAACGAGGAAACTTGTTGGCAGCGTTTATTCCGATGAGCGACATTGTGTCAAGAATAGAGAACTACTGTGACAGAACAAACATTTGTAGCCAGTTTGATTGGTCGACGCAGGATGTCGAGAATTTTTTCAATCAGGCGCACGAACAAGATATGGTCGCTGCTAAAGAGGTGATTGAGAAGTCAGCGCCGCATGTTGTAGCGCTGTACTTAATATCGCATCCTAACCTTCTATAAATTTTTTGAGGGTTTGGAATTTTTTTAGAAGCTGTTTCGACAAGATGCCGCTGGAGTAGAATTTTTACTTCGGCGGCTTTTTCTTTTTTAGAAGAACTTTTGCAGCCACGCATTGAGCGCCTCAAAAAGAAACGCGAGTGGGTTTTTACTTGAAAGAATTGCAAATGATGAAGGAGTTGCTGTGAGAGGTACCGGCAGATTGACCGTGTAGGCGCCGAGAACGAGTGGCTGGAGAGGGAGCATCGCAACAGAGTTTTCTTTTTGGCTCATGCTGCCCAGAGGAATAACTATTTCAGAATTTAAACTTTTTTGTGTTGAAATGTTTACATCTTTCAAGTCTAGGTCAGTTGAAACGTTTATGTTTGTTGTTGCAGTCGCGAGCGGTTCAGTGTTTGTATTTTTCTCAGCGAGGTTGGATGAAATTGTTGAACTTTTTAAGGGCGAAGATGAAGCGCCTGAAACACCACCCGGAATCCACGCCCACTGTCGACTGGCGAGGCGAACATACCGATCATCATCTTTGGCGGTTTTGGTCGGCGCGGTGTAGCGGACGGTTTGGAGTGTTCTCCCATCGGGGAGGCGGAGGGCGATCTGACTTGAACCATTATTGAGCGTGAATCGACTGTCGGCACTGGTGAGCGTGACGGTTTTTTTCGGTTTGAGAATGATAGTGCTCAGGATAGTGTGATTGACGAATGACTTCGTCCCGGTTGATTTGGTGGCGATCTTCCAATTTTTCAGACGGACGGTTTTCTTGGAGAGATTTTGGAGGACGATGGTTTCGTGGTCGGTGTCACTGCCTTTCGGGTTGGGCGTGAGGCTCACGATGCGGATCTTAGATTTCGGGTATTTGCCGATGGTGATGCGTTTGGTTTTGACAGTCGTTTCACTCTTATCCTTGATGGTGAGCGTGACGGTATATTTTTTGGTTTTTGCGTAGGTGTGAGTCGTGACTGCTTTGTAACTCTTGTGACCGTCGCCAAAATCCCATACATATTTGAGTGTGTCGTGGTCGGTATCGGAACCTCGGGCGGAAAATTTGATGGCCGTGTTGACATAGCCTTCCGTGGGGATGGAGGTTTTGGCAGTGGGGAGCGTGTTGAGTCGGTTGGGCGCGCCTGGCGTAGTGAACTGACTCCACCGCCAGCCACTGGGAGAAAAATTATACGAAACATTTTCGGTGCTTGTGCCGTAGTGAACGGTGTCGACGAGTGTGCTGTTCGGGTCGATGAGCGAAACGGTTTCATTACTGTTATTCAGCGCGAAGGTAAATGTAGAGCGATACAGTATGAAGAATTCGTTTGGTTCGATGAGCGTGTCGTTAGGAAAAGTATAATGACCGGTTTTGGAGGCATCGCGGAGTGTCCAATTCTTGAGATTGATTGCCCCCGCACCGAAATTAAAAAGCTCGATATATTCTCCCGTGGCTTCGTCGCCGGTGGGATTGGGGAGTATCTCGTTGAATCGCACGGTCGTGGCATTGTTTGTCGGCAGAGGCGTTGTCGGATCAGTCGTTGGTGGCACTGTGGGTGGAGTGATAATAATTGGCGGAAAAATTTCAAAGTCGTCAGCGTTATTACCAGTGTCCTGCCATTTACCGTCGGCGTTTTGTTTACGGACGAGCTGTTGGTTTTTGCCGGGTTGGATTGCGGGACTCGAAGAGCTGTTGCATGAATTGCCATAACTTACCTTGTCAATAACGGGTATCGTCTTGTCAGAGAGGATGAGCGTATCGTTTCCCGTTAGTTTGTTTTTATAAAGGAGCGTGAAGAAAGTACTGGTTGCGGAGGCCTTTTCGTATTTGAGAAAGATTGTCTCTTTAGGTTTGAACTCTGCGGGGAAGTGGGTTGTTGTGTCGGGAGAAATCATACCTCCTTTATCACATAGAGTTGGTGTCTTGTGATATTTGACGAGCGCCAGACCGTTTGTCGGTACGGTGTCATTTTCGGTATTGGTGACCTCGATGTATTCGTTGTCAGCCTCATTCGTTCCGCCTTCGACTTGAATTTTGGTAATCAAAATAGCGCCCCAGGTGGTGGGGATGAAAGTGAAGAACAAAAAAAGAGAAAGTGAAAAATAAGTGAGGAGAGGGAATACTAGCCGGTACATACAAAAAAAGAAAAATCACTCGAAAAAGTAATATGTCCAGTATACACAAAACCTGCCGAAGTGACAAAACCAGTGGAGGTGATACACTGAAAGCGACAGGACTTTTGACTTTATGAGGAGTGATATGTATGCGGCTTTTCTTTCAACTTCAACCAGAGAAACTTCGGATTATCCTAGAGGAAAACGATGCGGAAAAACAGGCGACAGAATTGGATGATCTACGCGCTCTGTCGCAAACCCTTCTGCCGGCGGTGGATGAACTCTTACGGCGGAACGGATTGGAAGTAGCTGATTTGGAATCAGTGGAAATGCAATCAACCGTGGCGCCGAGCTTCACGAGTTACCGGATCGTGGAGGCGACTTCGAGGAGTCTAACTGCAAAAATATAGAGAGTCCTCGAAAGTCGCTTCAAATCCACCCCCCGTGCGCCCGTGGTCCGAGTACGAACCAAAGTTGCCCGGGAGCGTTTTGAACCAACTTTCGAGAGAGGTACGAATGAGGCCATATTTTTTTATTATCTATGAATATACTTATTGGAGTTTTGGTGTTAGCTGGGATTCTCGGGATCCTCTTCGTCACTCACTGGGTAGTGTTGGTTTCGATATTGCCGTTTTTGAATGCTGACAGTCCATGGCAGCGAGCAGCCTTGGTTATTGCTCTGATCGTGTTGGGGTTGAGTTTTATCTTCGCGTCGGTCGCGGCGCATTATTGGGAGAATACTTTTACGAGAAGCTGGTATTTTTTCTCGGGAATATGGTTGGGACTTATGGCCAATCTCGTATTGCTTTTTACGGCGGCGTGGATCGTGATTGGTGTCGGTGTGTGGATGGGAGGGATCGTTCCGCTCCGGCCAGTGATGGTAGTAGCAGCGGTGCTGGCTGTGTGCATCACGGCGTATGGTGTGTGGGCGGCGATGACACCGGCCGTGACGCGGGTGACGGTACATATTGCCAATCTTCCTGAGTCGTGGAAGGGTAGGACTATCGTACAACTGTCCGATGTTCATATCGGGCATATTTATCGTGCTGAGTGGCTCGCGGGCGTAGTGACGCAGGTGAATGATCTGCATCCGAAGATGGTCGTGATCACCGGAGACTTGTTTGATGGGATGGACGGCGTATTGGAGGACTCGATTATGCCATTGAAGGATTTGCAGTCGGACGAGGGGACTTTTTTCGTAACTGGAAATCACGAGACCTACCTCGGGGTAGAGCGAGTATTGAGCGCTCTGCGACATACACCACTCAAGATATTGTACGATGAAGTGGTGGATGTGGACGGCTTGCAATTGATTGGCATTGACTATCCCAAGGAGATAGGTGCGACCACTATGGAGAGCACACTCCGATCTCTGGCACCACAATTTTCCAATAAACCGAATGTACTTTTGTTTCACTCACCGGTGCATGTGGATGATGCTAAACAGTTGGGCGTGAATCTGTTCCTGGCGGGGCACACTCATCGGGCACAGATGTGGCCATTGCGATATATCACCTACTATATGTATCAGGGCTACGATTATGGCCTGCACACCGAGGGTGATTTCAATATTTTCACGACCAGCGGTCTTGGTAGTTGGGGTCCGCCCGTCCGCACCGGTACCCGCTCTGAGATCGTAGCGATTACCCTGGAATAGTGTTTGACAGTTTGCGGCGTGTCTGATACTATAGTTGCATAGTTCTCTCCGGAGCGAATCAATGCAAGCACGAGGAATGGTGTTTGCTCCAGAGAAAGCCATTTGTTGGTATAAATCCCTCAATCCTCGTTAGGGAAATGATGGCACTTATTGGCTCCAACTGAATATAACCCGATAAACCCAGACAAACCAAGTCCGCCGCGGCGGACGGGGCGAGATGGGCGATTTTTTATGTCTGCAGAAAAAAAGACACTGAAGGTGCGGCGGTCGTTCGGTTCCGGTTCTTCGCTCTCGACGCGAAAGTTCTTCAAGAAGCGTATTATGGTCTCTCTGCCGAACCTGATCGAGGTGCAGACGGAGTCATACAGTTGGTTTTGGGAGAAAGGTCTGCAGGAGTTGTTCGCGGAGATCAATCCGGTATCGGGTGAATTCGCCAGTCGTGATTTGGAGTTGAGTTTCGGTGATTACTATTTGGACGAGCCGAAGCACGACGAGTTTACCGCCAAAGAGAAGAATATTTCCTATGAGGCGCCGCTCCGAGCCAAGGCGATCCTGACGATCAAGAAAACCGGTGAAGTCAAGGAGCAGGAAATTTATT
>JBAWZR010000046.1:0-8557 GCA_037142915.1 Candidatus Moraniibacteriota bacterium
AGGGCGCAACACGAAAGTATTGCTTCCAAAAGTCCGTCATATCCAATGTAAGCTCTCGTGTTTTTTGAACTCCCGCCTCAAGAAGATCGAGGAAGATTGGTTCATTGGTATTGTAGGCGTAAGTGAAGTCGACACAACCTACTGAAACACCTGATGCCTTCAACATTTCATCTCTCAATAAACTCATTGATTTCCCAGCTTCTCGCTCTGTGGTATCTATCCCATTCACATAAACTACTGTTGTCCGCTGAGTAGGACATCCAGCAAAAACTACACCTGGAAAAACCAGGGCCACAAGAAATAATGCCACTATTCGAATATTCATTTTCCACCTCCACTTCTTCAGTGTATTGGTTCAATTAGGAAGAGAGTCGGCATCGAAAATACAACTAGCTTTTCGATGAGCCAACAATTGATCGGAAGGTACCGGTACCGGCGTATTTCCTCCCATAAGACCATTCGCATCTGAATACACCCGACTTCTTTTGGGGGTATTAAGAAATTGGACAATCAGATTGTCATCTGTCGCGTAAGCCGCTCGGAGATCTGCACCAAAAACATACTCGAGACATCCAAGCGATGTATCATTTTTAGCATTCGCCCGCGTCTTCGTCTTATCCCCCGCATCACGGAGAAACAAGTTCAACGCTCGCGATTCTTGCTTCAAAGCCTCACGTTTTTTTGCTGAATCGGGATAGTTAAACACAATATAACGGTCGATATCATCACGGACGCCATTGTTATCGAGATCAACTCCGAGCAGATCAATCTTGCCCGCTTCGCCCGGATCGGGGGGCAATGGAATAGATGAAATAGTGAGTGAAACGGAAAGTATATTAGAAAGAAAGATTTTTTTTGCACTCTTTCTTTCTGTATCTCCCTTTTTGTCTTTACCCTCATCTTCATTATCGTCTTGTTTAATTAAGACAATATCACCATTTACCACGCTCATGGGAAATGAGGCTGGAATGGTTGCTTTGAATGAGACTTGGACTTGCTCTCCTTGTTTCATTTTTTTGGGGAGTTTTACTTTTTCCGCACGGAGGATACCCACTATCGCACCAGTCACTTGCACGGCTACATGTTCCGTCTCAAATGTACCTGGCCCGGTATTGCGCAGGGTCACGGTGAAGGTTTTGATTTCTCCTGGAGCAATGCTTGATGGATTGAGTTGATTCGGATTCCAAACGAGTCGCTTGGGGGCAGCCAAAGCAGCTCCGGTCACCGCCAGAAGCAGTAGGACGAGAACCCAACGAATGGAAGGATGTTTCTTAAAGATGTTCATATTCATATACCCCTATTGTAGAGTAAATTGTGAAAAGAAAAAAGAGCAAATGCTCATTTTTTAGCTACAAGCTTCTTCCTTGGCTGCCTTCCTGGTGTTTCGATTCCATTTTCCTTGTTAACGAACTTGGTTTGGATAGTATCAGGAGAGGGTGGGGTTGTCAAGTGGATATCGATACATCTCCATAAAATTTTCCCAATTCTACTCTGATCTGATCGCTTGAAGGGGTGAAATTTTGGATGCTTTCCACGCCGGGTACACGCCGAACACGAGCCCGGCCACGAGCGCGAACCCGAGTGAGAAAACGACATTTCCCCAAGCGAGCGCGAAACCGACTTTGATTCCCATCGATTGGACTACCGTGAAAGCGCCCCACACCAAAACGATTGCAAGGATCAATCCGATCAATCCACCCAACAACGCCACGCCAGCGGCCTCGAGCAAAAACTGGCGGAGGATATCTTTGTCCCGCGCGCCGACTGCTTTACGCAGACCAATCTCTGTCGTGCGTTCCGCCACCGCCACGAACATCACATTGAGTATTCCCACGCCACTCACGCACAACGATATCGATGCCAACGCCGTCAATAATATCTGCACCGCATTGAATACCGTCTCCACCGTCTTCTTGGCCTCCGCGATCGTCGTCACCGCGAAGTCATCGTTTTTCGGATCAGTGATATCATGCCGGTCGCGTAGGAGCATGCGGATATCCTCAGCGGTCGATTCAGCCTTACTCATATCCGCCACTTTGCTCATCAGCATGGCCACATAGTCGACACCGAGTACTTTCTTCTGCAGGGTCGTCACGGGAATATAGATAAAATCATCGAAGCTCACGAAGCCCGTCGAACCCCGCTCCGCCAACACGCCGATCACCCGATAACTCTGATCCTTGATCTTGATCGTCTGCCCGACCGCCGGCTGATCGGGAAAAAAAGTCTTGCGCACACCCGAGCCGAGTACCGCCACATTGGCCGCCGACATATCTTCTTCTTCCGTATAAAAATTTCCCTCCGTTATTTTTGTCCCTTGATCCACCACTGGCGCCTGCCAGCCCGCCCCGAAGAGCATCACTCGCTTGGTCGTGTCCTCGTGCGTCGCCAACTCCTGCCCGATGGAACCGCCATACCACGCCACGACATTCGGCAATTTGGCCACGGCCTTGCCATCATCCTGCGTCAGTGTCGTGATCTGAATCCCCTGCGCCAGGCCGGTCGCGTTAGCGGTCGAGTTCTTGTCCGTCGACGGCACTTTGACTTCGGTCTGGATGATGTCACTGCCGAAGCTTTCGATCTGTCCATTTACAAATCGCTTCAACCCATCGCCCAGAGACAACACCGAGAAAACCGCCACCGTCCCAATGATGATTCCTGACAAAGTCAAAAGCGTCCGCAAACCATTGGCGGTAATACTCTTCCAAGCGAAACGCACGGATAAAATTATTTCTTGCATATATTCTATTGTACCACGCCAGCATTCAGAGTCTGGACAAAAGTAAAAATCTATACTATGCTCACAGTAAGAAAATCACGAGTAACATAAGGCATCCGCCCCTCGATGATGGAGTAAGTATCATGAATGAACGAGAAAAAAATCTGATTTCCAGAATTCTGGAAATCGGGCCACAGAACATAGGTGAGTTTCTTGAGTTACTTAAAATCAAAGAGAGCTCTATAATAGAACTTCTCCCTGTGTATGCGTATGTCCTTGCCCACGGGGATGGGTCACTCTTTATCTGCTTCCCAACACGAAGCAAAAATATAACCTTGAAAATACCGGAAGGTCAATGGAGTTATTGCTGTCCTTCATTTGAAACACTCAAAGAAAAGATGGCTATCCAAAAGTCAGGTGGTAAACTTCCAAAAATCCTCTCTGGACGATTCTTCTACCCGAGCCTCTATAAAAAAGAAATCTACAAGCGAACAGTCATTTTTCAATTCATAGGTAAAGAAAGCGATCTGCTTCCCATCTGTGTGATAAAATTTTCTTAAGCTTATTATAGTTTATTGCAATAGAAATAAAAACTCGCGACCATAATGGCTCGCGGGTGTTTTTTTTGCTATACTGCCCGTATACTGACAGAAAACCTATGATCACCCTCCAAGCGCCGCTCGACAGCCTCACCTCCATCAAAAAACCCACCCTCGCCCGATTGAAACACCTAGATATCGAGACGGTGGAGGATTTGTTGCGCCATTTCCCCACTCGTTACGATGATTATTCCCTCCTCAAACCGATCGCCGAGGTGAGCGTGGATGAATTGGCGAGCTTCGAGGGCGTAGTCAGCAGCACCAACACCGCACGGTCGTTCCAAAAAAAACTCCCCATCACCAACCTCATACTCAGAGATGATGCCGGTGATGAAATCCGTGCTATCTGGTTCAATCAACCATTCCTCGCACAATCGTTTAAGGTCGGTATGCGCATCCGCCTCAGTGGCAAAGTCGAGAGCGACAAAAACGGCCTCCTCCTCAAGAGTCCCGCCTGGGAAGTCGCCTCGCGCCAACACACGCACACCGCCCGGCTCGTACCTGTCTACCCCGAGACCCTCGGCATCACATCCAAGTTCTTCCGCTGGCAGATCGAAATCGTTTTCAAAAAAAATCCCCGCATCCCCGACCCGATGCCCGCCGAACTCCTCGAGAAACTCCACCTCCCCACGCTCGCTCACGCCTTCCAAATGATCCATCGACCGGAGAGTGAGAATGATTACCTCGTGGCTCGCAAACGCTTCGCTTGGGACGAGATATTCCTCATGCAACTCCGCGCGCTCCAGGTAAAAAATCAGTGGGACAGCGAGAAGTCGTGCCCGATTCCGCTCGATGCACAGACGCAAAAAACATTTCTTGGAACACTCCCCTTCACACTCACGAATGCGCAACAACACGCCATCAATACTATTGCCATCGACCTCGCTCAACCAAAACCGATGAACCGACTCTTGAACGGTGATGTTGGCAGTGGCAAAACCATCGTCGCCGCCACATCGATGCTCCAGGTAGCCAGTGCTGGCTTTCAGGCTGTCATCCTCGCCCCGACCGAAGTCCTCGCACGCCAACACTTCGAGAGTCTGCGCACACTCTTCACTGGTCAGCCCTTCGATGTGTGCCTCCTCACCGCGAGCTACAAAATCCTCGGCACCGAAACCGTCAAACGCGAAACCCTCGTCGCCGCTATCCGACAGGGCATCCCGCGCATCATCATCGCCACCCACGCCCTCCTGCAGAAGGACATTCGTTTTCATAACCTCGCCCTCATCATCATCGACGAACAACATCGCTTCGGCGTCAACCAGCGCGCCTTCCTCCAGCAATCCGCTGCCAATATCAACGATGGCCTGCCAAGTGTCGTGCCGCACTTCCTCACGATGACCGCGACCCCCATCCCGCGTACGCTCGCGCTCGCGTTCTTCGGCAACCTCGATGTCTCACTCTTGAATGAGATGCCTGCCAAACGCATCCCCATCGTCACCAAGATTGCCCACAATAACGCCGACCGAGCAATTGTTTACGATTTTATCCGCAAAGAAATCAAAAAAGGCCGTCAAGCCTTCGTCATCCTCCCGCTCGTCGAAGTCTCAGAGAAACTCGTCGACATCAAAGCCGCCGTCGCCGAACACGCCCGCCTCTCCAAAGATATTTTTCCCGATCTCAAACTCGGACTCCTGCACGGCAAAGTAAAATCCAAAGACAAGGAGCAGATTATGGCCGACTTCAAGAATAAAAAATACGATATCCTCGTGGCAACATCGGTCATCGAAGTGGGCATCGACATTCCCAATGCGTCTGTCATCCTCATCGAGGAAGCCGATCGTTTTGGTCTCGCACAACTTCACCAGTTCCGCGGTCGTGTCGGGCGTGGCGTTCACGCTTCCTATTGTTTCCTCCTCCCTGGCACAAAGAATACCACCCCGCAAATCCCGACAAGTCGGAACGCGGGACAAGTAGAAAACACCCGCCTCTCCGCTCTCGAAAAAACCAATAACGGTTTCGAACTGGCCGAAGCCGACCTCAAGCTCCGTGGCCCAGGTTCGCTCTTCGGCACGCGCCAATCCGGTCTCTCCGATATGGCGATGGCCAGCCTCGGCAATATCCGCCTCGTCTCACTGGCTCGCGATGAAGCCACCACCCTCCTCGCCGCCGACCCATCCCTCGCCGAGCACCCGCTCCTCGCCCAAGCCCTCACCCGCTTCGACGAGCAGATTCATTTGGAATAAAAGAAATACAAAACAATCAATTTTAAAATCACTTGCCACAAAAAACGCTATGAAACAAACATTAAAATTCCCCGATGGATTCCTCTGGGGTGCAGCCACCTCCTCACATCAGGTCGAGGGCGGCAACCACAATAACTGGTCAGAATGGGAACTCCAAAACGCCGAACGACTCGCCCATGAATCCGAAGCTGCTTTCAAACACAATCCTCATTGGAAAAACTTTCAGAGCGAAACAACAAGTCCTACTAACTATATCTCCGGCATCGCCTGTGATCATTACCATCGATACGAAGAGGACTTTGATCTCGCCCAATCCCTCGGTCACAATGCTCACCGATTCTCCATCGAGTGGTCGCGCATCGAGCCCGAGGAAGGCGTCTTCAACGAACAGGCCATCGAACACTATCGACGCGTCTTACTCGCCCTCAAAGCCCGTAACATTACACCATTCGTCACGCTCTGGCATTGGACGCACCCTATCTGGCTCGAGGCCAAGGGTGGCTTCAAAAGCAAACAATTCCCATTTTATTTCCAACGCTACACCCAGAAAATCGTCGAGGCACTCGGTGATGAAGTTGTCTTTTGGATCACCATCAATGAACCTGGCGTCGTCGCTACTCATGCCTATTGGAAGGGGTTTTGGCCGCCACAGGAAAAAAGTTTCTTCGCCTGCGTCTCCGCTCTCCGTATACTCATCGAAGCGCACCGGCAAGCTTACGCTACCATCAAAAAAATCTCGCCACACGCCAAGGTCGGCATCGCCACGCATCAAGTCGCTTTCCAAATCGCCCGTCCGACACTCTACAATAAATTTTTACAACGAATCGCCCACTCCTTCTGGAATCGCTGGTTCCTCAATTGTATCGCGCGATATCAGGATTTCATCGGACTCAACTTCTATGGTAGAAATATTATCGACAATGGTTTTTACAAAAACCCTAATGAGCAACAGACTGATCTTGGTTGGGAATTCTCTCCCGAGTCCCTCTATCAAGCCCTCGTCGAATTGAAACCCTACAACAAACCGATCTATATAACCGAGAACGGCCTCGCCGATGCCTCTGATGAATTGAGACAACAATTCATCCCGCTCGCCCTCACCGCCGTCCACCAAGCCATCTCTGATGGTACTGATGTGCGCGGCTATCTCTACTGGTCGCTCCTCGATAACTTCGAATGGGACAAAGGTTTCTGGCCACGCTTCGGCCTCATTACTATTGATTACCAAACCCAAAAACGCACCCCCCGAGAGAGCGCGTATCAGTATGCGAAAATTTGTCGGGAAAATGCGCTCGAGATTACATCCGATCCGGAGCCGACACCCCGATAAGGCGGAGTGTTTCGGCGAGGACGATTTGGGTTGCTCGGACGAGGGCGAGTCGCGATTGCGTGAGCTCCGGTTGCTCTACATCGATCACCCGACACTCGGCATAAAACGAATGAAATCGATCCGCCACCCGAAGAGCATAGTGCGGGAGCTTGTGCACCTGATAATCCTCGGCGATTTCTGCCACCAATTTTGGAAATTGCATCAACTCGCGGATGAGGTCAAGTTCTTTGGATTCGGAAATTTTCAAACCTACTTTTTGCAAATCATCAACAGGTATTCCTTGTTCTTGCGCCTTCGCAAGAATACTCGCAATCCGCGCATAGGCATACTGTGCATACGGTCCAGTCGAACCATCCAAACGAACCGATTCATCCATATCGAATTCGATCTTGCTGGTGGAAGAATACTTCAGCATCGCGAACCGGATAGCTCCTAGAGCAATCATCGACACATTTGGTGCCTCCGGAAATTGTTTTGATACTTTTTGAGTTACTTCCTCGATGAGCACTCGCGCCTGAATGATATTCCCTTTGCGTGACGACATACTTTCACCACCCTTCAATGAAACGAAATCATATTCGATATGTTGCATATTCCGCGTAAACCCGTACAGCTCCAAAATTTTGAACAATTGTTTCAAATAGAGCATTTGGCGGATATCTATTACATAAATGCTTCGATCGATACCGAATTCCTCAAATTTTTTTTTGGCCAAGGGAATGTCCTTCAATCCATACAAAATCCCGCCATCACGCCGCATCAATACCAAGACACCTAAATTGTACGCTTCTAAATTCGCAATAATCGCACCATCACTTTTTTCAACGATGCCTTTTTCCAACAGTTCCGGCAATAACGATCGCCCATCCCGCTCTTCGACACTCTCATAGAAAAGTACATCAAATGAAACTCCGAACATCGTATAAATACGGTTGAATTCATCCAGTGACCATTGTTTTGTTTTTTCCCACAGAGCGACCAATTCCGGATCACCCTCATCAAACCGCCTCTGTACGGCCTTGAAATCCTCTTCATACTCGGGCTGTTCCGCAATTGCTTGGGATGCTTCGGTATAGACTTTTCCGAGAAATTCCGCTTTATTTTCGATAGCATCCAAATTATCTTGACTGTGAAATTTTTGCAACCCCCAAAGGCATTTGGCGATATGCGTTCCGGTATCGCCAAAGTAATTCGCCGAGAGCGTTTGGTAACCGGATTTTCGCAATACATTCACGATCGAGCTCCCAATAAATACATTGCGTAGATGCCCAATGTGGAATTCTTTATGCGTGTTCGGTTGCGAATATTCCACCATCACTTTTTCTTTCTTCTCTTCGCCTTGACCATATTGCTCACCCTGCGACAAAATCTCTTTCACCCTCGACTGCAAGAAGTTTTGCGAGAGGTAAAAATTGATATACCCGGGTCTGACAACTTCTATTTTCTCGATATCTGTATTATTTTTGTCATCACCGGATTTGAGAATTGTTTCTTTGATCATCTCTGCGATTTCCATCGGGCTTTTGCCGACCTGCTTGACCAGGGCCATGGCGATATTGGTCGTATAATCGCCAAACTCGCTCGACTTCGGTGTCGTCACCTCTATTTTCACGCCCTCAAAAACCGGCCACCCACCATCGGATTGGAGACTTTTTAGTGCTTGCTGGAGTTGTTCCTCGAGAATTTTCTGCATAGTTTTTTCATTCATTACTCCTTCAATGTA
>JBAWZR010000047.1:0-8041 GCA_037142915.1 Candidatus Moraniibacteriota bacterium
CGATAACGACGAGGAGAATACCCATCCACTGGAGGATGCGGTGTTGGGTGAGGGAGAGGTTTGAAATATGATTTTTCATTTTTGGAGACACAAAAACATCACCTGAAATATATTTTCATTATACCATGATTTGTATTCTCGTAAAGATGATGCCATCAAGAGTTGGTGAGAAATTTTTTTCCACGGGTTTGTCGATGAAATCCGATGGCAAAGCGGTGCGCTTCGCTATTGGCCAGGAGGATGTCATCGTGATATTTTTCCGCCATTTTTTGATCACCCAAGATGTCTTTTGGCTGGTGATGACTATCCTTCACCACGCCTACCACAGGAATATGCAAACCAAGTTCGCTTAAAACTTTTTGCGCCACGCCAATCTGCAAATCAAACCCATCTACTACAATGAGATCAGGTAATTGCCACTCGCTATGCCGTAATCGTCGTCGCAGAAGTTGCTCCAAACTCGCCAGGTCATTCCCCGTCCCACCGCGAATATGAAACTTGCGATACTCGGCCTTATTAACCGTACCGTTCTCCACCACGGTCATCACACCAACCACTTCCTGTCCCGCCAGGTGCGCCGCATCATAGGCTTCGATACGAAATAGCTCAGGCGTGATTGTAGAGACGCAAGATTGTGCGTCTCTACTAAATTCCCAATTCACAATCTCTTTCTTCAATAAACTCACATCCCGGATATGCCCGAGAGCAAAGAGTGTTTTCTTCAATTCGTTCGCCCGCTCGAAGGCCTGCTCACTGATAGCCATTTTCATTTCCTTGTTCAGCTGCCGCACGAGGGTCATTTTTTTCCCTTCAAAAAACAATTTGATATTTCGGATCGTCTTCGCGTATTCCTGTGAGGTGACAGCCTCAACGCACACGCCGGGACACAGGCCAATTTGATGATTGAAGCAGGGCTTTGGTTCTTGTGGAACGAGATTGCCACCCCCGCTCTTCGTGATGAGCGGGGTCGCAATGACAGTCTTTTCAAACGGGGTGCATTTATCTCGAAATGGGAAAATCCGCCGCACGATTTTCATCGCCTCCCGCAATGCCCCACCGGAGGGAAATGGCCCGAAGATATATTTATATTTTTTTGATAGTTCATTTTCATGAAAAACCATCTTGCTGTCATCCCGGGCTTGACCCGGGATCCAGGCGGAATTTGTATTCAATGCAATCGAACCTGGATCCCGGCTCGGGGGCCGGGATGACACACTACTATTCAAATCCCGCCCTCTCATCACCAACACTCGCGGGAATTTCTCGCGCGTCACCATCACATACAAAAAACTTTTATCATCCTTCTCATCTGTATTATAAATTGGCTGATATTTTTTGATGAGGTACGATTCCAAAAGCAGAGCTTCCAACACCGAATCCGTCGACCGCACTCGCACCACCTGCGCTCGCTCCAACATCGCCACGATCTTCGGCCCACGAGTCCGAGCGATATCCCTCGAGAAATAACTCCTCACCCGATCGCGCAACGAGGTCGCCTTGCCAATATAGAGAATGGTATTTCCCCCTCTCCTGCCTGAGGAGAGTCCGCCAGCTGGCGGAGGGGTGAGGTGGGAGGGTTTTTCATCCACAAAAAAGTACACTCCCGGGCTATCTGGTAGCTGAGCAAAGCCTTTTTTTATAAGTGCGTCAATTGTGGTTGACATACGATAGGTTATATGCTACAATTGAAATCAAGTATCTTAACAAACTTTTTTAACCAATACTATTGCCTCAAAGGAGGTCTCATGTCTCTTAATACTAACGCCGAACGAGCTTTTCGGGAAGAAATAGAAAAAGTAAATGACAGTTTACTTCGAAAAAGTCTTTTACGTCTGTATGAAACAGTCGTGAGAGCTCCCGAAAGAAGACACAAAAATTTCAAAACCCACATCGAATTGTCTCAGTCTCAGGAGGAGCCGTGAGCGCTCTAGCTCTGGTCGATACCTCACTGGAAAGATTCGATCAAGAAGAAATAGATTCAGAAAAAATCGCTGCAGAACAAAGAATACTGGCGCGAGGGAAGAAAATCTTAGAAATAGAAGAAATCTTGAAAATACAATTTGAACAAGATCAGCTATCATTTCTTACTGATGAGACAAATGAACATCCATTAGAAAAAAGTAACGAAAAGTTTCTCATTCTTCAAAAAACTTTTAATGCTATACCGCCCTTTCCAAAAGAATCCCTCGACGCGTGGATAGACCGCTGTCAAAAAATACAAGACAGTCAAAAAAAAGAAGGGTCTGCCTCTCTCACATCCCATTAAGCCACACTAGAAAATCAGTGTGGCTTTTTTTATTTCCCCAAAACCTTTTTCAAGTATTGCCCCGTGTAGGAGTGCTTATTGTTCGCCACCGTTTCCGGTGTGCCCTGCGCGACGATACGACCGCCACCAGCACCGCCCTCGGGTCCAATATCGATGAGCCAGTCCGCGCTTTTGATCATATCCATATTGTGCTCGATGAGGAGCACGGTATTCCCCTTACGCACCAATTGTTCGAGAATTTCCAATAACTTTTTCACATCCTCATAATGCAGACCGATCGTCGGCTCGTCGAGAAGATACATGGTACGAGCGAGGTGCGGACGATATAACTCTGACGAAATCTTGATCCGCTGTGCTTCACCGCCCGACAACGTCGTCGCACTCTGACCCAAAGTAAGATAACCGAGACCCACTTCGTTGAGGGTCTTCAGTCGATCGGCGATGGCCGGCATATCGGCGAAGAACGCATACGCTTCCTCAGCGGTCATCTGTAGTATCTGATAAATATTCTTGTGCTTGTAGAGTATCTCGAGCGTCTCCTTGGTGAACCGTCGCCCCTCACACACATCGCACGGCACATACACCGTTGGGAGGAAGTGCATCTCTACTGCCACCTCGCCATTGCCCTGGCAGGATTCACACCGTCCACCGCCCCGCTCTGAGGAAACATTGAACGAGAATCGACCCGGCTTCCACCCGCGCACGCGTGCCTCGGAAGTCGCCGCGAACAATTCCCGGATATGCGTCCACATCCCGGTGTAAGTGGCTGGATTGGATCGTGGTGTGCGACCGATAGCACTCTGATCGATGAGTACCACGCGCGACAGATATTCCGTGCCGGTAAATGTTTTACAATTGAATACTTTGGGATTACGGTACCGTCGATCGAAACGCCCTTGTAAGTTTTTGTGCACGATCTCATAGAGGAACGACGATTTACCCGAACCCGATACACCGGTGATAGCGATCATTCGACCCAATGGAATATCCACATCCAAGTTATTGATGTTAAATACTTTCGCCCCACGAATCCGTAACGTGCCCTTGTCTTTATCGCGCCGCTTGGAGGGAACTTCGACGCGCTCCTCGCCACGCAGATACGCCAAAGTCAACGACTTCGAAATATTTTTCTTAGCCATCAGGAGTGGCTCGAGATAATCCGCCACCACGATATGTCCACCATGCACACCCGCTCCCGGACCAATATCCACAAGATAGTCCGAGGCGAAGATCGTGTCCTCATCATGCTCGACCACGATAATCGTATTACCGAGATCACGCAGATGCTTGAGCGTTTCGATGAGGCGTTCATTATCCCGCTGGTGCAAGCCGACTGTCGGCTCGTCTAACACATACAACGCCCCCACCAGTTGCGAGCCGAGTTGTGATGCCAACCGGATGCGTTGTGCCTCACCACCCGACAACGTATTCGCACGTCGATCAAGCGACAGATATTCCAAACCGACATTCAAAAGAAACTGCAATCGACTACCAACCTCGCGCAACACGACCGCCACGATCGTTTTTTCACGCTCGGTCAGCTCAACCGTATCAAGAAAGGTCGATGCTTCGGCCACCGTCACACTTGTATAATCAACAATATTTTTCCCGCCCACATAAATATGCAGAGCCTCCTCGCGCAAACGTGAACCATGACACACCGGACAAACTTCATCACTGAAGAGATATTTCGTCCCGAGACCATTGCACGCTTCGCAAGCACCATAGGGGGAGTTAAAACTGAACAAGCGTGGCTCCACCTCCGGGTATGAAAACCCGTCATATGGACAGGAAAATTTGGATGACAACACCCGTTCGGTATCACCGATAACGATTGCTACCAACCCTTCCGTCTCTGCCAGCGCCCGCTCTACCGCCTCGGTCAATCGCTCCCTGGCATCATTGGGAAATACACCAAAAAAATCCGCCACGGACAATTCGTCCACCAATAAATCAATGGAGTGCTTTTTATTTTTAGCCAGCAAAATCTGATCACGCAACGAATGTGGCGCTCCGTCTATTCGCGCCGAAACAAATCCCTTCGCCAAAGCATCATACAAAAGTTGATAGTATTCTCCCTTCCGCCCGCGGACTATCGGCGCATAGATTTTGATAGTGGTAGGAATGTTCGTTTTTTTCGCACGTTTTTTGGGTGCCAGTTTTTTCTTTGTACCAGAAATAACCTCCTTCTTAGTTAATTGGAGTTGTTGTGCTTTCTTCAGCTCTTCGTAAATAAATCCTAGCATCTCCTCCACTGAGAGCTTGCGAATTTCCCGATCGCAGATGAGACAGTGCGGTTTGCCGATACGCGCGTAGAGCACCCGCAAGTAGTCATAGATTTCCGTCACGGTCGCCACGGTCGAACGCGGATTGGACGAACGAGATTTTTGATCGATCGAAATAGCCGGAGACAACCCCACGATTTCATCCACATCCGGCTTCTGGAATTGGTGGAGAAACTGTCGCGCATAGGTTGAGAGTGACTCCACATACCGCCGCTGACCCTCCGCGAAGATAGTATCAAACGCCAAAGAAGACTTGCCCGATCCGGACAAACCGGTGAACACCACCATCTTGTTGCGCGGCATCGCCACGGTGATGTTTTTGAGATTATGAGTTCTCGCTCCCTTGACGATGATTTGATCTTCCATATATGTGAACTTTTTGAGACTTCTTGCAAGTCTAGCAGATTTCCTATAAAGATTCAAGGATAACAAAACAAAAGACCGTCGCTTCTGTAACTTACGTTAAAACGCGCGGCTTTTTTTATTTCCCCAGTTGCTTCTCGAGTGCCCGGATCTCATCACGCAGGAGCGCGGCGGTTTCGAAGTCCCAGTCACGCACGGCCTGCTTCATCTGCTTCGTTTTCAATTTCAACAATCGTTTGGGATTCTCGTGAAAAACTTGCGCGTCGATCGCCAGACTGGCATTGACCGCTTTGTCGTGCTCGCTCTCCATCGACTCAGTGATATCATGGATTTTTTTCAGGATCGTCTGTGGGGTGATGTTATGTTTTTCATTATACGCCAGCTGGATCGTCCGCCTGCGCTCCGTCTCCTCCATCGCCCGCCGGAGTGAATCAGTCAACTTATCAGCATAGAGGAGTACTCGGCCATTCACATTTCTCGCCGCCCGACCGATGATCTGAATAAGCGATGTTTCTGAACGCAAGAATCCCTCCCGGTCCGCATCAAATATCCCGATTAACGCAACCTCGGGCAAGTCCAATCCCTCTCTCAACAGGTTCACGCCCACGAGGCACTCAAATTCCCCGCGCCGAAAACTCGTGAGAATTTTGATTCGATCGATCGTCTTGATATCACTGTGGAGATACTCCGCTCGCACACCCTGCTCTTTCAAATAAGTACTCAAATCTTCCGCCATCTTTTTTGTCAGCGTTGTCGCCATAACGCGTTCATCTTTCGCGATCGCTGCTTTTGCTTCCTCGATAAAGTCCGCCACCTGTCCAGGATAAGGTTCATTCGTCCTCACCGGCCGTAACAACATCTCCGGGTCGATCAGCCCGGTTGGTCGAATCACCTGCTCCATAATCTGCTCGCTCGTCTCCCGCTCAAAAGCACTCGGCGTGGCAGAAACATAAATAAGTTGTCCAACGCGTTCATCAAATTCCTCCCATCGCAAAGGTCGATTGTCCATCGCGCTCGGTAGACGAAATCCATACTCCACCAACATCCGTTTGCGCGAAGCATCCCCCGCATGCATCCCGCGCAATTGCGGCAGCGTCACATGCGACTCATCAATAAAAGTCAAAAAATCAGGACTGCCGTCTTCATGATGCGGAAAATACGAGAGCAAAGTCTCTGGCGCCTCGCCCGCTTGCTTACCCGAGAGATGACGCGAATAATTTTCGATACCGCTGCAATACCCAATCTCCTCCATCATCGCGAGATCGTAATTCGTCCGGCGCTTCAATCGATCCGCTTCCAATAATTTTCCATTTGCCAAGAGTTCCGTCAATCGTGCCTCGAGCTCCATGCGGATCGCGAGGATCGCTTTCGCTTGTTGTTCCTTTTCCGTCAAGAAATGTTTAGCAGGGAAGAGCATCAGCTGAGCTGGTGTCGCCGTGATAGCCAGAGACACCGCATCAATGATACGAATCTCGCTCACCACTCCACCATCGATACTAATTTCATACACCACTCGCTCCTGGATCGGCATCACTTCCACTCGATTGCCCAATGCGCGAAACTTTCCCGGCGCCAGATCGGCATTCGTCCGCTCGAAGAATATTCCAATGAGTCGGCGCAACAATTCATTCCGCTCTACCTTGTCCCCGACCGCCAGCATCAAATGCTCCTTGGCATATTCCTCCGGACTCCCCAATCCGTAGATGCACGACACGCTCGCCACGATGATCACATCTCGTCGCGTCAACAATGACTGCGTGGAAGCATGACGAAGACGATCTATCTCAGCATTGATCTGCGCATCCTTCTCAATATAGGTATCGGTGTGCGGCAAATACGCCTCAGGCTGATAGTAATCATAGTATGAGACGAAGTAGTGTACGGCATTGTGCGGAAAATATTCGGCAAACTCCTGCGCCAACTGCGCCGCCAAGGTTTTATTGTGCGCGATAACCAAGGTTGGCTGTTGCCGCTGGGCAATCACATTGGCCATCGTGAACGTCTTGCCCGACCCCGTCACGCCCAAAAGCGTCTGTCGTCGCAGGTTTTTATCCAGACCATCCACCAAACCGGCGATAGCCACCGGTTGATCCCCCGCCGGTTGATAGTGCGTCACTAGCTGAAACAAGCCTTTTTTATCTAATGATGTTGTTTCCATAAAGTTTTAAATTTTCTCCAGTCCTTTGGTATACCGATGGAGAGGAAGCGCGTGCCACTGCTCGAGGATGGGTGTGATGAAATTCCACGCGGCTTGCACTTCGTCAGTGCTCGCGAAGAGCGTCTGATCGCCCATAATCGCATCGAAGAGAATTTTTTCGTACGCATCCGCCACCAATCCCCGGTCAGCGTCCTTCGGTATCGCGTCGAAGTGCCAATCGTTGGCGATGATTTCTGAGGCAATGCCCGGTTGCTTGACCCACACCCGCAAACTCGCCCGCTCGGTGGGTTGAATTTCAAACGTAATCCGATTGTTCTGCCCGACCGCGCAGTGGAGTTCCGACCAACAGTGTTCTGGCGTCTTGAAGACCACCACAATTTCCGCCCGCCGTTCCTTCATCGCTTTACCACTCTCCAAGATAAACGGCACGCCCCGCCAGCGATCTATGTCTACCGTCGCCCGCACCCGGAAAGCCGTCTCGGTCGTTGACTTGCTCGCCACGCCTTTTTCATTCCGATAGCCCTCATACTGTCCGCGCCATACGCTTGTCTCAATGTCACCAAAAAGCTGTACTTTCTGCAATACCTTGGCCCGCTCTGAACGAATGTCTGTGTCATTCAAACTCTCCGGCTGCTCCATCGCCACCAATGCCAACATCTGCAACAAATGATTCTGCCCGACATCGCGCATCGCTCCGATATCATCATAGAAGGATCCCCGCTCGGCGACATCCAATGTCTCGAAGACTCGCAATTCCACCCGCTCGATCTCACCACTATCCCACGCCGGTTCGAAGATCCGATTGGCAAACCGAAACGCTAGAATATTCTGCAAGGTCTCTTTGGCTAAATAGTGATCGATTCGAAAAATCTGTTCTTCCTGAAATAACTCTGCCAAGAGAGCATCCAGATGTTGTGCAGTCACGATATCTCGACCAAACGGCTTCTCAATCAAAATCCGCGTCCACCC
>JBAWZR010000048.1:0-7948 GCA_037142915.1 Candidatus Moraniibacteriota bacterium
ATAAAACAGTATGCAGAAAAACAAATTTTTTCTTTTGTTTAAGTTAAATCGTATGTTTCAAAAAAAGAAGAGAATCAGCATCGGACTCATAGCCTTCGTTGTTTTCTTCATGCTCGGTAGTTCCTCCGCAAGTGCCGTTGTACCAGCTTTCCCAGGAGCACAAGGCGGCGGTGCTATATCTGCCGGTGGTCGCGGCGGAGTGGTAATACAGGTCACCAATCTGCTTGACTCAGGGGCTGGCAGTCTTCGTGCTTGTATCGCGGCTACGATGCCAAGAATCTGCGTGTTTACCGTCGGTGGTACGATTGAGGTGCTCTCCTACCTGCAAATTTCAAACCCTTATATAACTATTGCAGGACAAACCGCCCCTGGTGGTGGCATTCTCCTTAGCTCTAAAGGGCATATCGTATCGGGTACTTTAATTACTTCAACACATGATATTGTGCTCCAATATCTTAGAATACGGCCTGGATACACTTCACAGTGTGGAACTAATCAACAATGTGGAGCAGCCCTGCACATGAACTCGGGCAGTCATAAAGTTGTCGTGGATCATGTGTCGGTCAGCTGGAATCAGGATGAAGGTATAGGCGTTTGGGATGCTACTTCTTACAAAGATAGAGTCCAGAATATAACTCTATCCAATAACCTGATTGCTGAAGGGTTGCTTGGTCATTCAACAGGTATGCTGACTGGGGGCGAAGAGACATTAATTATGAATATGACTAATGTTGATATTCATCATAATCTGACTATGAATAACAGCCATAGAAACCCATTCTTGATGGGTAAATCTTCCAGACTGGTTAGCAATATTTGGTATAACAACAGCTTTTACCTGAACCATGTAGGTGGCGGTGTTAATGTAGATATTATCAACAACAAGTACAAGCCAGGGCCAATGACTAACTTAAACACCCATGAAGTTCAATTGTTTAGTTGGGATGACGTCATCGATCACACGGATACACACGCTCTTCCAGGCAATCCAAGTGCATATATGTTGGGCAACGCGGGTTACCACACAGGCGCACAATGGAACTTAGTCGCACATGTAGCTGGAGAGAACGGTGCCGAAATTGGTGCTGCTTCTACAACATGGTCACGCTCTACTCCTCTTGCCGCTTTAGCCTATCCCATTACTGCAGACGCGGCATCGAGCCTTGACACAGTGGTTGTTCCACACGTTGGCGCTTCACGTAAACTGGCGTGCGACGGTACATGGGTTTCAAACAGAGATTCTGTCGATACAAGGTTAATTAATCAGTACACTACAGATACAGGTATCACTGTGATACCCGCTACGGAAACAGCTGTAGGTGGATTTCCAACCATTGCCAATGGTACCGCTTGTACCGATGACGATGAAGACGGTATGCCCAATGTCTGGGAGATAGCCAACGGTCTCAATCCCAACAATATAGCAGACGGAAGCACCTTCGCCACCAACAACTACACCAACCTCGAGAACTATCTCAATGGTGCATCATCCACCCCTGACACCACCCCACCCACGATAGCTCAAGTCACCCCCGTCTCATCCATCTCAAGAGATTCTACTCCCAATTATACTTTCTCATCTACCGAAGTGGGTACGATCAGCTACACCAATTGTCCTTCACCCACTACAGTAGCAACGAGCGGCAACAATACCATCATGCTCAATACGCTTTCCCGAGGCACACACTCCAACTGCTCCCTCATCGTGACTGATGCCTCAGGTAATCCTAGTAGCTCACTCTCTCTCAATTCCTTCATCATCACGTATGCGAGTGATCTCAATCAGGATAGATCAGTTGATGTTCTTGATTTTGGACTACTCCACACTAACTACGGCACTACCAATGCCGCGGGAGATGTGAACTACGATGGCAATGTGGATGTCCTCGACTTCGGGGTTTTGCATAGGGAGTATGGAGGGTGGGTGTAGAAATAAGGGGGGGGGATGATGTATACTGAAATCAGGATTTACGCCGAGACGAAGCTTTTAAGGAATCAAAGAAAAAACCAAAATGCTATGCGAAAAAACAAATTTTTTCTGATATTTATTGTAACTTTATTGGGAGGGTTTGTTTCTAATATACACCAAGCCAATGCGGATGCCTTGGAGGGATTCGCGCAAACCGCTAATGTCACAGGTGGAGAGGGCGGCACGCACCTAACTGTCACAAGTTGTGATCCAGGAACAGGTCAAAATTCATTGAGATGGGCCATCGCCCAGTCATATACACGATATATAACGTTTACTCCTGGTCTCAATTGCACAATAACATGGACTTTGGCAAGTGGTGTCACTTATGTAAATTATCCGAATATGACTATTGACGGAGTTGGTGCGAAGGTAACCATTTCTGGTATGTCTATAAGTATTCATAAGAGTAATGAAACTGCAATACAAAATGTCATCATACGCAACTTAACATTTGCAGATGACCTTCCAGACCGTCAGGCTATTCTTATGGATTATGGGTCATCAAGAGTATGGATAGACCATAATACATTCTATAACAATAGTGTGGGTTATACAGGTCAAGGTGTCTATATCAGCGACAATACAGGGGGAACAACGCCGACTTATTCTACGGTAAGCTGGAACCACTTTAAAGCTCCAAATGTTAAATCGACAGTTATTGGCCAACAAAAATCAGCGATCCCGAGCGGAATAAGAACAAGTTATCATCATAACTGGTTTGATGGCGTATCTGCAAGGAATCCTAAAGTCGCCGGTGAAGGTGTTGTGGTTCATTTCTGGAACAACTATGTTTCGTCTTGGAAAGAATATGGCAGTGGAATTAATGATGGTGCAAATTTCCTAGCTGAAAATAACATTTATTACAATTCATTCATTGACCCTAATAAAAATAATACCAACGCTGCCATCATTCCCGATTATGGTGTACCAGCCACCGGGCCTAATGATGCTTATTGGTCGGCTAAAAGCGTAACAGCGAGAAATAATCTACTTACATCAGCTCCTGGAGTTGCCGTCCCAACAATACGCACAGTAGGCACATTTCCAATGTCGATGTTAAATTACACCGTTTATCCCGAAACAGCAAACGATGTGCTTAAAGCGAAGATCATGGCGGGAGCCGGTGCGAATAATCCAGATGGCAGTGATACCACTCCCCCGACGATAGCCCAAGTCACTGCCGTCCCAAGTGTCTCACGAGACAACACTCCTAACTACACCTTTTCCTCAACCGAAGCGGGGACTATCACTTATACGAATTGTCCCTCCGCCACCACAGCAACAACGAGTGGCAACAACACCATCACCCTCAACACCCTCACTCGAGGCACACATGGTAACTGTTCACTTGTCGTCAGGGATGCTTCTAATAATCCCAGTAGTTCACTTTCCATTAATTCTTTCATCATCTCCTATGCCAGTGATCTCAATCAGGATAGAAGTGTGAATGTTCTTGACTTCGGATTGCTTCACAACAACTACGGAACAACCAATGTCGCCGGCGATGTGAACTACGATGGTACGGTCAATGTCCTTGACTTCGGGGTTTTGCACACGGAGTATGGAGGAGTGGTGTAGGGAGAGAGGATGGGTTTTAAAATTTTTTCCAAAAAAAAAGAAGAGCACCTTGGGAGAGGTGTTTTTTATTGAAGCGTGATATACTAAAAGGGCTTTGAATACAGATTTTCAAGAATATTCCTATGACTAAAAACACTCCAGAACAACCGATACTCGTACTTTTGGATGGCAATGCGCTCGTGCATCGTGCCTACCATGCTCTGCCGCCACTGACGACCGCGACGGGTGAGACAGTGCAGGCGGTGTATGGTTTTGCTTTAACTCTACTCTCCGTCATTGAACGGTTTCACCCCGAATACATCGCGGCGAGTTTTGATCTGCCCAAACCAACTTTCCGACATAAAGAATATGCCGAGTATAAAGCGACTCGCGCCAAGGCACCAGACGATCTCTACGCACAGTTTCCTCGAGTGAAGGAGTTGGTGCAAGCATTTAATATTCCCATTTATGAGCTGGAAGGGTTCGAGGCGGATGACTGCGTGGGGACGCTCGCGCGACAGGCGACGGAAGTGGATCCGAATCTCCGGGTGATTATCGTGACGGGGGATAATGATGCGCTCCAATTAGTGACGGATCAGGTGAATGTGTTTACGCTTCGGAAAGGTGTGAAGGATACGGTACTCTTCGATACAGAAGCGGTGCGGGCGAAGTATGGTCTGGATCCAGAACAACTCAAGGATTACAAGGGTCTGCGTGGCGATGCGAGTGATAATATTCCTGGGGTGAAGGGGATTGGAGAGAAGGGCGCGACGGATTTATTACAAAAATACCACACACTCGAAGGCGTCTATGCGGCGCTGAATGAGATCACCGGGGCGATACACGATAAGCTCGAAGCGGGCCGAGAGAGCGCGCTCCTGTCTAAGCACTTGGGTACGATCGAAGTCAATGCGCCTATCACCTTGCAACTTGAGGATTGCAAGACGAGAGAATACGATATCGAACGAGTGAAGCAATTGTTTCGGGATTTGAGTTTTTTCAGCTTGATCAAAAAATTGCCAGGAAGTTCTGAACAGTCAGTAGCGGGTAATCAACAGGCAACAAAAAAAGCAAAAACAAAAATGCGCGTATTGAAAACACTGAATGAGGTGGAGGTATTTTTTAATGAATGTCGGAAACAAAAAAATCCAGTGACAGTAGTGTTGGATGTTGAAATAGAAAATCTCTTCGGTCAGGCGATGCGCGGCATGAGCGTGTCATTGCGAGCGAAGCGTGGCAATCTCAGAGAAGGGCGTATAGACAATGAGATTGCCACGATCTCCGCCGAGGAGCGGATCCCTCGCAATGACAGTAGTGCATATATTGCTTTCACACCGGAGACAGAAACGGTTATGAAGAACTTTTTCGAAGATGAAATGATACAAAAAATTGTCTATGATGCGAAGTCGATGATGAAATTGTTGGCAGCAAAAAACATCACGTTGAATGGTGTGACGGGCGACACGATGATTGCCGGGTACCTCCTCGACGCGGGAAGTAAAATCACCCTGGAGAAGCTCTTGGCGGAGGAGGGGTTGGAAATGTTGGAAACCAAAACGCACGAGGCGTCCGTCGTAGAGATGGCACGGCAGATAGGCGCCCTACATACGAAGCAACAAGTAAAGCTCGAGACGAACGCCGGTGAGCAACAAACGCCAAAGCATATCACCGAACTTCTGCAAGAGATGGAACTCCCTTTGGTCGCGATCCTCTTTCGGATGGAACAGGCGGGCATTCAGCTCGACAGTGCTATCCTCCAAAAACTCTCTGCTGAGATGACGGACGAGCTGCGTGAATTGGAGAAACAAGTCTTTGCTTTGGCGGGACGGGATTTCAACCTCAATTCGCCCAAGCAGTTGGCGCAGATTCTCTTCGAAGATCTTCATATTCCGACCCGCGGAGTCAAAAAACTGAAGACCGGTTTCTCGACCGCCTCACCCGAACTCGCCAAACTCCGCGACGAGTATCCGATTATCACCCTCATTGAGGAGTACCGCGAACGCTTTAAATTGAAGAGTACGTATCTTGATGTCTTGCCTCGCTTGGCAGATAGTGAGGGGCGAATTCATACGACTTTTCAGCAGACGATTGCTGCGACTGGGCGCCTCTCTTCCTCTGATCCGAATCTGCAAAATATTCCCGCGCGTGGTCAGTGGAGCGAGCGGATTCGGAGTGCGTTCGTGGCCGGCGAGGGGAAAGTTTTGGTGGGTGCGGACTATTCACAGATCGAGTTGCGGGTGGCGGCACACCTGGCCGATGACGAGGTGATGATCGAGGCCTTCCGCAATCACGAGGATATTCACACGACCACAGCGATGACCGTGTATGGCGTGGCCAAGGAATCGGTGACGAGCGAGATGCGCAGTCAGGCCAAGGTCTTTAACTTCGGTATCCTCTATGGTATGGGCACCTATGGAATGTCTCAGGCCGCCGGCATCGAGCAGCAGCAAGCCAGCGAGTTCATCCAAAACTATCTGCAGAAATTCGCCGGCATCGCACGGTATATCGAAACACTCAAACAGTCAGCGCGGGAGAATGGGTTCGTCGAGACAGAGCTCGGTCGTCGTCGGAGCGTACCGGAGATCAATAGTCCGAATATTATGTTGGCACGGAGTGGGGAGCGGATGGCGGTCAATATGCCGATTCAGGGGTTGGAGGCCGATATCGTCAAGCTCGCGATGATCGCGGTCGACAAGTTGATCGCGGAGCAGTTCGCTACGACCGCTACGATGTTGTTGCAGGTGCACGATGAACTTATTTTCGAAGTCGATGAAACGCAGGCTGAAATATTTATGCAAGCAGTCAAGCAATCGATGGAGTCCGTCTACGCGCTCAAAGTCCCGCTCATTGTTGAAGTCTATCAGGGGAAGAATTGGGGTGAGATATAGAAAAAGCCTGCAACAAATTTTGTTACAGGCTCAATCGATTCGTTTAGTTGGCCTTTCAATTAAATGAATAGGCCCTCAAGAGTTGTTTCATCGGAAATCGGGAAATGACAGTGAATTCTGCCATCATTATTATATCCACGAGGTTGATAGATTGTTATAATCTCGGAATCGTTTTCCTCGTCCGGGTCGAAGTTCTCCTCTGGTAGTATCAGAGGGAAAGGCTGTTCCCAGGCATTTAATCGGGTAGTCATTTTCTTCTCCTTGATTTTTCTTGGTATTTTATATAAGAAGTGATTATTTAAACCCGAGCACTTCTTTCTCGGAAAAGTAAAGCTTTCTTTACTTAGGTTCAGTATAGCGCAAAAATACTTTTTTGTCAAGACCAGCTGACATACACGATACCCCTGTTGCAAATAGTCTAAAAAACAGCTACAATAAAGCATTATAAAGAAATCTATGCCTGAACTACCCGAAGTACAGACTGTCGTCTCACAATTGGCCGCCAAGGTTGTCGGTTTGACCGTGGTTGATTTCCGCTCCGAGTGGGCGAAGGCGGTGCGGCCATCTCTAGCTCTTTTTCGAGAGTCTATAATAGGCGAAAAAATTATTGGTGTGCGGCGGTTCGGAAAGCACATCGTGATTGATATGGAAAGTATCTCTGAGAAATTCACCGACGGAGAGGGTTGGAAGGAAGGTGTTTTTCAGCAGTCGGGAGGGAGGCAGTTCGGAAGAGGAGGCTCGGCCCGACAAGGAAAAATACCTTCCTTCACAACCAAAACGCAATTCTCAATTATCATTCATCTCAAGATGACCGGACACTTATTGGTGAAGACGACAGAGAATGAAAATGCAGTAGCGTTTCGTGACGATCCATACAATGGACATATTCGCCATGTGATCGCACTCTCCGAGGGAACGCGGATTGAGTTTTCGGATATGCGGAAGTTCGGTTGGCTAGAAGTGGGCCTCACAAGTGAAGTTGAAAAATTAAAAAGTATTCGCGAACTCGGCGTCGATGCTCTCTCTGAAAAATTTACCGCTCAATATTTTCGGCAAGTGTTAGAAAAAAAATCAAAGCAGACGATCGGTGCATTGCTGCTCGAACAAAAATTGATTGCCGGCATCGGGAATATCTATAGAAATGAAGCGTTGTTTCGGGCGAAGGTGCTGCCGATGCGTCGGGCGGCGACTTTGAAAACGCCGGAAATCCGTCGCTTGCATCAATCTATTCGAACGGTGTTAATCGAAGCAGTGGCGCTCCGTGGGATGTCGGACGGGGATTTTCGCGATACGAGTGGGCAGATGGGTGAGTTTGAGGAGAATGCCTTTGTGTATGGGCGCGAGAACTTGCTGTGCAAAAAATGTGGTACAATAATTGTACGTGCAAAGTTAGGACAGCGAAGTGTTTTCTTCTGTCCTCAGTGTCAGCAATAATTTTTATTTTCTATGAATACCAAACAGAAGGTTATTATCGGGGGAGTGGCAGTGCTCGTGGTAGTGGTGGGGTGGTTTTTCTTTTTTCGTCAGACCC
>JBAWZR010000049.1:0-7859 GCA_037142915.1 Candidatus Moraniibacteriota bacterium
CTGATCATATTTTTGATACCGGTCGGGTCGGGCACCTGGTAAAATTCGAAATGTTCTTGCTCGCCGGCGGTCTGGACGGAGACATTGCCGAAATTAAGAATGCTCGGGATGACGCCGATGACCTCGCTCGTCACATCTTGAATCTTGTCGATTTGTAACTCACTGATTTCGCGGACGAACATACCCTTTTGCTCGATATTGATGATGCGTCGGTTGGTGACGATCCAGACATCGAACCAGACATCGATCCAAAGGAAAAAGAAGAAGAGCCAGATGAAAAGAATGAGGGTGTTGACGAGGAAATCGACGAGTTGTGAATTGATGAGCGTGGTGATGTCGATGGAAAACCAAAATAAGGAAAATGATCCAAACACAAGCACGAGCCCGGCGAAGATGAGTCCAAGGAAATGAACGAGGATATTGAACCAGTGACGATGAATAATGAGGAGTATTTCCTCGTCATCTCGTTGCCCGATGAAATGATAGTTGGCGTAACGTTTGTGCATAATTATAAAGTCAGACCGATAGAAGTGAAGATTTTATTCCACGGAATGGCAAGAAAAAGTAATGCATTGGCGAGGATGAGGATGCTGGTTACTGCGACGAAAAGAAGCACCGCCAGCGAGGCGAGACTTCGGTTGAAGGAATAGCGGATGAAATGAAATACGATAAAACCTGCCGCGATGATGTAGCTCAAGAAGAGCAGTCCGTAGCCGACCAAGAGCAGTTGCCGCATAGGAATAAAAAGAAATGATTTGCTATCTCTATTGTATCACAATAATTTGTCCTGGTGGTTTTCCGGTGGAGTGATGTCGAGGTGTTGGTAGGCTCGGGGTGTGACGACCCGACCACGCGGGGTGCGTTCGAGAAAACCGATCTGGATGAGATAGGGTTCATACACATCTTCGATGGTCTGTGTTTCCTCACTGGTCATAGCGGCGATGGTCTGGAGTCCGACAGGGCCACCGCGAAACTTCTCGATGATGGCACGGAGGAGGTGGCGGTCGGTCGGCTCGAGTCCGAGTTCGTCGATTTCGAGGAGGGTGAGTGCTTCGCGGGCGACGGCAGGCGTGACGAGGGGATAGTCATTCATCTGGGCGTAGTCACGGACGCGTTTGAGGATACGGTTGGCGACCCGTGGGGTCTGGCGACTCGTGGCGGCGATGATGTCGGCGGCTTCGGGCTCGATGGCGATGTCGAGGATGCGCCCCGAGCGTTTGATGATGTGTGAGATTTCTGGGTGCGTGTAAAACTCGAGTCGGTGAATGGAACCGAAACGGTTGCGCAATGGATTGGAAATAGAACCGAGGCGCGTGGTCGCACCGATGAGCGTGAAGCGTGGGAGGTCGAGCTGGATGGTGCGCGCCGATGGACCCTTGCCGATGATGATGTCGAGTTTGTAATCCTCCATCGCGGGGTAGAGGACTTCCTCGATGAGCTTGTTGAGTCGGTGGATCTCGTCGATGAAAAGTATGTCGCCGTCTTGGAGGTTGGTGAGGATGGAGCCGAAGTCGCCCACGCGTTCGATGGCCGGGCCGCTTGTCACTTTGATATTCACACCCAACTCTTTGGCAATGATATGCGAGAGGGTGGTCTTGCCGAGTCCCGCCGGACCATAGAGGAGGACATGTTCGATAGGCTCCTCACGTTTCTTCGCCGCTTGAATGAGGATGTTGAGATTCATTTTGATTTTCTCTTGCCCGATGTACTCCGCAAAGGCTTGCGGGCGGAGCGTCGTGTCGAGTACGGAGTCGTCGAGGATTTCGGTGGATGTGGTGAGCATAAATAGTTGTAGTGATACCGATTCGACTTATTTTTTCGTGTCATCCCGCACTTGATGCGGGATCCAGCATTCGCATTTATATTGTAAAAACCAACCTGGATCCCGGGTCGAGCCCGGGATGACAAATGCTAAAATACCCGCTATCTTTAGGTATTTTACACCGACTTGACAAAAAAAGAAAGCCGTGCTAGGATAGAGTGTTGTCGTTTAAAAAGCATCTCATAATCTGTAGACACTTGGGGCGTCCTATCTTTTCGCCTCAAGCTTGGGGGTCGTCGAAGCATCCGTGCTTCTTAGTCCAGATCGGGCAGGGTGGTTTCGGCTGCGCTGTTCCTCGACACGGCTCCTTCCCCGGGGGTTCTTGATTCCCGGACTTGTCTACAGATTAAGGGATGTTTTTTTTGTTAACTTAACAACAATGTGGGGTGAGTTATGTATTGGTTAAAGATGATGGCGGAAGTATTGTGTCCGTCCGGAGAAGAAAGTCTTGGCGACGTGAAGCAATTGGAAACTGTTCTCCGTGAAGGTGGTACTTCTTTGGAAGGCTTAAGCCAGAAAGGTTTGGAAACATATACGTTTCCCACCGTCGAACGGACGAATCAAAAATATAAGAAATGATAATGAGGGATGGATGAGTTGTTGAGCACAGGGAAGTGCGAGACCTATCAATGCACAATGCAATGATAGGTTTTTTGTTGTGAAAAAAAGAATAAAAAAAATAGCGACCCCAGTATTTTCTCATGATTGTAGTTGAGAGAAATACCGGAATCGCGTTTGGATTGCCTGCTTTATTGTGTTGAGGCAATTTTTTGTGGATTCTGTTATCAGTCGGTATGACTGGGACTCGGAGAATAGTGAGTTTTAACAGAAGTGAATATTCGTCTGCCCTTATAGTATTCCACGGAGCCAATTTGGCTTTTCGCGGTTGTTGTTATCATGTACTGTTCTGTTTGTTGTTCTTGTGGAACCAGCTCTTCATGATGTATCGCCGCGCCGTGTTTTACCGGCAGTATGGAACTTGCCTGGTGCATGATATCCTCCTCGGTCTCTTTACGAGACGGTGGGTTTCCTTGCCAATGTGAATCAGCAAGGGGTTGAAGAATGAAAAAGGATCTTTCACTCAACAAATACAGCCTATAAGAAAAGACAGGCTTTGTCAAGCGGTGCTGACAATAGTTTTATTCCACCACACGGAAGGCTTCTTCGAACGGAGTCTCGCCTTCGAGGACGCGGAGGAGAGCATCGTGGAGCATCGTCATCATACCGCTCTTGATAGCTTGATCTTGGACTTCGATGGCGAGTGCGCCGCGGGCGATGAGGTCTTGGATATCGCGATCGAAGACGAGCGTTTCCGAAACGGGGATCCGTCCTTTGTAACCGGTGTTGTGGCACTCCGGACAGCCGACTGCTTTGTGGGCATTGCGTGCGGTGGTGAGATTCTTGTATTGCGGTGGGAGATTTTCGAGACGTTTTTCGATGGTGGCGAGTTGTTCGGCCGTGAGGTCAATGGGTTGTTTGCAATGGATACATAGGCGACGCACGAGACGCTGTGCCATGAAGAGGGCTGCGCCATTGACGATGTCGTCGGGTGTGACACCGAACATCAGGAGTCGCGGTGTGGCACCGGCAGCATTGTTGGTGTGGAGCGATGAGATGACGAGGTGACCGGTGAGTGATGCCTGGAGCGCGGCTTGAGCCGTCTCTTCATCGCGGATTTCACCCACCATAACGATATCGGGGTTTTGGCGCATCAGGGCGCGGAGGGCACTGACGAAATCATACCCCTCCTCTTCGTTGATTTGGGTTTGGAGGATGCCGGGCAATTGGTATTCGATCGGATCCTCGATGGTGATGATTTTCAGTTCCGGGGAATTGATATGTTGGAGTACGCTGTAGAGCGTCGTGGTTTTGCCACTGCCAGTGGGACCAGTATTTAAGATGAGTCCATTGGATTTACTAGCGGCGATGAGGAGACGGTCGAGGTTTTCTTGGCGTAAACCGATGGCATCGATCTTGAGGGCGACGGCACCTTGGTTCAGGAGTCGCATCACGACGGTTTCGCCGTAGCCGCCGAGGATGATCGAGACGCGGATGTCGATAGAACTCACGCCGACGGTTTCGGGTACGGTTTCGAAACGGATACTGAAACGACTGTCTTTCACGCCGGCACGGACTTCGGATTTGAGCGCACTCAAAAGTTTGATCTCACCGAGAATCTGCGGGTATTCATTGAGTGGGAGTTCGGCGACGGTGTGGAGGATGCCGTCCATTCGAAAACGGATGAGCACGGTGTTGGCGGTTGGCTCAATATGGATATCACCCGCGTTGGAGAGTGCGGCGCTGGCGAAAATTCGTCGGAGCGTCTCGTTGCTCGCATTCGTGCGATATTCGAATGATTTTCCGCTTGCCATGGTTTGCTCGACTTCTTGGATCGTTTCCGTGTCGATGGTGAAGGATCGTGCGAGGGTTTGCTCCATCAATTTTTCGTAGATTTCTTTGAGGAATTCGCCTTCGCCGGTGACGCGCCAGACTTCTTCGAGCGAGGTGATACCAGTGATAGCCTTTAGGATACCGTCCTGTGTCATTGTGACCATCCCGTCTTCGAGGGCGACGCGCGTGATGTCGTTTTCACCACCCAATTCCACGATGAGCTTTTCGATATTCTCGTTGATAGTGAGGACTTCGAAAATCCCGATCCGACCCTTGTAACCGGTGTGATTGCATTGATCGCATCCGTTGGATTGGTAGAGGACTTTGATGTCGTTCGGGACTTCTACTTTGGCTTTGGGTGAGATGAGAGAGAGGATTTCTTTGAGGGAATCGATGGTTTCTTTGGCGGGTTCGTAGTTTGTCTTGCAGTGTTTGCAGAGTTGACGTACGAGGCGTTGTGCCATGAAGGCATTGACCGCGGGAGCGATGAGTGTCGGTTTGACACCCATTTCGACGAGACGGGGGATGGCACCAGCAGCGTTGTTGGTGTGGAGTGTGGAGAGAACGAGGTGACCGGTGAGCGCAGCATTGATGGCGATGTCGGCAGTTTCATCATCGCGGATTTCACCCACGAGGATCACATCGGGATCTTGACGGACGATGGAGCGTAAACCCTTGGCGAAGGTGTAGGCTTGACCCTTGGACACTTCGGTTTGTGAAATGCCATCGATCTGGTATTCGATTGGATCCTCGATGGTGATGATCTTGGTCTTGGTATCGTTCAATTTATTCAAGAGCGCATAGAGCGTCGTGGTCTTGCCACTACCGGTCGGACCAGTGGTCATGATGAGACCGTTGGGTTTGGCGATGGCTTTGCGCACCTGTTCATAGGCGAGGCCGGTCAGTCCGAGTACTTCGACATCGAGCGCTGTGCCTTTTTGGCTGAGTAATCGCATCACGATACTCTCGCCGTGATTGCCGGGGATGATCGAGACACGGACATCGAGGCGCTCTTCATTGAAAAAAATCGAAAATCGACCATCTTGGGCGGAGTCGCGGATATTGATTTTCATCTTGCCCATCATTTTGACGCGGGAGAGGATGAGCGGGTAGAGGTGCATCGGTATGCGACCGATGTCCTGGAGCACGCCGTCGATGCGATACCGGATGCGGACTTTTTGGTTATCCTCAGGTTCGAAATGGACATCGCTGGCCTGGAATTTGATCGCTCCCGTGAGGAGGGTCTGGAGTGCTTCCGTGGTGGGCATATCATCGATGCCCTTGCGGATGGCCATCAATCCACCGAAGTCTTTTTCAAATTGAGTGAGCGAATCACCGGTCAAGGAAATCTTGTAGGCCTCGAGAACATCGAGCAGTGTGTGTTTTTTGTAGGTTGACCAGGTGCGCTCGATGGAGGATTGGGAAGCGACATAGTATCGTGGAACGAGCTTGCGATCGTCGGCGAAGCTTTGGACGAAGGCTTTGGCTTTTTCGTTATCGGGGTGGAGCAGGGCGATGCGGAGGTTGACGCCTTTTTTCTGAAAGCAGGCGAAGCCGAGTCGTCGAGCGTCTTCCTCGGGGAAAACGAGGACATCGTCATGATCGACGGGAAAAATATGAAGATCGATATAGGGGAGTCCTGACTCACGTGCCATTCGGGAAGCTTGGTTTTCTGCTGAGCCAGCATTGAGGGCAGCGATGGTTTTTGTGGCGAGATCCTCCCGTATGAGTTTTAGTTTGTCGGGTTGATGTTTGGTTTTACCGGTGCGCGGAAGAATTTTGACCATAATGAAAAACAAAAGACAATTTCTATTTTATGTCTTCAGTATACCACAATGTAAGGAGATATGTTTTTTATTTTCCCAATTTTTCGAGAAGAAGTTTTTGTGTAGTGTCGGCAGAAGTATCGTTGAATGTGAGTGTGAGCGTGTCACTATCAAGTGTGATCGAAACTGCATCGTGGATGAGGGTTTGTTGTAGGAGCTCGAGACGCGTATGGACGCGGGAGTGAAGGAATGCATCAATGGTTGATTGATTGGATTCGAAGAGTATCATAAGGAGCGTGTCTGGCGCGGTGTGGGTGATGATTTTTTCGAGGACGAGCGGGATGTCGGTGCGGGCGGCTTGGGCGAGATCCAAATCTTCGATGGTAATGACTCCCGAGAGAAGGTGGAGGGTTTCATTCCATTGCATTTTTTGCATGATGTGTCCCCACAGTTTGAGGATGTGGAGGGGCTGGGTTTTGAAGAGATATTGGACGAGGCGTTGTTGGTCGGCACCCAGGTCGATGAGTTTTGCGGCGAGTTGGAAGGCTTTGGGTGTGGTGGTTTTCTTTTGAAAACTTTCCGTCGCGATCATCAGTCCAGTGAGGAGGCATTCGGCGACGGTCTGAGTGAGTGCGTTGGGATCAAATGAACCAAATACTTCCAGCGAGATTTCGGCCAGCGAGGAGGCGGTAAGATCAATGAGATTAATCTGACCAAACTGTTCGTTATCAGGGTGACAGTCAATATTGATGATGGGAATTTCGTAAAAGATATCCGGGTTTTCCTCAGCGAGACTACCGAGGGCGGCGCGGTTGGGACTCCCGAGGATGATGAGGCAATCGTAGGCGAAGTGTACCGGGAGGATAGAGAAGTCCCGCGGATCGAGAGATCCTTTTTCCGGCGTGACGAATATTTTATATTCATCCCCGATGATTTCAGTGCGATTGCCGAGAATATGATTGTGCTTGGTATTGAATGAGAGGACGAAATCTCGCAGTCCCGAGAGCGAGGTGAGGCTGGTGGGTGGTGGTGTGAGGAAATCATAGCGGGTACGCAGGCTGTCGATTGAACTGCTAGCGATGTCGATTTTTTTCTCGAGACCGGTGAAGAAGTGCGCCCAAGCGGTGGCAGCGGCGTAGTGATCGCCGGTCGCATTGGCGGGTATGAGAACGAGGATGCGTTCTGATTGTTGGATGAGTTGGTGGACTTGCTGGTCTTTCGTAAGTGACATAGCGGGGAGGGGAGATGTTTATGTGACTTTCTACTCTATCAAAGTCGCGCAGATGTGTCAAAAATCCCGTTTTGTCAAAGTGTGATTTTATGGGAGAATATATAGTATGAATACTTTTCCTCAAGCACAAATTTTATCAGATGCCGATGCGACGCGGGCGGCGGGTCGGGTTTTGGCTGGGCACTTGCGTGGTGGTATGGTAATTGCTCTCTGTGGGGATCTGGGCGCGGGCAAGACGACACTGACCCAGGGGATACTCGAGGCACTTAGGGTCGAGCCACCGTATCCGAGTCCAACCTTCATCCTCATGCACCAGTATGATGTTGCGGGACACGAAGACCAACATATCAAACGCGTGTATCATATTGATGCTTACCGTGTCGATGCGAAGGATCTGCAAGTGGTCGGTTGGGAGGAGTGGTGTGCCGACGCAGAGGGCGTGATGATCGTCGAGTGGCCGGAGCGGGTGGCAGATATTCTCCCGAGCGATGTCGTGTGGATAGACTTGAGCGTGATCCCTGATGGTGGACGACAGATGATTATTCGCACAGGTTTTTCCGAGAAAGAATAAAAAATCCCAATCGAGCGGGCGCGGGTGTATACTAAAAGAAAGACCCGATTGATACGAATTTTTCCGAGAATAAAACAG
>JBAWZR010000050.1:0-7755 GCA_037142915.1 Candidatus Moraniibacteriota bacterium
CCCAAACGGACACGACAAAGAAAATTGGTTTTCGTGGGAATTATTTCCATAGTTTTGTTGTTTTCGATACAGATGTTCCCGCCGTCAGTGTCGGCGCCAATCCGTTTTGCGGTGAACTTCATCGCTCAGCCAGTGGAGAGGATTTTCTCGTTTCTCGGTTTCAAAATAAATGATACCTTCAGCGTACTCGGTTCTATCGGAACACTCAAAGCGGAGAATGCCAGATTGTCGAATGAAAACATCCAATTACAGAGTCAGGTGGCCCGTTTGTCCACAGAAGAACGGGAAAACATCTCATTGCGCGATCAGTTGGGCGTATCGCAAAAAACCGCTTTCGTTAAATTGTCAGCCGAAGTTATCGGGCGAACCTATACCGATCTCGGACGATGGATCACGGTCGATCGTGGTAGTATCGATGGTGTCCGGGCGGGGATGCCGGTTGTCATTGGTGATGGAGTTTTGGTTGGTCGTATCGATGATGTCTCATCTGATAATGCTCGTGTGATGTTGCTTACGCACCCAGAGAGTGCCATCAACGCACAGGATGAGTCGACGCAGGCGGAGGGGGTAGTGCGAGGAGCTTACGGATTGGGATTTCTCTTTGATCGCGTGCCTCAGACGGACAGTATTGCTATCGGTGATCGGGTCTCGACCTCGGGTCTGGGTGGTGGAGTGCCATCGGGGCTTCTCGTGGGGACAGTTGAGGAGATTCTCCAGACACCGGATCATTTGTTTCAACAGGCGACGCTCAAGCCGACCATTCCTTTTGAAAAAATCCGTTTCGTCCACATCATTCGCTCCTGGTAAATATGAAACAATTCTTTTTTTCCTTTCTTAGTTTTCTTTGCCTCGCCGTTTTTCAGTTTTCTTTCATGAATACGCTGTTCGTTTCATCGTGGTTTCGCCCTAATTTTTTGGTTATCGTCACCCTGTTCTCGATGCTCCGGCACGACTTCAAGACTACCGCGTGGTGGGCGATCGCTCTCGGCCTGATGTACGACCTCATCTCCGGTGGGATTCTCGGGATGACAGCACTCTTTCTTCTCTGGTGTGCGTATATCACAAGTTTCCTGTCTCAACGATTTCTCGTAGAGCATACGGGTGGAGGGATTGTGGTGGCCGGCGGTTTGGCGGGTATTTTTTCTTGTCTCGCGGTTTTTTTCGATGCTTTTTGGATCGCGCATTTTTTCGGTTCAAACAATTCATTTGTTTTGTGGTTGAGTGGTCAGAGTCTTGCCCCGATAGTTGGTTGCTTCATTTTGAACGGGATAATTTTTTTTGGCGTACTGTTTTTCCAGCGACGATTTTTCGGTCGTTCTTGGCAGGGGAATACGCTTTCAATTAGCACTCAGGCTTGACAATTGCTAAATGTTTTCTTACAATAGGAATGCTATGAATCGTAATTCGATAATGAAACCCGCTATGAAAGTCCCTATCCAGCCTCTGCGCAACTATGTCTTGATCCAACCGGAGAAGCCCGAACAAAAAACCGCCACCGGCATCGTTTTGCCTGAAAACGCTTCCGCCGAGCGCCCGCAGCAGGGCAAAGTGATTGCCATCGGTACGAGCGAGAAGATCGCGGTTAAGGTCGGTCAGACGGTCATCTATACCCGTTATGGCGCCACCGAGATCAAGCACGCCGGTCAGGACTACATCATCGTCGCCAACAAAGACATCCTTGCAGTCGTCGAAGCCTAAAATGTGTCATCATCTGACGGCCGGAGCTATCTTGATACATTTGTTCAAATAAAAAAACAGGCACTCAGTGTGTCTGTTTTTTTGTGAGTTTTATTTCTCCACGGGGTAGCCCTTGGCTTGCCACGCGGCGAGGCCACCCTCTATCGAGGCAGCGCCGGCGAATCCGAGATCGAAAACACGGACGGCGGATTGGAAGGCGGGAACCGGAGCATCGTTGTAGAGGATGATCCTTTTGCCTAGTGGGATTTCAGCGTGTTTCGCTTCGAGTTGTTCCAGAGGGATATTGATCGCGCCTGGGATATGTCCCGCCTGAAAACTCTCAGGAAATCGCGTGTCGAGCACAGCAAAAGAACCGCCTGATGTATCGAGTAATGCTTTGGCCTGATCGGGACTGACGATGGTCACTTTGGAGGCATCTACGAGGGAGGTAGTGTCGCCCGCAGAAATAGTTCGTCCGAAAGCTTTCGTCCAAGCAGTGAACCCTCCTTGCAATACGGTCACTGCGATGCCATCGTCCTGAGCTTTTTGGGCGACCGCCTGCAGATTGGCGATGCTTTCGGTGGAGCCATCTCCGATGAGGACGGCGAGGAAATCATCGGGTCGAGTCGAGGGGAGAGCGCTGTTGAGGGTTTCACTCGTGACATTCAAAGAATCGATGATGTGTTGCGCCTGAAAGTCCTTCGCCGTTCGCGTATCGATGATGGTTGTTTTTTTATCGTTCCCTGGCTGATTGAGTCGTTGTTGCAGTTCAGCGACACCCAGAGCGATAGGTCGTCGGATTTTGTTCGGTGAAGCAGCGGCTGATTGATCGGTCGGGACGGCAGGCGGTGCAGAATGTTGGGTGCGATACCAGCGGAAAAAAGAAAAACCAATGACCACGACGATGAGGAGAGCGCCAAAAAAAATGACTTTTTGTTCGGATGAAGATGATTGCGGAGGAGTTTCCATAAATTTTAGAGGACGGTGTCGATTGCCTCGGGATAACCGGAGATGAACTCCTTGCTGCTCACGGATTTTTTGCCTGCGACTTGGAGTGTCGTCGGGATGATCACACCTCCACTGCACTGGATGGCGAGGGCTTTTTCGTCGGGAGTCAGAAACGCCGTTCCGAGCGGGTGAGGAGGTTTATTTGATGGTGTATCAGGGCGAAAGGATGCCTCGATCAACTTGATACGAAGCGGGGGATTTTTGCGATCTTTTTGCCAGTAGAAAAACAATCCCGGCCACGGTGCGAGTGCGCGGTATTTGCGTTCGAGAGCAATGATATCCTCATTCCAAAAAATCCGTCCGTCTTCGCGTTCGATCATCTGACAGAGGGTTATGCCCTCGGCGCTTTGCGGTTTTGTCGTGCGCGTTCTGTCGAGCCATTGGGGGAGTATCTGATCGAGGAGTGGAATCGATGCCTGCGCGAGTTTGTCGAGGAGGGTGGGTGTGGTATCCGAACTCTCGATCGGCACGGTGATTTGGTCGATGATCGGACCGGTGTCCATTTTCTCATCCATCAGCATCAGCGTGACACCCGTGGTCGTATCGCCGGCGAGGAGCGCGTTTTGCACGGGTGAAGCGCCACGCCAACGCGGGAGGAGCGAAGTATGGATATTGATGCAGCCGAGGCGGGGAATTTCGAGAAATTTTTTGGGCAGGATCTTGCCATAGGCCGCCACGATGACCAGATCAGGTTGGTATGATTTGAATTGTTCTATGGCTGCGTCATCCCATTGTGGAGGTTGTTCGACGGGGATGGAGGCGGTGCCTTGGGTGAGTACCTTGACCGCCGGGGCCTGGAGTTCTTGTTGTCGGCCGACGGGTTTGTCCATTTGGGTGTAAACCGCGACGATATTGATATGGATGTGCAGGAGATGTTCGAGAATCGTCGATGAAAATTCCGGCGTTCCCATAAAAACGACACGGATATCTTTGTAGTGGTCGAAATCAAAGGACTGAATGGTGGGTGATGTCATAGTATTTAATTTTTTGCTTTTTATAACGATCAACAATGAGGATACCGTCCAGATGATCGACTTCGTGCTGGAGCGCGATCGCCAACAGACCGGTGGCTTTCAATTTACAGTCTTTACCGGTCTCATCCTGATAGCGGACAGTGACCTTTTCGGAGCGTTCGATGGGGAGGAATTTGCCCGGCAGACTGAGACACCCCTCTTCGAAGATGATTTTGTCGCGCGAGAGGCTGGTGAGCTGCGGATTCATAAAAATCATTTTTTGTCCCTCGATCTCTATCACGCACAGTCGGAGTGGGATGTCGACCTGCGGAGCCGCCAGACCGAGACCGTCGGCGTGATGCATCGCCTCGAACATTTCTGGGATTAGTTTTTGAATTTCGGGCGCCAAGGGATCGCGAACTCGAGTGGTTTTGGTTCGGAGGATGCGGGAGTCGAGCCCTTGGACGATAGTGAGTGAAGTAGACATAAATTTAGAGGAAACTTATTGGGTCGATATCGATACTCCATTCGTCGGGAAGTTTTTTGAGTATCGCTGAGAGCTCAGGAGGAAAAAGATCGGAGTGTGGTAGGCGAATGAGGAGAGTTTGTCGGAAGAGGCCGCGTTGTTTGGAGAGGAAGGATTTTTGCGGCGGAGTGATGCGGAGTGACGGCAATGCGGATTGTTGGAGCTTTACGAGGAGTGTGTATTGTTTTTTGACGAGAGCCTCGAGCTTCTTGGCATCGGCGTGCCGACCGACGAGCAGGATGCCTCGTGTGGCAGGCGGATAGTGGAGTGCGCGACGGTCTGCCAGGAGGCGATCGTACCACTTCGAGAGTTCATACTTGCCGACCGCTTCGAAGAGCGGGTTTTCGGGGTGAAATGTCTGGATGAGCGCTTGTGGAGCAGGCATATCGGCATCACGCGCAAATCGAGCGCTACGATACACGGCCTGTGTCAAGAGCTGAAAAGCCTTTTCATCGCTGTGAAAATCAGGCAAAGCAAACAGGCTTTCTGCGTCAATGATACCAATTAGGGAGAGGTTTGGCAAGTTCCAACCGAGTACCGCGGCCTGCGTACCGATGAGGATATCGATCGTGCCCGCCGTGAATCGACTGACGATATCCGCGAGGCGTTTGGGTGAGGCGAGGGTCGTCCGGTCGAGTCGGGCGATGCGTGCCCGGGGAAACTTCTTCTCCAGTTCTCGTTCGACGCGCTCGGTGCCGATGCCGATATTGCGAAACTCAGAGTGGCGGCAGTGTGAGCAGGTGGGGAAGGCATCGGTCTTGTAGCTGCAGTGCAGGCAGTAGTAGTGTCCCTCGCGGCTCAACACCAACGCGCGGTCGCACTCGGGGCAGCGGAGCGTGTTCTTGCAATTGACGCAGATGGAGAACGTGCTCATCCCCTGATGGTTGACGAAGAGCAAGGCTTGGGAGTGGTGAGCGAGCGTCGTGTCGATAGCCTCGGTGAGCGGAGCGGAGAGTGAGGAGAAATTTTTCTTCCAGCGTTCGAGTCGGAGGTCGATGGTCGTACACTGCGGTCGGGCGGTGCGGGCAGTGAGGAGTGGTATCGAGGTGAATTGTTTTTCTTCCAACGCATACCAACTCGTGAGGGATGGCGTGGAAGAAATAAAGAGGAGACTGGCACGATATATACGAGCCAACTGCTGAGCTATGAGTCGGGCATCGTAGCGGGGGGCCATATTCCATTGTTTGTAGCTCTCGCTGTGTTCGTCGTCGAGTGCGATCATCCGCAATCGGGTGAATGGTGCGAAGAGTGCCTGGCGTGTCCCGAGGATGATCGTGGCTCGCCCAGAGCGGATATGCTCCCAGGCGCGTTGTGTCTCGGCAGGTGTGAGCCGACCATGCAGGACGACGATCTCGTCTTCTGACCAATATTTTCCGGCGCGTTGCTCGAGATCCGTGAGTAGAGCTGTCTCGGGCACGAGGAAGAGGCCTTGCTCAGCCGATTTGAGTGCCTGAGAAAAAGCATGGAGGGCGGTTTCGGTCTTGCCAGCCGCCGGTGGGCCAAACAATACTCGGGGTCGCGAGATATTTCTCCGTGAGATAATTTTTTTGAAAACAGCGAGTTGATCGGCAGTTGGGATGAAGAGGATAGGTTTTTCTGCGAGATGTGTTTCGGGGAGCGTCAACTTTTTTTCTTTGGTTGCTGTTTTGGGGAAGTGCGTGGGCACGAAGTGTTTGAGGCAGACACCGAGCGGTGTGAAGCAACTCTCTGAGATATATCGTGCGAGTGAGAGTTGCTCGGCAGTCAGGAAACTCTCTTGTATCACTCTCCCAACAGATTTAAATTTAATGAAACGGAAGTTCGCCTTGCGAGTAACCAGATTATTTGTCACTATGCCGCGCATTCGTCGCGCACCGAGTGGCACCTCGACCAGCGAGCCGACCGGAATATCAATAGGAGAGGTATAGCTAAACCAAGCGTCCCTCGTGAGAGGTACGCTCGTCAGTGGAGCGACATCGATATAGCGGAGCGGGTCGGGCATAGGGATTCATCATCAAACTGGCTCTTATTATAGCACTTCGCCCCTCCGCCCGCACCCTACAACAATCCCGAAATATGGGTTATACTGGACAGTATGGATACAAAGAAAAAATTTTCCGCATATGTGGATGAATCAGGACAGGATACTGAAGGATCTGTTTTTGTTGTGAGTGTTTTTATTGCAAAAAATGAAGAATTAATCCTAGCGGATGCATTGGCACAGATTGAGAAGAAAAGTGGAAAAAGAAATGTAAAGTGGCATAAGGCAAAATATTCTCTTCGGAAAAATTATATCGAGGAAGTTGCTCGCTTGTCGGAGATGAAAAACAAGCTTTTCTTTGATGTTTTTTACAACTCCAAAGAATATATCGAGCTTACTTCGTTGGCCACAGCAAAAGTAATATTGAGAAAGGCTGGGAAAGAAGAGTACAGCGTTTCGGTATTTGTCGATGGTTTAAAAAGGAAAGAAATTGAGGCATTTAGTCGAGTTTTACGAAGTCTACGTGTGAAGACCCGAAAGATAAGGGGGGTGAAAAAGGATGAGAATAACATTTTTATCCGTCTTGCTGATGCACTTTGCGGACTTATTCGAGATGCGCGTGGTGGCGACGTGTGGGCCGGAAAAATATTGAAAAAGATGCTCAAAGAAAAGATCGTGACGGAAATATAAGTAGATAAAAAAACAACCCCCGTGAAAGGGGGAATAACCTATTCGCCTGGGGCGAAGACCCGCCATACGGTCGGTGTTCGGTTACTGTTTGTACTTTCAATATATACCCGGACGTTCTTTCTGTCAAGTCTCCAAAAATCCCGAAATATGGGTTATACTGGTAGATATTGGTAATTTTGAATTTATATGAAAAAAACGAAAAAAACATTTGCCTACATCGACGCGGCCAATTTGCATCGGGGAGTCCAAGATCTTGGTTGGAATATGGACTACTTTCGTTTTCACAGTTGGTTGAAAAACAAATATGCCGTTGATCGCGCCTACCTTTTCATCGGACTCATACCGAAACATAAGAATCTTTACACGATGCTTCAGGAGGCGGGGTTTACTCTCGTTTTCAATGAAACAACCTATGATGGAGATGGAAAGGCGAAGGGGAATTGTGATGCCGATCTCGTCCTCCATGTGATGCGCGATGCCTATGAAGGTGAATTTGATGGAGCGGTTATCGTTTCGGGTGACGGTGATTATGCGAGTCTCGTCTCATTTTTATCTGAAAAGAATAAATTGGTCGTTGTTCTTGCTCCGAATTCCAAAAAATGTTCAATTTTGCTCAAACGAACTGGTGTTCCAATTACCTATCTCAATGAGTTGAAAGACAAGCTAAAAAGAAAAAGCCCCCGAACAGGCAAAACCTGAACAGGGTCTCTTTCGTAGTGATGTACCTATAGTGTACACCCGAATCTGAACCGTGTCAACCCAGTGAAAAAAGACAAGAAATAGGGTACAATAGAATGTATGGATACAAATATCGCCATCAGTGTCAAAAATGTCTCCAAAACCTTCCGCATACCTCATGAAAAAGTGAGCAGTCTTCGTGGCGCTTTCACCCAGGCCTTCAATGGTCGGCGCACCTATGAGGAGTTCAAAGCCCTCGACGA
>JBAWZR010000051.1:0-7664 GCA_037142915.1 Candidatus Moraniibacteriota bacterium
TATCCTTCACGGTATAAGTGAGCCCCGCCACCGGCAGGATGAAGATCTTATCTCCCGGCTGGATACTATCGACATTGTCCATATCGTTCGCCCAGAGTATCGTGTTAACGGTGATATGGTTACGCGTCGCAATATCACTCACTGTGTCGCCATCAACCACGGTATAGATTTTTACACCACCATCTTCTTCAGGATCTTTGAGAACGGGCGACTGTTGGGCAGCCACTACGAATTGATTCGCTGAGGGAGAGATATTACTTGTCGAGCTCATGTCCGTACTCGATGCATCAGGGGCGAGCGATGCTTTGGCAGCCGGTGAACTTGTGATGTTCTCTTTATTAACCACCACTTGTGCGAAGTGATTCGGCATATTTTCCTGCCCGACGGCCACCTCGCCACCAAAAATCAGTCCAGGTAATGACTTGGATGAATTGCTGGCGATATTTGTCCCGGTAACCGCAAACGCACTCGAGATAACCACCGCCAAAGCGGAGTATTGTCGAAACCAATACAAAAAGCGGATGCGGCGTCCGGTCTTGATCCAATGAATAAAAGATTGTTGCCAAGCCCAAAAACGCTGGGCAACCTTGGTATGACGATATTTAAAGCGTTGAAAAATACGCTTTTCCTTCCAGTAAGATGAGACGGTAGGGCTTTGTGTGTTTACATTCCACTCCAAACCCATCGGCCTTCATCTCCAAAAATGTAACAAAAAAAACAGCCTTCGCTCTTGTTTTTGACCCCAAATGACACTTTTTCAGTATAGAGCACTTCCCCCAATCTGTCAATGGAGGCTCTTTCGTGCTATTTTTAGTATAGAAATATATACCTCTATTTTCTTATTCTTAAAAAATCGCTCCAAGTCCACTCCCGGGCGCCCGTGGACCGAGTACTGTCCAAAGTTACCCGGAAGCGTCTTGAAGTGCTTTTTTAAGAATATATTAGAGTGTGTGAATCTTTACAGAAAAAAATAAAATCTATGCTCATCCATGAAGCACAACGGCAGTTCCTGGAATACCTGGAAATAGAAAAAAACCGCTCACCAAAAACGATCGAGAACTATGATCGCTATTTGAGTCGATTTTTCTCCTGGGCAAAAATCAAAACTCTCGAAGACATCACACCAGAGCGCGTCCGTGCCTATCGCCTCCGACTCTACCAAAGCCTCTCTCATACCAAAACGCCTCTCAAAAAAAACACACAGGATTATCATCTCGTGGTACTGCGGAGCTTCCTCCGCTACCTCGCTCGCCATGAACACACTGTGCTTCCCGCGGAGAATATCGAACTCGGCAAAAGCGTGACACGAAATATCGATTTTCTCGAACCCGAAGAGGTGAATCGGATGATCGAGAGTATCCCACTTAAAGACTGGCAGTCCCTCCGTGATCGAGCAATCATCGAACTCTTGTTTTGTTCCGGCTTGCGAGTCTCAGAACTCACTGCGCTCGATCGGGAGCATATCAATATCAAAAAGGGAGAATTTGGTGTGCGCGGGAAGGGTGGGAAGATCCGCCTCGTGTTCATCACCCCACAGGCGCAGACTCTCCTCATACACTATCTTAAACAACGAAACGATGTCGAACCCGCCCTCTTCGTCACAAAAAAACTCCATTCAAACGATCTTCACCGGATTTCTCCGCGTACTATTCAACGGCTCGTAAAGAAAACGGCGCAGCTCGCTGGCATCGTCAAAGATGTTCACCCACATACCCTCCGTCACAGCTTCGCTACCAACCTCCTCCATAATGGAGCGGACATCCGGAGCGTCCAAACCCTCCTCGGACACAGCTCTATCCTGACGACCCAGCTCTACACACATATTACTAATGAAAGATTGAAAACTACCTACCAAAAACATTTTCTTTCACCAAAACTCGATGAAGAGGAATAGAAATCTCACATTTGCTCTCAATTTCAGTTTTCAAAAAAGCGTTCCCTTTTCGCCTGTAGCAGGCTAACGGCTTCAAAGAAAACGCTTTTTTGAAAACTGAACCTATTTTTTACAAATGTGAGATTTCTAATAAAAGTGATGGGAGTTTAAAATATTTTTAAATACTTATTGTTATTAGAAGGGTGGAAAAGTGGGAAAGTCAGAAGAATACCTCTGGAGACTGGAGAATAGCTTGACAGGGGTTGGTTGAAAACAAGTAAAAAGAAGTGGGTAAAGAAAAGTGTGGAGAATGAGTGTGGAGAACAGAAGGGATGTCCCCTAAGAGAAGAGTGTTAAATGAGAGATGTGCACTGAAAAAGAAGAGATATACTGAGGTTATCCACAGAGTATCCACTTAAATATTTACATAAACCATTTATTACCACTCGAAAAAGCACTTCAAGACGCTTCCGGGTAACTTTGGACAGTACTTGGTCCACGGGCGCCCGGGAGTGGACTTGGAGCGATTTTTCGAAACTTTGTGAAAAACGAAACAAGTTCCATTTAAGAGATTTTTGTGATGGGAGCGAGGGAGAGGGCAAGTTTTTTGATGCCTTTGCGTTGGAAGGCGACAGTAATGATATCTCCAGCAAGACTAATAACAACACCCGCGCCAAATTCCGGATGAGAGAGACTGTCGCCTGGACGGAAGGTCTCAGAAGAAGGAATAAATGAAGAATGTTTTTGTGATGAGGTGAGTGATGAAGAGGATGAAGTGAGTTGTGGTTTGTGGATGAGATGAAGGGGGATTTCTTTGAGGAATCGTGAAGGTGGGTTGACTTGTGTGGCACCAAAGAGGGTGCGCTGTCGGGCATTGAGGAGATAGATCTTGCGTCGGGCGCGTGTGAGTCCAACATACATCAATCGGCGTTCTTCCTCGAGTTCTTGAAGGGAAAACTGGCTGCGGGAATGCGGAAAAATACTTTCCTCTAGACCTAAAATGAAAACAAAAGGAAATTCCAAACCCTTGGAACTGTGAAGGGTCATCAAATGAACGCTTTCGGCGGAATGAATTGCTTCGGTGCTGGACGCGAGCGCCACCTCATCGAGGAAGTCTTGGAGTGCGGGGAGTGTATCGAGGTGTTCGAGCGGCGTGGCAATACTCAGCAATTCCCGGACATTTTCCCGGCGAACTTCACTTTCAGGCGTTCCGTCATCGAGACTGGCGAGATAGGCGGTTTTTTCGAGGAGGGTCTCAAGAAAGGAGGTGAGGGAGGGACTTTGAGTGAGTTCTTGGGAAAGACTCAGAAAGAGATTGATAAAGTTTTGAATAAGAGCGGCTTTCGCTGGCTTAAGAGAAGTGTGTTCAAAGTCTTGGGGGGTGAGAGCGAGAGGTGAGAGTTGTTTCTCTTCGGCTATGGCGAGCCATTTTTTGAAGGTGATGCTGCCGATGTGGCGTTTGGGGACATTGATGATGCGTTCGAGAGAAAAAAGGTCTCGTGGATTGTGGATGAGGCGCAAATAGGCGATCAGGTCGCGGATTTCTTTGCGATCATAAAATCGGATACCACCAAAAAGCGTATATGGGATATTGTTTTTCAGAAGGGTTTCTTCGAGGACGCGGGATTGACTATTGGTGCGGTAGAGGAGGGCGCAATCAGACAACGGAGTTCCGGATTGTTGGAGATTTTTCAATTCGTGACAAATAAAGGCAGCTTCTTCTTTTTCATCATCGACCGTGATATGAGTTATAAGATCGCCCTCGGTTTGTTCCGTCCAGAGTTGTTTGTGGCGTTGTTGGGTGTTGTTGTGGATGATATGTTGGGCGGCATCGAGGATGATCTGCGTGGAGCGATAGTTTTGTTCGAGGAAAATAATCGCTGCCTCAGGATAATCTTTTTCAAAATTGAGGATATTGGTGATGTCTGCTTGTCGCCAGCCATAAATGGATTGATAATCGTCACCGATGACGAAAAGGTTATGGTGTTTTTGGCTCAAGAGTTGGATGAGGGTGTATTGGGCGAAATTGGTATCCTGATATTCGTCGACCAAAATATAACGAAATTGGCTTTGATAGCGTTCTAATATTTCAGGAAATTGTCGGAAGAGGTGGATAGCAAGACGAATGAGGTCATCAAAATCAAGCGAATTGCGTTCAAAAAGGGTCTTTTGATACGCGGTGTAGAGGCGGGCGATGGTTTCTTCGTAATGATTGTCCGCTTGAGCGAGAGCTTGTTCTGGGGTGATGAGGGCGTTTTTGAAGCGGGAAATAGTACTGAGGATGGCGCGTGGTTGGAATTGATCGGTATTGATATCGAGTGCTTTGGTGGTTCGTTTGACGAGACTTTGCTGTTCTTGATCATCGAGAATGGTAAAAGTGGGTGTATAGCCGATGGCAGGAATTTCTTGACGAAGAAGGAGAGAGCAGATGTGGTGGAAGGTGCCGATATTCGGGAGAGTAGGAGTGGTGGTAAATTGATTGAGGAGATGGATGAGGCGCTCCTTCATTTCCTTCGAGGCTTTATTGGTGAAAGTGACAGCGAGGATGTTTTTGGGAGGGATATGCTCATGGTGAATGAGCCATGCGATACGATGGGTGAGGGTTTTGGTCTTGCCACTGCCAGCCCCCGCGAGGATGAGTACTGGCCCTTGGGTGGTTTTGACTGCGCGGAGTTGTTCGGGATTTAAGTTTTGTTCAAGAGGATCCATAGATTTTTCGGGGGTGCGAAGAGGGCTTACTTGTGCTATTGTAGCATAAGAACCATTTTTTTGTCGTTTATTTATGTTTTCCAAAAAGATTACCCGCCTTTTTATAGGATTAGCCAGAGGGTTACGGTTTATCGAATCACTCCCGATAACTTTAGGCTCTTGGGTGCTGGCGATGACGAGCTGGATTATTGTGCGGTTTTTCTTGGAAAACTGGATCGCTGGTTTCCCTTTGACTTCTATGCAGGTGCCGTCGTTTTTTTTCAATCTCCTCCTTTCTTTCTCGTGCACCGCCTTGATCTTCCTCTGGTTTTTGAGTCGGATGGCGCGCGTGTCGATAGAAACGGCCGCCAAGGTGTCGGTTTTCGCGTTCGTGGGAATACTTATCCCACCGATCGTCGATTTTTTTGTGTTTCAGGGGCAAAGTGTTAAGAGTTTTTATATTTTTGATGGGTTGACTCACCTCATTGGACGATATCTCACTTTTTTTGGTGATCGACCGGATTTTGGTATCACGGCTGGTGTGCGAGTGGAGGTGGCACTCTTCACACTGTTGAGCGCGGGGTATGTGTGGTGGAAAACGCACAATAGGAACCGATCCTTGGCAGCCGCCATCGGCGCGTATACGATTTTTTTCTTTCTTGGGACACTGCCCTCATGGATTACTCTCCTTTTCTTGGGTTGGCAAAAGGGGTTTCTCGCGATAACCGGAGTAGATGTGGCTGGATTTTTTCTGACGCCGGAACAGCTTTTTCTGCTCCCTTTTCCTGATTTTCTGGCCACACTGAGCGTGAAGATGGCCCTTTTTTATGCAGTTTTTTTGGCTTTCCTTGGAGGTATCGGGTCGTGGAAATTTTTCCCTCGAGAATGGTGGTCGATGGTGCGCAACGCTCGTTTTCCCCAATTGTTCTATCACAGTGGGTTGGTTTGTGTGGGTATGGCCTTGGCACTCGTATTTAATAAGAGCTCCCTGGAGGTCACTTTCTTCACCGGACTCGCTTTCATTGTTATTCAGATGGCGGTCTGGATGGCGTGGTTGACCTCTGTGGTGGTGAATGATTGCTTTGATATCAAGATTGACCAACAGACGAACTCATCTCGCCCGCTCCCTCACAATATATTCACACTGACGACCTATCGCGCGCTCGGTGGTATCTTCTTCGTGCTCTCACTTGTCTTCGCGATGATCGTGAGTTTGAAAATCGGGATACTCCTCCTTATTTATCAGGTATTCGCGTGGATATATTCGGCCGAACCATTGCGATTGAAACGATTTCCGATTATCGGGACATTTGTTTCGTCCGTGGCGAGTTGGCTTTTGGTGGTGATGGGATTCCTTCTTATTTCGCCGGATACCCACTTGGAGCGCTTCCCTTTCGTTTTACAGTGGTTTTTCTTTCTCGCTTTTACCCTGGTGCTGCCGATAAAGGATCTGAAGGATATCGCCGGCGATCGGGCGAATAACGTGTGGACAATCCCAGTTTTACTCGGTGAACAGCGGGCGCGTATTTTTATTGGCGTGAGTATCTGGCTGATGTATGGGCTGAGTATCTCGGTGTTTCGCGAGTCGCGTTTATTGATCCCCGCTTTTTTGTGTGGCTGGTTTTCGTATGAAGCGATGCAACGAGCCAAAAATTCAGAAAAAGGAAAACTTACTTTCCGCACACTCCCTTGGTGGATTTTAGGTGGAGTGTTTTGTTATGGCTTGTTTGTAGTGTATTTTGCCATGAAAGTAGTGAGTTGATGCCACTGATCCAAAGAGAGCTCTTGCGCACGGGTAGTTGGTTTGAGGCCGAGTGTTTCGAGTGCAGTGAGAACTTCTTGTTTAGACAAATGAAATCCAGAGGAGAGTGTATTCGTGAGGGTTTTGCGTTTGCTTGCAAAGGCAATTTTGACGAGGCGGAAAAAAAACGGCGAGAGAGTGGTTGTGTGCGCAAAGGGCGTAATGCGAATAATAGCGCTATCGACTTTTGGGACGGGATCAAAGGCGGTCTTGGGTACCGTGAAACAATATTCCGTGTGGGCGACGGCCTGCACGGAGACAGCGAGGATACTCATATCGCCCGGTTGTGCTGTGATGCGCTCCGCGACTTCTTTTTGCACCATCAAAATAATATCTTGAGGTTGCGGTTGGGTGGCGAGCAGATGTTGGATGATGGGCGCGGTGATGTAGTACGGGATATTAGCAACAACTTTGTAGTTGGAAAACTTCCGCATTTGGCGAATTTCTTTGTCAAACACTCCAGTGCTCGACGCCGTACGCGTGTACGGCTTACTCCGCTCTTCGTGTTTTTCGCGAACTTCACTCAAACGCGAAAATTTTCCTTCCTTGCTATTATTATTTTCTAAAACGCCCTGTTTTTCTAAAAGTTGGGCGATATCAGCTTGAAGAATATCTTGATGAACGATAGAGACATTGCTAGATACCGGAAAGGCGTGCAGAAGTTCGGGAATAAGTGAATCGTCGATTTCCAGCGCAATGACTTTCTTCGCCTGAGCGGCGAGCGCGCATGTCAAAACACCCTTCCCCGCCCCGATTTCAAGGATGGTGTCGGTTGGTCGGATATCAGCTACCTCAACAATGCGTGCCAAAACACCAGTATCAGTGAGAAAATTCTGCCCGAGTGATTTTTTGGGTTTGGGTGAAAAGTTTTGCATATCTGTTAGCGTAGCAAAAAAGGAGGAAAAACTCAAGGAAAGTGGCTAATTCACAATTGTTTCCATTTTGACATTGATGATGCCGGCGCCGAGGGAGGCTATCTGTTGGAAGGCGACTTTATCGAGGTCGATGATGCGGTTGGGGCCAAAGGGGCCGCGGTCATTGATCCGCACGATGACCTGTTTGCCATTATCTTGATTAGTGACGCGGACATAGCTGCCGATCGGGAGCCAGGGATTAGCGGCGGAGAGGGTGCCGGTGAAGGCATACCAACTGCCGAGGCCAGTGCTGGCCTTGCCTACTTTAACATACGTACCCTGGGTAACGATTTCGGTTATGAAGAAATATTTGCCTGATCATCACGCAGCTCTCATGCAAATGCTTGAATTGCCAACTCAATGTGTTTTTTCCTTTCATACCTATTGA
>JBAWZR010000052.1:0-7305 GCA_037142915.1 Candidatus Moraniibacteriota bacterium
ATCGAAGGGGGCTCCCCGCTCTTCGCGAAGGGCGGGGTGAGGGGTGGGAGCACAAGTTTCTATTTTCTCTGCCAATTTTAAAACACGGCTCACGAGATTTCCCAGCCCATTCGCCAGATCAGCGTTATATTTTTCTGTGAGTTTATCCCACGAGACATCACTGTCTTCACCAATGGGTGAGGCAGAGAGGAGCAAATACCGCGTCCCATCCACGCCATACTTCGCCACCAATTCCTCAGGCGCGATCACATTGCCCAAGCTCTTGCTCATTTTCATCCCGTCCACGGTGATGAACCCGTTCACGAGAATCTGCTTCGAGGCTTCGATACCGGCCGAGAAGAGCATCGCCTGCCACATCGCCGATTGTTGTCGTAAATTATCCTTGCCGCAAATCTGTACACCTGGCCAAAAATTTTCAAACTGGTGCGCGTCGTCGCTATTCCAACCGAGCGTCGAAATATAATTTACCAACGCATCGAACCACACATACATCACTTGCTCATTGTCGTTCGGCACCGGTATGCCCCACGGCATCTTCGCCGCCAACCGCGAGATACTGAAGTCCTGCAGCCCTCGCTCCACGAAAGCCGTAATCTCATTCAACCGTTTCTTGGGCAAGACGAAATCCGGTCGGTCTCGATAGAGCTTCAACAGCCGCTCCTGATATTTGGAAAACCGGAAGAAATAATTTTCCTCCTCAATAATCTGCAACTCCATCTTCGGATGATCCGGGCATTTGCCATCAATCAAATCCGAATCGGTCTTCTCCAGTTCGCACCCGACACAGTATTTGACCTTGTACTGCTTCTTGTAGATATCGCCGTTCGCATCGCATCGCCGCCAAAATTCCTGCGCCGCCCGGATATGTCGTTCGTCCGTCGTCCGGATAAAGTTCGTATAGCTGATATTCAAAAACTCTTCCCTCTTGATATCGCGAAAATGCTCAACCATCACATCGCAGTATTCCTGTGGTGTCTGTCCCGCTTCCTGCGCCTTCTCGTAGATCTTCGTGCCGTGTTCGTCGGTACCGGTATTGAACACCACCTCTTCCTCCAAAAGACGGTGAAACCGCGCAATAGCGTCTGCCTCAATGAATTCTAAAGCATGTCCGATATGTGGCTTAGCATTCACATAGGGCAGCGTCGTAGTAATATAAAATTTTTGCATAGATATTCATTCTTCAAAATAAAAAGTCTACCCTTAGACTGGCAGATTTCCCCTTCCTTGTCGAGCTTGACAAATCATAAAAAATACGCTATTATGAAATAGACTTCTACAAACAGGAGACGGTCATGTTAACAATTATGGGTTTTGCAGAAACCCACCCAAAAGTCTGCGAGAGGTGCCAAAAAATTCGTCAGTGGCTATCTACATATGCCTATGAAATTTTTGGCTTTATCTTTATCGCCAACTACATCGTGAGCGGTGACGATTCAGTTCTGAGTTGGACCTGTACACAAATTGTAAACCTTATCTTATAGTAAAGGTTTGCAAAAAAAATTTAGTCAAATGAAACAGCGGGGTTTGGTACAACATTACCAGCCTCGCTTTTACTTTTCAATACACCAATACGACAAACTCGCCTTTCACCTTGCTTTCATTCTCTTGATAGTAGGTAAGCGCTTCGGCCACCGTACCACGGATCACCTCCTCGAACATCTTGGTCAATTCACGCCCGATCACCACGCGTTTCTCGGGTGCCAACTCTTGCAAAAGTTCGAGATTCTTCACTACCCGATGCGGTGAGTCATAATAGATCACCGGTACACTCGTTGCCGCTACTTCCGTGAAATATGTCTGCCGTCCCTTCTTGTGTGGTGGAAATCCCTTGAAGAGAAACTCCTGCATATTGATACCCGCTACCGACACCATCGCGGTCAAAGCCGATGCCCCTGGGATCGGCGACACCGTGCCACCCGCCGCAACCACCGCCTCCACGATAGCATTGCCCGGATCGGAGAGCCCTGGCGTTCCCGCATCGCAGACCATCGCCACTTGTTTGCCGGCCTCAATCCACTCCACGATCCGGCGCATCTTATCCTCCGAGGCGCGCTGTGATATCGCGAGCAATATCTTGCCCTCGATCTCATACTTGAACAACAGTTTCTTCGCCACGCGCGTATCCTCGCACACGATCGCATCGGCGTGATTCAGTATCCGCATCGCCCGCAAGGTGATGTCCTCCATATTGCCGATCGGGGTCGCTACCACGAACAGGGTGCCTTTTTTTATTTCGTCCATAAAATTTGTATTGTCATTCCCGCGAAGGCGGGAATCCAGTAACCACTATGTCTCATACAAATTCAAAATAAATTGAGTTTAAAAAAACCTTTGCTTCTTTAATTTATTTTGTTATTGTATTAAATTTTGTGGAACCTGGATTCCCGCCTTCGCGGGAATGACACCCTTTAAAGTTTCTGCTTAAAATTTTATAGTCAATAATTTCTCAAATTTTTTCGCGCTCTTGTGTGGGCCAATGATAGCGAGGTTCAATCGCTCAGGACGGAAAATCATCTGCGCCACCCGCAAGATATCTTCGCTTGTCACCGCATCGATGCGCGCCATCTGCTCTTCAGGTAGGACGATCTCTCCGCGCAATACCTCCTGATTGATGAGGTATTCTGCCACCTCGTCCGATGATTCGAGGTGCATCGCCATTCCACCCTTGATGTACTCCTTTGCCTTGTTCAGTTCTTTCTCGGCCACCGGCTCCGTCGCGATACGCTTATATTCATCCAGTATCACGCGAATCGTTTCATTGAGATTGCCATGCTCCACCCCGCACTGCGTCGCCAAATACCCGGCATCGTGATACGCATCCGTTCCGGTATGCACACTGTATGCCAAACCACGCCGCTCTCGCACGGCCATAAAGAGTCGCGAGGACATACCGCCACCCAAAAGTGTCGACAACACGGCGAGAATATATCGATCAGCGTGAAACAAATCGAATGTCCGCACGCCCAAGAGGAAGTGGGTTTGATCCGTCTTTTTAAATCGCACCAAGGCCTGCGGAGTTTTCTGCCGTTCACGAATTGTTTTGCGCTCGGGATTCTTCCCCTTCGTTACACCGCCAAATTCTTTTTCGATTGCTCGCACCATTTTCGTCATATCGAAATTCCCAGCCACGCACACCACGACATTCCCCGCTCCATAGGCCCGTTTCCAATATTTGATGAAATCTGCTCGCTTGAACGATTGGATATTTTCCTTCGTCCCGATGATTTCCCAGCCCAATGGATGATCTCCATAGAGCAGTACCTCGAAAATATCACCGATATGTCGCATCGGGGTGTCCTCATACATATTCAGTTCCTGGAGTATCGGCCCACGCTCGCGATCGATCTCCGCCGCCGGTAGCGTCGAGTGAAGGAAGATATCACTCACGATATCGAGTGCCAACGCGCCATGCTTCTGATCCACCTTGGCATAATAGGCCGTCCGATCTTTGCCGGTGTAGGCATTGTATTCCCCACCCACTCCGTCGAGCTCTTCGCTAATCTTCTCCGCCGTCGGTCGCTTCGTTGTCCCCTTGAAAAACATATGCTCGAGAAAGTGCGACAAGCCGCTCTCCCGCCGTGTCTCATAGCGCGACCCAGTGCCGGTCATGATCAACACTGTCACCGTCGTCGCTTCTTTCATCGGTGCCAACAACACCCGCAACCCGTTCTTCAGCGTTTTCTTTTCGTACTGCATACAAATGTCCTTGAAAAATAAAAAATATCCCCACTCAATCAGTTCTTTCAATGGCTTATGATAGCATATTTCCTCAGGAAATCAAAACGTATTCATTACCGGTCATATTCCCCGAGCCACTCGATCTTCTCATCCGCATAGTAGCTCCCCGGCACCCACGGCTTCCGATGGAGAATGCGCCGCGTGAAAAAATGGATACAGACATTAAACCAACCCATATTGAGATTCTCGAAAGGCTTCCCACCCCGGAAAAAAATCGTCCAAAAGGTGATCGTAAAAATCTTGGGCGGGATATAGACCGTAAACGCAATGGATCGAGCTATCGAACGGATATTCTCTTTGTATCGTCGACGGAGATCGCCCCTTGAGGTCGAGAGCGTCTGTCCGGCGATCTTACCGCTCTTCATCGCGAAGTAAATCCCCTCGCCGATCAGGATATTTACCGATCCCATCGCGTCGCCGCAGAGGAGCACGCCGTCCGAACAATATCGCTGTACCACTCGGAGCGGGAGCATCGCACCCACAGTCCGCGTAATCGTATGATGCTTGGGGAGCTGACCCTTCTCCACCAACCACGCGAGGTATTCATCGAGGTATTCTTGCATGACCCGCCGTGGCTCACGCACCATCCCGATGCCGACATAGTACCCCTTCTGCGTCGGAAAAATCCACCCATAACCAATCTCACTACCATACCCCATCGATACCGAGACATCGTCCGATATTTTCTCGCACGCGATGTCATATTCCAAACAGGTTCCGTACATGTGACGCTCCCGCGGTTTGTTGCCGAGAAATTGTGCCACCTTGCTCAGCATCCCGTCCGCACCGATTACGAACGACGCGAAAATTTCCCGCTCGCCGTCACTCAAAAAATACCCGTTCTTGCCACCGAGCGTCCCTCGACTCATCGTCCGCAGGGTAAACTTCCGGAAGCTCACATTCTCTTTCTTGAGTGTCTCTTGCAGGAGAAGATGATCGAATTCTGATCGGTTCACCTGATCGAAAAAATGTTTGAACCGCCGCGCCGTGATAAAAGTCTGATGCCAATAGATCCGGAGAATGAAATTGGAATACGCCGAAGTGATGGATTTCTCGATCTTCGCGAAGTTCTCGAACTCCAGATGCCAGTCCCGCACGCTCATCAGACCGCCACCACACGCCTTATGCCGAGGGAAGTCATACCGATCCACGACGAGCGTTTTCAGCCCATCGATATAATACGCTGCGGTACTCCCTGCTGGCCCAGCTCCCACCACCACCACATCATAGGTTTCCATACGGTATCTGTAATTATTCAATTCTCCCGTTCAAACCGTAGTAGTCGCGCCTTGGCTTCGGAGCCGCCCCGGTTGTAGTCGCCCACTCTTCCGTCAGAGTGAATGACACGGTGACACGGTACCGTCGGATCATAGTTCTTCTTCATAATACTTCCCACGACCCGCACAGCCCCCGGATTGCCTGCTTGTAGCGCCACCTCCGCGTAGGTCAAAGTCTTCCCCTTCGGGATCCCCCGCACGATATCCAACACTTTCTCGGTAAATGTTTTCATGGTTTTCTGAAATTTATCTCGACTTTCCTATCGGCACTTATAGATTAAGAGCGTCCACCGAGAACAGCTTCTTTTAAACCATCAAGATCAATACTAATCCCTAATTTTTTAGAAACACTCCCCATCGCCTGAAGATACATCCCCGGTCTTTTTTTCATAAATTCTTCAGTAAAACAATTTTCACAACATAACATTTCATTCTCTACCCCCTCAACTAAAGAGCGTATCTTCTCCTGGGCTATCAAAGTAAGCTCTTCATTTGAAGACTGTACTTTTGGCTCACCAGAAACTTTCTCCCGAAACAATACCTTATTTTCTTCCAAACATTCGCCACATGTTCCGATGATTCGTTCCGGCTTAATTTTGTATTCAACTCCCACTTCTTCAATTCGTCCTAAATTATTTACCGAAAATCTAAGTCTCTTCGGTAAATCTTCTTGCCTCAGTTCTTTTTCGAGCAACGGGTTCTCCGATTGTTTTTCCAGATATTTTTCAAACATACTTATTTCAACAATTTCTTCAAATGCTTGTCCAGCGTCTCAATTGTATATTTCTTGGAAAGATACAAGAGCGATACATCGACAAAAGACAAATGCTTTTCTTTTAACGATTGAAACAGGTCTTTTGTACCGGAATAAAATTCTCCTGACGGTAAAACAGAAATATCAAATTCTTCGATAAACTCAAGAAAAGTATTTGCAAGAGAAAATCCTTTTCTTTGTTTCAAGATAGTAGTCACTTCAAGAACAATATATTCTGTCACAATAATTTCTTCCAACTTTTGCTTAGAAAATAACCCTTGAGACAATCGATGATGAGGGTCTTCGTTATAAAAATACCCAATCCAAATATTTGAGTCGAAAATCACCATAATTATTACCGATAGACTATCTTATCAATATTTTCAGAAAGTCGCTCTTTTTTAGGAAGACTAAACCGCATCTTATCCAAAGCTACAAAAAATTCCTCTCTCGTGTGCTTTTTCTTCACCGGTTTGACAAAACTCGGCGTAATGATAAAAACCGGTCGGGCATTTTTGAGTACTTGGAATTTTTCGCCCGCAACCACTGCCTGAGTCACAGCCTTCATATTCCGCTGTAATTCCCGCACATTGATAGTTTTCATAAGCATTATTTTTATTGAAGACTCCATATGACCGTAGTATACTCTTATGTCAGACAATTGTCAAACATTTCAATTCTCCCGTTCAAACCGTAGTAGTCGTGCCTTGGCCTCCGAGCCGCCGCGATTGTACTCGCCCACCGTACCGTTAGCGCGTATCACCCGATGACACGGCACCGTCGGATCATAGTTCTTCTTCATAATACTTCCCACCGCCCGCACCGCCCCCGGATTACCTGCCTGCAGCGCCACCTCCGCGTAAGTCAAAGTCTTCCCCTTGGGAATCCCCCGCACGATATCCAATACTTTTTCAGTAAATGTTTTCATGTTTTTCTGAAATTTATTTCAATTTTTTCTTACTTTCGCTTATCTGTTTAAAATTCTTTTTTGACACCACCGAACGACCGAGGCGTTTCTCCAATTGCTTCCGCGCCCCGCCAGCCTGTATTTGTCATCCCCGCGAAGGCGGGGATCCAGGCACCACTCAACCTCTATTGTAACAGATCAGAATACAGATCTCGCCACTTTGGATTCTTCTTTTCAATTAATCTGATTTTCCATGCCCGATTCCATTTCTTTAGTTGCTTTTCTCTTTCAATTGCACTTACACTGTTTTCCGTCTGTTCATAATATACCAGCACATGTACATTGTATTTTTTCGTAAATCCATCGGCAATTTTCTGCTTGTGTTCTTGTATCCTTTTCAGAAGGTTCGAGGTAACGCCGATATAAAGTGTTCCATCTCTCTCACTCGCAAGAATATAGACAAAATATGATTTCATATTGGTTCATTTTCAATATTTCGTTTTTCAACATACAGAGCCAGTGGTACCTGGATCCCCGCCTTCGCGGGGATGACAACTCTATCCGCGTCCGTTTGGTTGCCATTTCTGGATTCTCGATTTCCCGCACCCGCTCATAGCCCACCCGAGCCA
>JBAWZR010000053.1:0-7080 GCA_037142915.1 Candidatus Moraniibacteriota bacterium
AGCAATTATGGAGATGAAACTTATTCTCTCCATTTGCCGGCTGAGCCGAAGATGCGCATTTTTTCCTTCACCGTCTGTTGGGCGGCATCACGCGCTATACCCAACACTTTGCGCAAATCCGTTTCCTCGCTCGTATCGAGTGTCTGTTTGAGCTGTCCGAGGAATGCCAATCGCGTCGCCGTGTCCACATTGAAACACGATACCCCGCGACGGATAACTTCACTTACCCGAGTGGTATCCCAATCCGATGCGCCATGTATCACAATGGGAATAGTGATCCGATCACGAATCGCCGACAAACGATCATAGTCGGGCGTCGGGCGCTCTGGCACGAAACCATGAGCATTGCCTATTGCCACCGCCAGCACATCGATGCCTGTCTGCTCTACGAATTCCTGCGCCTGTTCGGGTTTGGTCATATAGGGCTCCCAATCCACTTCGCCACTCGTGGACACCTCACCCAAATATGGGACACTCCCCAACTCCGCCTGCACCACGACGCCCTCCGCGTGACAACGCTCCACCACTTTTTTCGTAACTGCCAAATTATCAGCATAATGATGCCGGGAACCATCATACATCACCGAGGGGAAACCGATCTCCACCACCCGATCAATGATTTCATAGCTCTTCCCATGATCGAGATGGATGCCCATCGGCACCTCAGGATAATAATATTCTGCTGTCTGTTTCACGAGATTAAATAAAACTCTGCCACCGGCGTACTCAAGACTCTTCTCCGTCACTTGGAGTATCACCGGACTCTCCATCTCCCGTGCGGCATCGAGTATCGCTCGTGTCGTCTCGATATTCACCGTGTTGAAGGCTCCGACCGCGTATCCATTTTTCCAGGCTTTCATCAATAACTCTTTGACATTCATTAACATAAGCTTGCTTTCTTACAGTAGATTAGAATAAACAATTACAGAATTGTCATCCCCGCGAAGGCGGGGATCCAGGTTCAATTACATTCAATGCAACCTAGACTACAGCGGGTGTGGGGCGAAAAATTTCGTAATTTAATGAATCATTTTTCCAAAGATTCTGCTAAACTGGCTAATATCTCCGGTCGCAAACTGACTCTCCCAACCAAAATTCCATCCAAACCAGCTCCCACCGAAACCTCTCGCACATTCTCCTGCGAAACAGATCCACCATAGAGAACTTTTATCTGCGATATCCGTTCACTGAAAATATCATCAAGCGTGCTTCGGATCGCTCCCGATGCCATCACGATTTCCTCACGACTGGGAGTCTGCTGACCGCCGACCGCCCACCGGGGTTCATAGGCGATTATAGGCAATACTGTCTGCCGCGACCAATCGACTTCCTTCAATATCAGCAATTGTTTTTGGAGCACTTCATTGGTTTTCTCTGCTTCCCTCTCTTCTTTCGTCTCACCCACACACAAAATCGGAATCAGTCCGGCTCGCAATGCCGCCACTACTTTTTGCAACACATCCGCATCGGTTTCCTCGTTGTAAATCCGCCGTTCACTATGCCCTAATATCACATAGTCCACCCCGATACTCCGGAGCATCGGAGCCGAAACATTACCAGTATAAGCGCCCTTGTCATCCCAAAACACATCCTGCGCACCGATAGCGACCTCCTCGGGGGCAGTCAATCGCATCCGTTCCAAAAAGGGAAACGACCCACACAATACTATCTGCACCCGCGAATTCACCTGCTCTGGATGATGCGCGAAAAAATGCAGGTACATTTTGGCTTCATCTACCCCACTCCACTGCATCTTCAGATTGGCTATTACAAATCGATCCCGCATAAGTATGAACCTTATAAAAAATTACAACATTGATCGGAGATGCTCCGCCGCCGCTTCGGGTTGGATGGATACGATCTCCACACCGGTTGACAGCTCGAATCCTGCCCAGGTCGCCGTGTGCGGGAGGATCTCGATATGCCACTGAAAATGTGGATAATCTTTGCCATCGCACGGAGAAGTATGGAGGTAGAAATTATATGGCGGATCACCCAATGCTTTGTAAATAGTGAGGAGAGCTTTCTGCAGAGCTTCGCCCGCGAGCAATTTATCATCATCCGACAAACGCTCAAAGTACGGAGCGGAGTATTTGGGCATCACCCATACCTCGAATGCCGAGCGTGAAGCGAACGGACAAAAAGCGATAAACCGATCGTTCTCAAAAACTACCCGTTGCTGGTGTTTGATCTCGAACTCCGACATAACCCTATAGACATTATGTCGGTTAGCTCGCCAATAGCGCTCCGCTCCTGTGAGCTCGGCTTGAATGTAAGGCGATATCACCGGAAACGCGAGCAATTGCGAATGCGGATGGACGATAGAGGCACCGGCCTCCTTGCCGTGATTGTGAATCACCTGCACATAGCGCACGCTTTTCTTCTTCATCAAGGTCAGATACCGATCTTGATATGCGTCGAGCACCTCGCTCACTTGCCATGGCTCGAGAAGTGCCAAATGTTTGTAATGGTCACGCGTCACGACGACTTCATGATACCCCATCCCTGTCATCGCGAAGTATGGCCCCTCCTCACGCGTCCGCGGCGGTCTGCCATGGATGAATGCCGGATACTTATTGGGAAACACGCGTAGACTCCAATCCCCGTCACTGCCTCGATAGATGAGTGTGTCTTTCTCTTGACCAGTTTCCTCTGGATGTTCGAACGGACACTGCCCCACTCCCGGATCACTTTCTTGTCTTTTGAAATCAGCAAAATCCGACGGTCGCTTGGCGCGCGTCGTCGCCACTACTACCCAATCACCCGTCACGATATCCTGACGCAACTCCGACCCGCCTTCAATTGGCTCGGAATCTTCGGAATGATTGTGAACTAACAAGTGCTCACCTGAAGAAAACTCTGTCTTACTCATAGAACTTTTTTGTTTTTTGTTTTTTTTGGAAACACAAACCGAAACTTTTTACTTAGCCTCTTTATTCGTATATGCTCCGATATGATACTGCCCCGTGCTCAACCGTACCCGTGTCAAAAATAAGTCTATCAACACTTTGATATAGCCATTTGGTCCGAATAAATTCACGGTCGAACCCTCTGCTTCATCCAACCAACGCACCGGCATTTGCTTCACTTTAAAGCCAAGATGTTCAGCGAGAGCAATTAATTCAAAATCAAAAGCAAACCGATCGACGACCATCCGACTCGCTATCTCTTGTGCTGCGGTGGCCGACAACATCTTGAATCCGCACTGCGTGTCCGGATATTTCCACAATCCCAACACCGATTTGATCGCGATATTGCCCATATTTCCAAACAATTCCCGATAAAACGGCTGATGCACCTCGACATTGGCGCCCTTGATATCACGCGAACCGATCACCACATCGTAATCCTCCTGTTCGAATTGTGGTAAAAACGATTCCAAGTGCGTGATCGAAGTCGATCCGTCGGCATCCATAAACAATCGGTATTTCCCCTGTGCCTCGAGCAATCCCTGCCGCACCACGAACCCCTTACCGTGATTCTCTGGATTCTCAATGACCCGAAGATTCGCTACCTGCCGCGAATAATTTCGTGCTACCTCAGCGGTATTGTCATTCGAACCATCCACGATCACGAGAATTTCATACAACCAGGGCTGTGTCTTGCAATAGGCGTCGATCTCCAACAGTGTCCGCCCGATACGCTCGCGCTCATGATAAGATGGGATAATAACCGAAAGGTATACGGGTTGTTGATTGTCCATAAAATAAGTATCGAAAAAATAAATGTCAAAAAAGATACGCTTCCCCTCGCACTCTACCCAAAGTATATCATACTATTTTTGAGCATCCAACCACGATTGCAAAATCAGTCGTGCCGCTTCGCGATCATCTTGTTGGTCGAGGTGATGCGCGCCTTTTTCAACCAAATTCGCTCGTGCCATCTTGGTCGTATACATCTCATTATGATACACCACCCGCAACCCAAACTTTTTCTCCAGTGTCGCGCCCAATATTTCTCCACCCGAGAGAGGTTTTTCTTGACTCGGCTCACTACTGGCATCCGTGAGATACGCATTCCGGACAGGATTACCAATTACTACTAATTGTATCTCATATTCTTTGATAGTTTTTTCTAGATTTTCTAAAAGATATTCGTCATTGCGAAAAGTCGTCACGCCCATCGCCAAGCGCGTCTCCGTGTTGGCCACCGCCACGCCCACCTTGGACGCCCCCCAATCAATGCCCAGTATGCCGTAATGCATAATTAGTTAATTCGCGTTACAACTTCCGAGCCTTCGCGAGTAATGATCACCGTGTCTTCGAAGTGCGCCGAGAGTCGACCATCGGCCGTCTCGTACGTCCAATCATCATCGCCAACCCGCACCTTCCAAGTCCCGAGGTTGATCATCGGTTCCAATGCCACGCTCATCCCTTCGAGGAACGTGAAATTTTCCACCGAAGGATCGACCCAATTGGGAATATATGGTTCTTCGTGGAGCTCATAGCCGACACCATGCCCGACCAAGTCTCGCACGACGCTGCAATTATTCTCCTCGACATACCCAGCCACTGCTCGCGAGAAGTCTCGCAACCGCGCACCCGGTCGCAACACCGCAATGCCCCGCTCCAAACTCTCCCGCGTCACATCCATCACCTGTTGTGCTTCCGTGGAAATTTTTCCCACCGCAAATGTCCGTGCCATATCGCTCACCATCCCCTGGTAGCGCAAACCCATATCGATCTTCACGAGGTCACCCTCATGGATAATCCGTTCGGTACTCGGTATGCCATGCACTACTTCATTATTGAGCGAGGTGCAAATACTCGCAGGGAAAGGTCGTGGTGATCCGCTCGGATAGCCTTTAAAAATCGGGCTACCACCCAACTCCAATATTTTTCGCTCCGCTACATCATCCAAAACTTTCGTGCTCACTCCCGCCCGGATTGCCTCGCCGACCGCCACCATTACCATAGCTAAAAGCCGTCCGCTCTCACGCAGAGCATCCAATTCTTCCGGCGTCTTCACCCACTGTTCTTTGTTTATCATAAAATTTACTGCATCAAATCGAGTTGCTGGCCGATGAGAGCTCGGACAACTTCGGGACTGAGGCTGCCATCCACTTCGATGAGTTTTCTTTCCTTACGATAATGCTCGATGACCGGGAGTGTCTCGGCGAGGAAAACCCGATAGCGTTTGCGTACACCCTCCGGCGTGTCGTCTACTCGCTGTTCGATGGTGCTGCCACACACGGGACATACATCACTCGGTGACAACACATCTTTCCCGAGGATCAAGGTGTGTTTTTTTTTGTGACAATAAAACCGCGAGGCGATCCGACTAATGGCCGAGTCCTCCGTCATCCGGAGAAATACCACCCGCTCCAGCGGATGCTTGGCTTCTTTCAAGACCGATTCGACGACAACGACTTGTGAGATATTGCGCGGGGCACCATCTAACACGATGTCCTGCTCGAGTGCGATCTTGGTCAGATCCTCCCGCAACACCGAAGCGATGACCTCGTCCGGTACCAGACTCTTCTCAACATTGATGATACGATACACATCACGACCCAGAGCGGTCGGCTTCAAGGCAGCCTCGCGCAAACTCGCCCCCATATCGATATGCGAGGCGTGCAAATGATCCAATAAATACTGCGCCTGCGTACTCTTCCCACTCCCCGGTGGCCCTAATAAAACAACTGTTTTCATATTTTATTTAAAACTGATCGTAACTCTGCATCGCTAATTGACTCTGGACATTCTTGGAGAGATCCAAGACCACCGACACCACGATGAGCAGACTCGTACCACCGATCGTCACCGCCTGAATATTGGTGATTTGCTGAACGATGAACGGCAACACGGCGATCAAACCGAGCGACACTGCGCCCACGAGCGTAATCCGGTTCACAATGCGATGGAGATAATCAGCCGTTGGCTCACCCGGACGCACACCGGGGACATAGCCACCCTGCTTCTGGAGGTTCTCGGCGATCTTGTGCGGATCGAACACGACCGCGGTATAGAAATAGGTAAATGCCACGACCAATATAAAATACAAAATTCCGTAGACCCAGCTCGTCGGTTGAAACATCGTGTAAATCTTCGTCGCCCAATCAATCACCATTTGGCTATGCGCTTGTTTCATAATCACATTGGCGATCAACCCCGGGATGAGGATGAGTGACACGGCAAAAATGATTGGGATCACGCCGGCCTGATTGATACGCAACGGCAAGTGTGTCGTCGCTCCGCCCACACTCCCACCATCACCCCGCACTCGCTTGGCATAGGTCACCGGGATATTGCGCTGCGCCTCGGTGATCACCACCACGCCCCCGATCGTCGCCAGCGCCAACGCCGCGAACATCACATAGGTGAAGAACTGTGTCGCGTCATAGGTACTCGCCAACTGACTCATGCTCCCAGGCAGACTCGCCACGATACCAGCAAAAATCAGAATCGAAACACCGTTACCAATACCCTTCTCACTCATCAGCTCACCCAGCCACATAAGGAATATCGTTCCCGCTGTCGCCGCGATCACCACTGCCGCTTTATCAAAACCGGTAAAACTCGTGAGGAAAATCCCCTGCGACGACAGGAGTGAAATCAGCGCGAATGACTGCACAATCGCGAGTGGTACAGTCAACCAGCGCGTGATCATATTGAATTTCTGTCGCCCGGCCTCACCCTCCTCCTTATTCATCTGCTCGAGGTATGGTATCATCGAGCCCAGCAATTGCATAATGATCGATGCGGTGATATACGGTGCAACACCGAGCAGCACGATCGAGATATTGGCCAAACCGCCACCGGAAAAAATATTCAGCAAACCAAGTAATTGGTTATCGGAGAAGAATTGCTGCAACCGGGTCACATCCACCCCTGGTAACGGGATGATCGCCAATACTCGATACAACACCAAAATCCACACGATAAACAAGATTTTCTTGCGAAGATCTACGGTTTTCGCCACCTGAGCCAGCCAACTTGCCATAATTTCATTTCAAAAAAGGTAAAATCCCCCTAACGACCTCAGTTTACAGGAAAACCCGCCGCTTGTGAAGGCTTCTTTAAATAACCCGAATTCAAACTCCAAAGCCCCTTTTCTGTTACCATAGAGCGTTACCCTCCA
>JBAWZR010000054.1:0-6996 GCA_037142915.1 Candidatus Moraniibacteriota bacterium
GCTTTAGTATGCCACAGAATGCACTTTTCAGCCTCCCGAATTGTTAATTAACTCGAAAAATGCAAATACCTCCTCAAAGTTCAATCTTTGCGGGGGGTTTTTGATTCTGAATAAACATAGAGACAGGTTTCAAACCTGTCTCTACGGAGAAAATACAAAAATATTTTGGAAGGATTAACGCTTGCTCCACTGTGGGGATTTGCGGGCTTTTTTGAGGCCTGGTTTCTTTCGTTCCACTTCGCGGGCATCGCGGGTGAAGAATCCTTCTGCTTTGAGCAATGGTCGGAGTGCGATATCGTACTTCTGCAAAGCACGGGCAATAGCGAGCTTGGCGGCATCGGCCTGCGCCGATATACCACCGCCCTTGGAAACGAGGCTCACACGGAATTTATGACCCAATCCGACGGTCTTCAAAGGAGCGACGACGGTATTCCACCAGCGTTGCGTCATAAAGTATTCCTTGCCTTCGCGACCATTACTGGTCACTTCCGTCTCAGTGGTCGCATCCTGACCCTCTACAGCATAGATGCGGGCCTGAACTGACGCTGTTTTGCGACGACCGACCGCGTAGAAATACACTTCGGTTGCTACTTTTTCTTCTTCCGTGAGGACTTTCTTTTTTGCCATAGAAAAACTCGATTAATTATGCTCAATATGTACCGGATACGTGCTCTCCGCTCCCTGAATCAACAATAGTCGGGTCATCATCCGATCACGAAGCTTATTCTTCGGTAGCATACCATAGACCGCCATTTCCAAAATTTTCCGGGAATCTTTTTTCATCTGATTTTCGAAAGTAATCGAAGTAATACCACCCGGATAACCGCTATAATGGTGATAGGTTTTGAGTTTCGCCTTGTTGCCAGTCAGGATAAGCCCATCGGTATTGGTTACGACCACAAAATCACCCGCGTCGATGTGCGGCGTGAAATCCACGCGACCACGACCAGAGAGAACACGAACGATCTGAGTTGCCAGACGCCCTACGATTTTCTCCTGTCCGTCGAAATGATGATACTGTCTGTTTACCATTTTTTCCATAACAACTTTTCTCATTTATAAACTGGTTACTAAAAAACGAACTCGATAATTGCCATCTTCGCCCCATCACCCATCCGCTGACCCAGCTTCACCACTCGCACATACCCACTCTCCCGACCTTCGAAGTGATCAATGAACTCTCCTTGCGTCAACTTTTCCAATGCAACCTTCGGGAGCTGCTGGGACAAAAGCCGGATCATCGCCAGGCGTTTCGTCTCATCACCTTTAGCCGTCTTCGCCTTGTTGACGAGCTGATCGATGAAGTTCTTCATTTCCTTGGCTTTGGCTTCCGTGGTCGTGATACGTTCATGGAGAATCAAACTGCCCAGCAAAGTTTTCATCAATGCTTTGCGTTGATTGCGGACTCTTCCAAAAATTCTTCCAGTTCTTCGATGTTTCATACGCTCGCGTCAACTTCAAAATTATTTCAAACTTAAACCTTCTTTGGCAAGCGCTTTCTTGATTCCCTGCGCGGCCTTCTCGCCCATCCCATCCAAAGCTCCCAATTCGTCTTCGGAATACTGGGACAATTGTGTCATATTTGTCACACCGATCACTCCCAAAGCCTTGCGTGTACGAGCTGGCAAAGCGGCAAAGGCCTTGTCCGACACTTCTGCATCTTCGGTTTCCTCTGGTTCAAAAGTATTCACTTCCTCCAAAAGCAGACCGTTATATTGCTCGACCAAAATATGGGTCGCCCGATCAAAAGCCTCTTCCGGAGTCATACAACCATCAGTGACAATCTCGAGTGTAATCTTTTCGAAATCCGTCCGTTTGCCGACGCGCATATTTTCCACTTCGTAATTCACTCGCTTGATAGGGGTATAAATCGCGTCAATGGCGATCAGACCGATCTCTTTTTCCGATCGTTCCTGCTGCTCCACTGGCACATAACCGAGACCCTTGTCGATTTCCAATTCCATTTCCAATTCAGCCTTCTTGTCGGTCAGAGTGGCAATGACCTGGTCGGTATTGACCACTGTGATGCCGCCAACCGTCTTGATGGATTTGGCGGTCACTACTCCCTCACCCTTCGATTTCAAAACCAATCGAACCGGCTCGAGTAGATCGCCCTCAACACGAAAACGAACCTTCTTGATATTGAGAATAATCTGGACGATATCTTCCAAAACTCCCGGGAGTGTCGAAAACTCATGGGAAACATTCTTCACCTTGATCGATTTGACCGCCGCCCCTTCGAGCGAAGACAAAAGTACTCGGCGAAGCGCATTGCCCAATGTCGTGCCGTATCCGGGGAAACACCCCAAAACCTCGAACTTGCCATGATGCTCACCCAAAGCGGTGTACTGCGGCTTCTGTGGGAGTGGTATTGTATGCATAACTTATTTTGCTTAAAATAAATGACTCCAAAAAAATTATTTCGAGTAGAACTCAACCACCATCTGAGGATCGACGCTAATACCGACATCTTCCTTCTTCGGGAGAGCAACCACTTTGCCGGACAATTTTTCCGCTTCCAATTCGAGCCATGCGGGGATACCCTGCTTCTGCTTCAAAATTTCCAACTGATTCACGAAGTAGGTCTTCTCTTTCTTCGTGCCCGACACCGCGATCACATCGCCCACTTTGACGCAGGCCGAAGGAACATTCAATGATTTACCGTTCACGAGAAAAGCCTTATGAGAGACCAGTTGTCGTGCCAAAGCTCGTGAAGGAGCAAATCCAAGCCGATACACTACATTATCAAGTCGCGTTTCCAATCGGGTCATCAACAACTCACCGGTGATGCCAGCCTTACCAGAAACTTCCTCGAAGTGGTGACGGAATTGCTTTTCCATTACACCATAAATACGCTTGATTTTCTGTTTCATCGCCAATTGACGACCGAATTCACTCGCACCCCGAGACACACGTTTCCCGTGCACACCAGGGACATTCGGCTTGCGCACCATGGCACACTTGGGCGACATACAGCGATCACCTTTCAGAAAAAGCTTCTCGCCCGCTCGCCGACACAATTTACATTTATCGAAAATCTTTGCCATACGCTATTGCTTGAAAAACATTGGAAATAAAAAAGAAACTACACTCGACGAGGACGCCGTGGGCGACACCCGTTATGCGGAATCGGAGTCACATCATGGATGGCCAAAATCGTAAAGCCGTTGTTCGCCAAAGCGCGAATCGCAGCTTCCCGACCACCACCGATACCCCTCACGAACACTTCGAGATCCTGCAAACCGTATTTCTTAACCTTCTCACTCACCTCGGCCACGATCTGGGTCGCTGCATACGGAGTGGACTTCTTGGCACCCTTGAAACCCAAGTGACCCGAACTCGACCAGGCGAGAGTAGCGCCATTGATATCCGCGAGTGTGATGATAGTGTTGTTGTAGGAGCACTGAATCGTCGCCCGACCGCGTGTGATCTGCTTTTTGATGCGCTTCTTTTTCGGGGTCGCAACCACGCCAGACTCCGTAACGACGGCTTCTTCTTGGGTTGGCTCCTGTGTCTCGACAGTCTTTTGTTCTTGCATATTCATAGAAAGTTTAAAAGCGGGGTTATGTCTTGTCGGATGACTTGCGGCGACCACTTCCCATCGTATGGCGGGCATTGCCTCTCACCGTGCGGGTATTCGTCTTCGTTCGTTGTCCGCGAACCGGCAGACCCTTCGCATGCCGAGTCCCCCGATAACATGCTACTTCTCGCAATCGTTTGATATTCGTCTTGACCACATGTCGCAATTCACCTTCGACCCGATGCTTCTTCTCGATCTCTTCGCGCAACCGGTTGGCATCCTCGGTGAGGAGGTCTTTCGTTCGGGTATCGGGATTGATTCCCAATTCAGTGAGAATCTTGCGACTCGTCGAAGGACCGACGCCGAAAATATAGGTCAAGGAAATCTCGATGCGCTTATTGTCTGGAATGTTCACTCCGGCGATTCTTACCATATGTTTGGTTTATAGCTTCTTAACGCTGCGTTTGAAAATTAGGCAATCAACTTATCCCTGACGTTGCTTGTGCTTCGGGTTGGTCGGACAAATGACGAACAACTTGCCTCGCCGTTTGACGATCTTACACTTCACGCAGATTTTTTTTACTGAGGCTCGGACTTTCATAGGAATACTTCTGTTAAACTTTATTCTTTACAGTCGCTGCACTATACGCCCGCGAGTCAGATCATACGGGCTCATATCCACTACCACCCGATCCCCCGGCAGCAGACGAATATAGTGAACGCGCATCTTGCCTGAGATATGAGCGTGGACTTCGTGCCCACCATCTAACCGCACTCGAAATGTGGCGCTCGGAAGTGTTTCGATAACTTCTCCTTCCAATCGGATCATCTCTTTGCTATTTGGTTTTACCATAGAAAATAGTTGGCGTTGATACTAAAATTTGATACAAAATTAAGAAAAAACTGAATAAAGTATTGCCACAAGGCCATCTGAACACAAAAAGACGGTATCGAAGAATACGACACCACCGGGAGTTCGTGTTCCCTACCAAAACAGCTCTTCTTGGCTCATTTGTTCATTTCTTAAACAGTACTTCATATTGTAGCAAATCTATTTCTTTTGTCAAATCGGGAGTCAACTTCCATATCGCCGGCCGCGGGTAAGATAGTCTTCGATCGCTTTTTCTAGCTCGTTCTCGTCGAAATCGGGATAGTTCAATTCAGAAAAATACAGCTGAGCATCGGCCATATCCCACATCATAAACCCTGCCGAAAGATGCGGTTCGCCACCGGTTCGAACAAGGAAATCCACCGGCGGAAGATCGGCGGTCAACAAGTGTTGCTTCAACAATTCAGGTGTAATAGCATCTACCGCTACACCGGAGCTCACGATATCGCGTATCGCCTGCAACATCTCGTCATCGCCATTATAGGCGAGAAAAAAATTCAACTGATACTGGTCATACTCTTTCGTTTCTTCCTGACAACGATAGAGTAATTTTTTGAGGACATCCGGAAATTGTTCCTCCCACCGACCAATGAAACGGATGCGCGCCTTATCCCGATGGATATCTTCGCTCTCGATAAGTTTCAAAAAATAATTTTGGTAGATCCGCAACAACTCACGTGTCTCCTCGAATGGTCGCTTCTTGAGATTATCCTGCGAAGATCCCCAAAACGAAATACACCGCACACCAAGCGCCCGGGCTTTGCGGATAAGTTTCTCGGTATTCTGTGCACCGGCCTCGTGGCCCTCCCATGGTTTCTTATCCCGTGACTTCGCCCAACGGCGATTGCCATCGGGAATGATAACGAGGTGTCGAGGTAATTGTCCTGCTTCTCGTAACATACGATCAATAAATAATCAAAACGCTTAGTATTCCCTGGTCGCCATATGATCGGCAATACCAATCAAAAAATCATACGCTTCTTGTGGCATCTTATTTTTTACTGGCAAAAGCTCCTGCTTTCCGGTCTCGATATACTCCAAAGCAAGGCGTTTTGTTTCCTCGAGGGCACCCGTTTCATTGAGTAATCGACGAAAAATTTCAATATCACCCTCTTGTATATTTGTACCTTTTTTTAGAAGAAAACGCAACTGCTTTGCTTGTTCTCGTGAAGCGTGCTTCAGTGCCTTGGCTACCAAGAGTGTGTATTTCCCTTCAATCAAATCCGATGCCATCGGCTTGCCGAGCTTTTTCTCTTCGCCGAAAATTCCCAATATATCATCCTGAATCTGAAAAGCGATCCCGATTGGTACGGCATACCGACTCAATGCTCCCTCGAGCTCAGTAGACGATCCTCCCATCAAGATCGTCCCCATCTGCAACGGCCCCTCCATCGTGTAGCGAGCGGTCTTGTATTCGTACATCCGCAAAATTTCTTCCTCAGTTGCCTCTTGCGTATGTTCAATCCAAAAATCCTGCGATTGCCCGATCACCGTCAACCAGACAATCGACTGATATTTATTCAAAGCCTTCACGATAATCTCGGCGGGAAACGGCGAAGTGAACAACACCTGATTGCCGAGTGCACCGATGATATCCCCCATTATCAATGCCATCGATTGACCAAAATGTTTTTCGTCCGCCAATGGGAAATGTTTTCCCGCCATCTGAGTATAATGCTCATGCACGGTCGGAATACCATGGCGCATCGCATCTCTATCCATTATATCATCATGAATCAGGAGAAACGAATGCAGGAGCTCGATACAGATCGAGGTATCGAGGATAGCCTCGGTATCCTTGCCTCCCGCCGCGACATACCCGTAATAAACCAAAGCGGAACGCAACCGCTTACCACCCGCCAGAGTGTACCGCTTCACATACGCCAAATGCTCCGCCATCATCGGATCCTTCTCTCGTATCTCGGCGATCATCCGATCGAAATATGTTTCCAATCGAACATCGATATCCGCCTTGAATTCCTTTAGTGTTTGTTGAATGTCCATACATTATTTTTTGTACCGCGTATGGGAATCTCACTTCCTTGAAACCTTGCGGTTTCAACGCTTCGCTGCTTCCACCACGGGAAAACTCCCGTTTTCCCGACCCCTTTCCCGTTCGAACCCCATACGGATTCAAAACTTCTCCGAATTTTTGTACCGCGTATGGGATTCGAACCCATGATTTCCAGGATGAGAACCTGGCGTCCTAACCGGGCTAGACGAACGCGGCATTGCTTTTTTATATTTCGCAGGAGTGGAAGGAATCGAACCCTCGTCGACGGTTTTGGAGACCGTTGTATTACCACTATACGACACTCCCGTCACCAAGAAACTCGCCTCACGAAAAGTAAAACAAGTTTTATGGTTAATTGAAACTATTTGCTCTCAGTGTGCTTCGTGCTCTTGCGGCAAAATCGGCAATATTTGGAAAGTTCTAATTTCTCCTTCACTTTCTTCTTGTTACGATGGGTGTTGTGGGTAATGTTTTTGCATTCCGCACACTTCATCTTCGCCATCGTGTCTTTGATGTATCCCATAGGTGTACTCTTTCACTAAAAAATTATTCTCTTTCTCACTGAGCCGTTGA
>JBAWZR010000055.1:0-6846 GCA_037142915.1 Candidatus Moraniibacteriota bacterium
GGGCAATGGTGGGCGGGGTGGTGTCAGAACTACATTGATGCGTTGTTGGATTAAATGTAGCACTCACTACCGGATTGGTACCCCATTGGGCGTTGAAACCGTTGGTTGGTGCGAAGATAGTCGCCAGAGTATCTGGCGGAGTCTGGGTACTAGGGCCGACCCACACGCTGTAAGTGAAGCGCTGCCCGCTAGCGACGGTGCCGTTGACCGGCAAATTTATTTCGAGGCCAGGCCAGAGCATACCAGGTTTTGAATTCAAATCATTATCCGTGTGCGACATGGATGCCACAATTGCCACCGTACTAAAATGTTCGAAGACTTTCACGCTGAGCGGACCGCTCGACCAAACATTTCCGCCTTGCGCAACGATGCCCGTCGGGCCAAGAGGAATTTGACCAATAATGCTCTGCACATTGGCAACCGCTTGTGTCGTTTCCAGCACGACGGATCCAATCATCCCCTGGGGGGTACCACGCCACACCTGCGTCACCTGCCAGGGTGTCGGGGAGGTGGTTACACTACTCACATTAGGCCACTTGTTCGTCTGCAACGTATACCTTGCGCCAAGTACAGCAGAGGTATCGGGTGTTAAAGCGAGGCAGGTATTGTCACTTTTCTCTGACACCCACAGAGGGTGGGTCGTATCAGTGCTGAGCACAACCTTGATACGAGCGCCTCGAAAAGCCGCGAGAGGCATTTCGGCTCCGGTGGCCGGAGTGTCCTGAGAAATAGCTCCTCCCACGAAGGTATTACGCAGGCCGCGTCCCTGGAATAACTCGTAATACCAGGTGCCTTCACGACCATCAACACCGCGCGTGTTCGCATCACTGACCAGAAAATGTTGAGATAGAACGGTATTAGCTACTACTTGCTGTATATTGCTGGTAAGTTGCGGCGTCCAATAGGGAAGCGCGTAGATACTGGCAAGATAACTGATGTCATAGTAGCTACTGATTGGATGATTACTGAGTATTTGCGCCAGCAGTTGGACATTACGCATATCACCGGTCAGCCCGGCAACGATGATCAGCGAGGTCGGATAGCTCGTGGCCTGATCACCCCAATATTGTTTCATCCAGGGAGATGGAGCTTGAAGCATGCTTGCGCCCACTTCAGTCAATGACAACGGCCAATAATTCACAGTGTCTTGGAGAATCGAGAGCGCTCTCGCATCTTGAGTGAGCGTATAATACCGGGCGAGAATAATAACATCCAACTGATGATAGACCGGCGACTCGGTATCCTGACCGATATAGGCGATGCCGCCATCCGCGTACAAGGAATTGTTCGTCTTCTGCAGGATGGTCGTAATGCGCCCCTCGTCACCGGTTGCGGAAAGATTGAGCAAGTTTGCCTGAGCCAGGATTAACAGGATGTACACATCTTGGTTAGGATACGAATAGTTCGGTCCGAGGTACAGATCGGTACCAGGAAAAAGTCCGTCGGAAACATCTCGTTGATGCTGAATAGCGATGCTCACCTGCGACAGAGTGTATGCTTTGTTCGGCCAGGTCACACTCCCCCATTGGAGTGCAGGCAATTCTTGCAGGTACAGTATACTGTCAAGTAATGGGCCAAGCGCGAACCGATTAATATTGGGATCAGTCGCAAGAGGTAATGTCCCATCAGATTGAAACTTGGAAGCCAACCAGTCTACCCGGTCAACAGCATTCTGTAACAGATCCGCGCGTCCACGCAAAGAAGACGTCGGATCTGCTGCCGCAAAAGCGAATGGCACCATACTCTCACCTGCGCCGCGGTACACGCCAGCGTCTGAAAGATTTGTAGGAGGAACATACGCTGATTGTGTTCCTGAAAAAACTTGGGCATTGCGCTCTAAGATCGGATTTGCATCACCCGCCGCCATATCAAGCCAGGATTGAAGGTTACTGTTAATTTGGATCGTGCCTCTGGTCAGAGCGGTTGGATCGATCGTGTAAGTCTTAGTCTGAAAGGTTTCCGTGTTGGTGTTCAGGTCGGTCGAGAAGAACTTGAGCGTGGTGGTGGCTGCGATGCTGATGGCACCGGAGTATTGAATAGAGCTGGTGGTCGGACTAGTGCCGTCGATAGTGTAGTAAGTTTTGTCGCAGCCGGAACCCACTCCATCATCACAGGTCAAAAAGACGGATTGGGTGGCGGCATAGGTTCCCTGGGGAGGGGAAATGGTCGTGGTCGGCGGAGAGATAGTGTCTAGATTAGTTATATCGGAATCAGAAAGCAGGCTCTTCCAAATTTTCACATTGCGGATGGTGCCATAATGAGAATTGTTTCCCGCATTACTCCCGATCGAAATGGTCGAGCCGAATGATACACTACTCGCCGTGGCGTTAGAATTTTTCTTGACTCCATTTTGGAATATAGCTCCGCCACTCGCTCCCCAATTTAGAGCGTACTTGTATTTCGTGCCGGCTGTTACAACATCGGTACCTAAACCGATATTTGCGCTCCCAGTTCCATACACTCCAGTCACAATATTTATTGAAGCCCCCCCACTGTACTCCAAACTACGTAAAACCAATCGGTTATTACCTCCATCATTGAGAAGTATTAAATACCCTCGTGCGGTATAATTTATTCCCTCAAAAATCGGTTCGGCATACATGGTGCCGGTGGTGGTCAATATATTCCCCGCTACCGGGTAAGATAGGCTCCCCGAGGCTCTCGTCACCGTACTCGCTACCGTCGGGATATACGAAGAGGCGAAGGCACCGGCTTCGAGTTGAGCAGATGTTGCCATTCCCGTTACCGTGAGTGTGAGTGTTCCTGCGGTCGGGGTGAAGGTGAGTGATACACGATTATTCGCGCCTGTTCCCGAAAGATTCCCCGTGTATGTTCCAGAGAGAGCCACCGAACCTGTGCCGTAAAATGAAAGAGTATAGGCTTGTGCTGTCACGGTGACATTTTGTGTAACAAGTGTCCCACTATTAAGTACCAAATTCGTCCGCGAACCTTCCGCCACATATCCGTAGAGAGTCGCATCGGGGATAGCGGCACCGATGGCTTCAGTTACTCCGTCGCCCGCCACTGTATTACCATTCTGCGTGGTGAAGTATTGCACACCATCAGCGCCAGTACCTTGATAAGGAGCTGAGAGGACTCCAACGGAAACGTATTCGCTTGGTATCGTTGAAATTGTTTGTCCGGTGGTCTGTTCAAACTGCAGATCAACGAGTGTCGCTACTGAGGCAGTGACGATAAATGATCCTGCGGCGAGGGTGAAGCTTTTCGATGTTCGCTTGGTTGCGTCTTGTGTAATCGCTCCGGTCGCTCCTCCCGTACCACTGAAGGTGGCAACACCTGAGCTCGCACCCGCTCCCATGCTGAAGACATAGGTGCCGGCAGTGACGGTGATGGTTTTGTTGTTTCCAGAAGTAAGCAAAACTGAAGAAGTCGGCATAAGATTCTCCACTCGGCGGGCGCCTTCGAACCGTGCTTCGTTTATTTTGGCTATCTTGATGAGTCCTTCAAAATCGGTGACGGTGGCAGTGCTGGCTCGGGTGAAGGTGGGATTGCCGGTGCCGGCATCCAGAATAAGGGAGGATTTGAGGTTCACTTGAAAATCCGCAGAAGCAGCTTGGGCTTCGAATCCGCCTCCAATGCCAAAACAAAACATCAAAAAGATACTAAAAAACAACCGTTGGCGCTGGTTGAAAAAAATATGAGTGATGGTTTTTTGAGGTATCATTATTCGATTTTTCTTCAGTTTGTTGATTTTTTTTGAGGTTGGAGCATACAACAGCGCTTCTATTCTTATTCTTTTGAAAGGCTCCCGCTCTGTCTAGTATACCACACGATAAAAATGAGTTTCTCTGTTTGTTAAGTTACAATCCATGAGATTTTTTATTCCGGAGATGCTCCTCGTAGGTCTTGGCGAACACTGTCTCACCCGTCACCGGATCGCTCAGGAAAAACAGGGCGGCATTCGAAGTGGGATACATCGTCGCCGTGAGCGCATCGAGACCCGGATTACCAATCGGACCAGGAGGCAAACCATTGTTGATATAAGTATTATACGGCGAGTCCACGCGCGTATCACTGAAAGAATGCTGGACCTTGTTTCCCTGTAAGACATATTGTACCGTCGCATCACTTTCGAGACGCTGACCAATCGCCAAGCGCCTCCAGAACAAATCTGCCACGAGCTTACGGTCAGCAGTCGTCTTCACCTCGTTCTCAACAATGCTTGCCAGCGTTACTGTATCGAACAAAGAATGTTTAGAGACAACAGCGTTCCCGCTATTCAGCCCAGCCAACCTCATTCCAAAATCCCCCAACATCGTCGTAATGATATCCTCGGCAGCAGCCTTCTTGAAAAATGAGTAGGTGTCAGGAAACAAAAACCCTTCTAATGAGGCGTTCTCCGGGATATTTTTAAGGAAAGGAAATTGATCACGATATTCTGGTTTTGGTTGTTGGACAAGAATCAAAAAATCCGCACCCGGTAAACCGTTGGCAGTCAACCGATCCGCCATCTTGTGACTGTCCCAACCCTCGGGGAAAGTGATCGTCACCGAAAGTGATTCCGTCTCACCCTGCGTCAATTTGAAAGCAATCTCAGGCATAGTCATCTGCCCATTCAACAGATAATCGCCCGCGATAGCCCTGCCGCGCAGGTTTTCTTTCCACAAATACGCCACAAAAAGCCATCGAGAAACAACGAAACGATCGTCCTCCAACCGCTCTGCTATACTCCATGTCGTTTCACCCTGATTGATATGGAACAACCGCTCCGGCACGCGCGTCTCGGTATGCATCATGGTATACCACATGAACCACGCCACAAAAACCACGATCACTACCGCAGCGAGCCCTATCCACCGCCCCCAACGAAGAAAAGTCATATTATAGTCCCATCACTTGAACAACCACATCTCTCTTCCTCCCACCATCAAATTCTACGCCGAATACGCTTTGGCGCGGTGAGAGTATCATCTTTCCTCGCTCGATCGGTATCACCTCACTCACTCCTAATATCATAGCCTTGCAGTGCGAGTGACCGTTGCTCCGACCATCCGAAATTGTTTCTCTTCGAAGTTCGAACAAATCGTGCGAATAGTGTTCATCAACCGGCGCGATCTTGTAGAGAATGCGCATAAAGTCCTGAATGAGCATCGGCTCGTTCTGATTGATCGCTACACCGAGCGTCGTATGAGGAGAATACACCAGCACCTGCCCCTCGCGCACGCCAGACTGCTCGATGACTTCCTGCACCTGGTGTGTAAGATCAAAAAATTCTATCTGCCCCTTGGTCTCAAATTCAACTTGTTGACGAAATACTTTCATAATTTATGTATTATTTTTATTTTTTGAAACAACTTATGCTTCCAACAAAGCCTTCTTTAAAGCTTCTTTTTGCTGTACTCCCACAAACTCATTTACCACCTTGCCTCCTTTGAAAATTTTGAGGCTCGGGATAGACATAATGCCGTACTTCGTCGCCGTATCGGGGTTTTCGTCAACATTCACCTTCCCCACGACAGCAGTGTCTTTCGTCTCATCGGCGATAGCATCGACGATCGGCCCCATCGTCTGGCACGGACCGCACCACGGCGCCCAAAAATCCACCAAAACCGGCTTTTCGCTCTTCAACACTTCTTGATCAAAATTCTGATCGGTCAATTGTACAGCCATAAGAGTATGCAATAAAAGTTAATCTTCAGTATCTCCATCATATCACACCGGCGTTGACCCTTCCAACATTGCCTTGATTCGCCGCACACCAGCAGAGGAAGCCTCCTCCTTGACGATCCGGAAATGACCGAGCTCGTTGGTATTCTTCACATGAGGCCCACCGCAAAATTCAAGACTAAACTCCCCGATCTTGTATACCCGTACCGTGTCACCGTATTTTTCCCCGAACACTCCGATAGCATTCAGTTTTTTTGCTTCTTCAAGGGGGAGATCCTCAAAGGATACCGGAATAGCCTCGGCAATTTTTTGATTCACGATTTTTTCCACGCGCTGCTTTTGTTCATCAGTCATTTTGTCCGGATGAGAGAAATCGAACCGGAGTCGCTCAGCTGTGATATTGCTCCCTTTCTGAAAAATATGGTCGCCCAATACTTCGCGCAAGGCTTGCTGTAGGAGATGCGTCGCCGTGTGATACTGCACGACCGCATCACCGTGATCTGCTAATCCACCCTTGAACTTGCCCGCGCTCGCCGTCCGGGAGAGCTCACGGTGCTTCTCAAATTCCTTCCGAAATTCATCCTCATTGATAACCATTCCTCGCTCGATCGCCAATTCACAAGTCATCTCAAAGGGAAAGCCATACGTAGTAAACAAGTCAAAGGCATCCGTACCAGTCAATGATGATAGCTGAATGCGCCCCTCAAATTCTTTCAATCCTTTCACGAGTGTCCGCCGGAATTTATCTTCCTCCTGACTGATAGCGTGCAGAATTCCAGCCTGCCATTCTCCGAGTTCAGGATACGCCGAAATATATGTTGCAATGACTTCTGAGGCCAACGTTGCCATGCCTCCCGCAGGAACACCTAATGTGTCGGCAAAACGAATCGCTCGCCGCAACAATCGACGCAGTACATACCCCTGATCGGTATTTGACGGCAAGACCCCGTCACCTATGAGAAATGTCGCCGCCCTGACATGATCCATCACGATACGAAAAGCCTTCGTATCCTCAGTATTTTGACCATAATTTTTCCCGGACAGACTTCCAATTGTAACTCGAAGCTTCTCAAACAAATCAGTCGCGAACACATCATGATGATCGATAGATGCAGCGGCCATCCGCTCCAGTCCGCCACCAAAATCAACATTCGGTTTCGGCAACTTCTCAAAACCATCCGCCGTCTTCACATATTCCATGAACACATTGTTGCCTAT
>JBAWZR010000056.1:0-6723 GCA_037142915.1 Candidatus Moraniibacteriota bacterium
GAAAATCTGATTGAAACCCTTGATTCTTCGCCCACTCAACCGCTTTGTCGCGGATATATTGGGCGCTTTGTGTTAGTCGCTCTGTTGATTGACACGAGAGCTCGGTAAAGCCGTGCGGAGGCACATTCAAAGCATTATATGTATTAAATGCTAAAAACGCACCCTTAATCGCAAAATTCGGTGGAGCGATAAAGTCCGTGAAATCAAAGAAAAACTTTGCATTCCCAAGAAATTTCGCACCATTCGTCTCCTCCGACATTTCCTTTGCAGCAAGACCTGCCCATTCGTCCAATTGAGAAACTTCTGTATCAGTCAACTCCATCAACCCAGGAATCATAAGTGCTGGCGACGGATTGACTTGCAGGAATTTCTCGAGATACGCTTTATTTGTGACCAATGACCCGACATTAATTGTGGGATTTTCTGGTGCAAGCGGACCACGAACTAACCGATACAATGGACCGAAAATCTTTCGATCTGCAGTCTGCACCGAAGTGCCCGCATTGGATACGATCAGCGCCTGTACGGGGACTGGTGAATCGCACATTTGTTTTGGCAGATTAAAAAATACTGCCGAAAGTGTATCGTCCACCACACCGCGTGCCATAAGCACCTCTCCGCTATTAGTCGCAGCGACTACCCGAATAAACTTTCCCGGAGGGATGAATACTCGTTCGCCCGCTACCAAATGCTTGGCAAAAAATCCAGTAAGCGTCAACCGCATTTCTTTCGAAAGCGGTAACTTCGCCGAACATATAACATCTTTATCATCAGGCCGCACAAAAAGCGGCATGACATTTCCAGCCCGCTCATTTAAAGCGGGATCGAAATTGATATGCGCTTCCGGGAGACTTTCCCGAATACTCGCGCAGCCTCCCAATCCCCCCAGTGTCGCCACCAGGAGAAACAGTAGGCCAACTCTCGTTACCTTATTCATAGCTATCTCCCTCCACCTTTCAGTGGATATATGTTTTGTTTTAAAAAATCAATTGTCAAGGATCTCGTACTACTCTTTTTTGATCCCATCGTGGGGTGACATAAAGATTTTTACGCCACCCACACCAGAAGACCAATAGTGCTCTCGATGTTCCACACTATCATTTTTGACTCACTCTGTCAAAACACGCAATTCAGAAAATCCGCTTATTGTCGTCGCCGTAATCGCGAAAAAATCCACAAAAGAAGATTCGCCATCCCGAATATCGCCCCAGCGATGATACTGAAAATCATGGTTTTCAGTGTCGGATTTTGCTCGACGATAGGACCGGAAATCACCTTAATAGTCATACTGTCCTTGGTTCCCGATCGAAACAATGCATTTTCATTGATCAAAACTTCCGAAATAGCCCGAGCGATTCCCTTCGCTTCCGTCGATGAAGGACGCTTCACCGTCACCTCCAGGATTCCTGCCGCGGATTTTTGCGAAACAGCAATTGATTTCTGCCATGCTTTCTGCCGTTCTCCTTCATCGGTCGGGAAAGCCGCCGCATTAAAATAGTTGGTTTTAGCAGCTTCGGAGAAAAACAGATCGCTCGCAATCGCCTCTTTCAGGATATTCCCCGAATACTCTACACTTTTTGAAAGGGTATAGAAGTCCTGCGTCTCCGCCGACTGTTGGATCACCAGATAATCAGTCTGAACAGTAAAATCGCGTGAAAAGGCGACCAAGAGGAAAAATACCACAGCTGCTCCAGCGAGCCCTGCCAAAAATAGAATGGCCTTATTGAATCGGATAATAGAAAATAGAGACATAACGTATTACTGATTTATCGGGTTAAGTAACACTAAACCTTAGCATATTTTTCTTTTTGTGTCAAGCCAAGCAATGCTCCGGCAAATATCCAAAGCAACCATTGCAATGGCGTACTTTTAAACACCGCATCCGAAAGAGATGCCACAACCAGAGATAAGAGCAGGATAAGTACGAAGAGGAACAGCTCCTGATCCTTCATTTCCAAGTTTTTACGTACACTTTCACGGAAAAACAATACACTAAACGAACCGAGCCAAAAAATATACACGAGGAGTCCAACGATGCCGCCCTCGACGAAAAATTTCACGAAATCATTGTGAGCATTGTCACTCCCAAAAGAAGCGGCATGTATTTCTGAAACAACGACTGGAAAAGTATCGAGTCCAAATCCCAGCCATACTTTATTCCACACAAATACCTGATCGGTCGCGTCCTTCCATATATTGATTCGCCACAATACCGAACTGTCTGCCGAAAACGTAAACAACTCCATAATTCGATCCTGAACAGATGGCACGAGGAGAAAAACTGCCATCGCGATCAGCACCACCGGAACAACCATCTTTCTGAATCGCAACGCACCAAGCACAAAGAAAAAAAGAAAAAGAATGGCCCACGAGACGCGCGACAAGGTAAGGAATATCAAGAAAAAAGCGATCACACCAAGACCCAAAGCAAATATTCTTTCCCGTATGGTATCTGCAAAAAATTTCCAAAAGAAAAAACAGAAGACAATCAGTATGAACAAATACATCCCAAAAACATTCGGGTGCCCAAATGTACCATAAATTCTTTGGATGTCAGTGAATTCTTCCGAATAACCGACACCACTTATATACTGCCATATCCCGAAAAGCATCGGCACGACGGACGAATACAGCATCGCGAGGAGGATGAGTTTCATATCACTTCTCGACTGAGTGAAAACGAATGCCATCGATGCGAGGGCGAGAATATCAAAAACACGCAAAACATCGCGAGCCGTGTCCGAGGGAGAAAAAGAGAAAAAGAACGAGGCCGCCGCCCAGGCCAATAATACCCAAAATGGAAGCATGACTTTCAACGAACCAGCCGCTCTCTGAAAATATTTGATGAAAAAGAGGACTCCTATCCCGAACACGAAAACACCAATCACCTGAGAGAGAGAAAGTGAGAGGCTATCCGTTATCCGGACGAAGAAAAATTCCCCGGAAAAATCAAATACCATTCGAAACGGAATAATGCACACAAGAAACATCAGCGGGTCACGCCAAAAAAGAAGCGTGAAGAAGAAAGCTCCAGCAACAGCAATAGGTATGAGTATCGAAAAATCAAAAACCAAAGCCCCGATAATTCCCCCCGACAAAAGAACTGCCACGAGGAGAATCAGCGGGAAATCCTTTTTTTTGAGAGAAGAGGAAAAATTATGTTTCATACGAGAGCCTGTTTTAATATCGAATCAAATGAATGTTCGGTTACATACTGATAAATGTGTTTTTGTTTTTCTTGTATCTCTTTCACGGTAATATCACAAAATAGATCGACTAACGTGAAGATATCGTCACCCAGCATAACTCGCCCTAATTGATAGCTGGCGACTTCATCGGCGATCGCGTTTACAGGAGTCGTCAATACGGGTAAATTCCACGAGAGATAGTCCTTGATTTTTCCCGGATCAACACAGGCCACTTCACGCGTACTTTCATACAGAGCGATGCCGTAAGCGTATTTCCCTGCTTGAATTTCAGTGAGAAGCTCTTGTTCTGTTACAAAACCACGGAGATGAATATTTTTCTTTATTTGCTCACTTCGGATCATCGTCCGTAATTTCTCCTCCTCATTCCCACGACCCACCAGCGTCAATTGAAATTGTGTGTCTTTTTTCGCAAGCACAGAAAATACCCTAATTAACTTTATTAAGTTATGCCCAGTCTTGAGATTTCCCACGAAGAGAAAGTGCTTCGTGTCTTTCGGAATCCACAACTGGACTTTCTCTGTAATTCCCAATGGAACCGTTTTATTTTTTCGGACAAAAGTCCCCTGTTTTTCTCTCTGAGTTCGTATGGCATCGTTCACATTCCAGACTTCATCGGCATGTCGAGCTACCCAAGTATCAATCCGATTGATGATATACCGACTGGAAAAAACGGTATCGAAAAAGTAAAAATCATAACTATAAAAAATCAACTTCGCCTGACGGGCAAACAGAAACTTGTATAGGGAGAGTATCACGCCCTCAAACCAGTCCACGGCCAACAGTGTATCATAGCGGTTTTTACGAAAATGAGTAGCAAGCAAAAAAAGAATGCAAAAAAAATTTCGAGCATAGTATCCATTGCGTGATCGGGCGATACCACACGGTTGACTGCCAAAGGAGGTTTCATAAGTATCGTGTTCCTGCGAATAATGAAAATTTGGAAACAGCACGAAATCCACCTGATGATCGAGGCGTTCCAGTGCTGCCATGATATCCTCCGACTTGGCGATATGTTTTCGTCCTAGGAAAAGTATCTTCATGTGTATCTATAAAAAAATCTCCCAATGAGGAGCTTCTGTTTTGAATAAAGATTGAGTGGAAATGTGGTTGCGGAGAAGAAATTACGGCTCTTGAAATCAGATTTTTCTGATATCTTGAACTTTCACTTCTCCTCTGCAATTTTTTGACAACAAACAATGAATTATTGTTTGTAAAACCCATTGATTAGCTGCCAAGTTCCGGCTGGGATTTGAATCCCGTGACAGTCAGCAGGGCCCAGACGAGCAGTTCCGGCGCGGATGCTACCAAGAAGTATCCAGTACGATCCGCTGCCACCAACCTGAACGGTATGGGCAGACAAACATGGGATTTCTGGAGGCGGCGTGGCTGACTTGACGCAATACGTTGGGTTAGCATTTGCGTCGCAGAATAAAATAACTTGGCCGACCTTATGTGGTACTGGCGGTCCAACATTTTGCTCTAGCTGAGCCCAGTCGTAAGTGACTGTCTCCCCTGCCATTGCTGACAGAAACCACCCTAATAGCATAACCGTAGCTATGCTGAAAAACATTTTTTTAAAGTTGCTCATGATACTCTCCCTTTATTTGGAGTAGAAAGAATCGTTTTCTCGAGCAATACATCAGAAAACGACTGTTGTTTTTTGCTTTTTACACCTGGATCATTACTTCACCAGGCCTGCCTCCAGTATACACACTTCTCAAAATTTGTCAAGCAAAACCCAGCCATTCGCGAGGGGCTGGGTAAATAGTATCTCAATAAAGCTTTATACTAGCCAAAAAGTCGCGTAAAAACACCTGTATGGACGATGTCCATTCCCGTCACCACGAGCATCAAGAGGAGGAGGAGTGCAAAGCCAATCTGATGAAACCACCCTTCGACGCGTTGACTCACTGGCTTGCCGCGAACCACTTCGATGAGGATAAATAAGATGCGTCCACCATCGATGGCCGGTATCGGGAGTGCATTGATGATACCCAGATTGATACTCAATATCGCGGCGAAGAACAGCAGATAGGTGATACCAAGATCGCTCGCCTGCCGGGTATACTGCGCGATACCAACCGGGCCCGAAACGTCAGATAGACTTCCGCCACCGGTCACCATCTTCCCCAATCCGACGAGCATCATCTTCGTCATCTCAATCGTTTGTTTACCACCCTCCCAAATAGCCTCGTACCAGGGGTAGTGTACCATCGAAACCGCCGCCAACACGATACCCAACGATCCTTCACCCTGAGGATATTCGGTTCGAGGCGTTCCCTGTACCTGAATCACCTGGTCGCTCCGTTCAATCCCAAAAGTCAATGACTGTCCCTTATGCTGTTGAATATATTGGCTCGTTTGATTAGCACTCGTCGCCGGTTGCCCATCGATGGTTTGGATCACATCGCCCGCCCGCAGACCGATCGATTCGGCCGGCGTATTGGGGAGTACGCGCTCAATCTGAATCTTCGTCGAAGCATTAGCCACTGTATCATCGGTATTCTGTCCGGGGAATCCCAACATCAATACAACTGAGAGTAACACCCACGCCAAGAGAAAATTCATAATCACACCCGCCGCCAACACCTGTATCCGTGGCCAGGGCTTTCTCGCGGCAAAACTATCCGGATCAAGTTTACCCTCGCCATTCTCGCCCTTGATACGGACGAAACCGCCGAACGGAATCCAATTCAACGAGTAAATCGTATTTTTAAATGAAAGTCCCCGCTCCGGGTCGGCATCCTCACGCTTATCACTTCGTACCCATCGATAGCGTTTGTGCTCCTCGTCCCATGTCACCCCGATCAATCGTGGTGGGAAACCAAAACCGAATTCTTCCGCCTTGATGCCATGCCATCGGGCGACGAAAAAATGCCCAGCCTCATGGACGAACACCAAAACACCCAATACTAGGAGAAATATTATTATCGTCCACAACATAAAATTTGTTTTTTATACCGTCATTATTTCCTCTTCCTTTTTCTTACGAATCTCTTCAATCTTTTTATTATACGCCTCGACTTTTTCTTGTACAATTTCCTTACCTCGAAATTTATCATCTTCGCTCATCAAGCCCTCCTTCTCGGTATTCTGGATCTCCTTGAGGATTTCCTCACGGACATTGCGCACGGCGATTCGAGCTTCCTCTGCTGTCTGATTGAGCGCCTTCACGAGGTCTCGACGACGATCTTCCGTGAGCGACGGGAGATTGAGACGGATTCCGGCACCATCATTGGTCGGATTGACACCGATGTCGGCCTTGCGTATCGCCGCCTCGATGGCACCAAGAGCTGTCCGGTCCCACGGCTGGATGAGCAATGATCGAGCATCTTGTACCACGATACTCGCAATCTGTTTGAGTGGCAGAGTCGAACCATAACTCTCCACGGCAATATGTTCCACAAGTGCCGGGGTTGCCCTATTCGTCCGAAACTTCGCTATTTCCTGCGAGAAAAATTCTATCGACTCCTCAAATTTCTTTTCTTTCTCATGGATGATATCTTGATACATA
>JBAWZR010000057.1:0-6363 GCA_037142915.1 Candidatus Moraniibacteriota bacterium
GGCATTCGGCGCAGGAGGCGTTTCGCATCGCGGGTCAGACGATCCGCATAGGTCTGATACTCACCGATTTCATCGAGTTTCCCCTCCTCGAGAACGAATGACCGCATCCGATCGATCCGCCCGAGAAACGCCCGATCGTGAGTCACCAACACAACCGTCCCCGCATATCGCGCCAACATCTGTTCCAATTCCTGTATCGCCTCGACATCCAGGTGATTGGTCGGCTCATCGAGGAAGAGCGTATTGACTTTCATCTCATCATACAACGCCAGGAGTAGTCTCGCTCGCTCTCCCGGACTCATCTCGCCGATTTTTTTGCGCATCGCATCATATCCCAAATGAAATTTGTGTAGTAAAAGCGCCACGCGTGTCGTATCTTCCAATCCGGCCCGCTTGGAAAATAATTCCATCGGCAACCACTCTCGCGGCAGTGTCTCGTGTTCCTGCATAAAATCCCCAAGAACAATCCCCGCTCCAAAGGTAAGTGCCCCTGACCACAATGGCAACTTCCCAGTTAACATCTTGAAAAGTGTTGATTTACCACTACCATTTTTCCCCAATATCGCCACCCGATCACTCCATGTGATGTGAAACGATATCGGTCCGAGTGACCACTCGCCCGCCTCCCCACGGTAGTATCCTGCCACGCCGTCCTGTAGATCAATCGCGCGAGCGTTTTCGTCTTCCTCATTGACTGCAGCATCGAAGTGGAGTTCCAATGGTTCGCGTTCTTCGGGTCGTTCTATTACTTTCGCTTGATCAGCGCGTGACAAAAGTGCCTGTGCTGCCGCCGAAAACTTTTTCGCCGCTTTTTCCCGCTTGAAATTCCGCGTCATCTTATCACCATCCGGCCATGGTTTTTTATTGTCTTCGGCTGCCTGGGAATCATGCATTTTTTGCTTGCCACTTTTTTCCAGCCGATGCACTTCCTCTTGTTGTTGCTGATAGAGTGACTTCAGCCGCCGTTCCTCGAGGGCTTTTGTCTGCGCGTAGGTGCTCCAATTACCACTGTACACTTTGATGATTCGCGTAAACCAATCAATCTCGAACACCTTGGTTACCAGACGATCGAGAAATGCGCGGTCATGAGAAGCAATGAGGCATGTCGCTGATGATTGCAAAAGAAAAGCCTCCAACCACAAGAGCGCTGGCAAATCGAGATTGTTCGTCGGTTCATCCAAAAGCAAGATATCCGCGCCGCGCAAGAGAGTCGCGATGAGATTCACTTTGCTTTTTTGTCCACCTGATAATTGAGACACTGGCCGATCGAGCGCTACTCCCCGCATCCCCAAACCCTCCAGCAAAATCCCGACGCGAGCCTCCCAATCGTACCCACCGCGCTTGCGATATTGCTCCGATACCTGCGCATATTCTTCCGCCGCGATCGGATCATCTAATTTTTTACCCAATTTTTGAATGAGTGTTTCGAGTTCCTGCAAACCCGCCTTGCGTAACAAATATTCACCGATCGTTTCATCGGCCAAAGCTACGACTTCCTGTTCGAGATACCCTACCCCACTGTGTTTGGCTTTTTGTACCGTACCACGAAACACATCATCAGTCCCTGCGAGAATCCTCAAGAGGGTAGACTTCCCGACGCCGTTCGCTCCCACTAAGGCGACTTTTTGCCCCGTGCCCATAGCCAAGGACACCCCATTCAGGATGCGCGAGGTGCCAGCGTCTTTGATGATGTTCTTGGCAATAAGCATAACTATTCTTTTTTCAAAATTTCATTCGCCTTACTCAAAATTTCCTTCGACCGATCAAATACCAATATATCTGATGCCTCCTGATAGGAAAACCATTTCACTCCGATATGTTCGTGCGAGATCATCGCTTCACCATTCTGCGCTTCTGCGAGAAAAAAGTGCACGGTCTTAAAAATCCAAGTTCCTTTCCCTGCCTCCAAACGGTGTTCGCGTTCCCGTCCCTTGGCATGATACGTATATCGACTCCGAAAATGAAACTTGGCCACAATCCGTTTCGTCTCCAAACTGGTTTCCTCACGCATTTCGCGAATCATCGTCTCATGCAGCGTCTCCTCTCCCTCGCAGTGTCCTTTCACGAAATCCCAATATCCATATGGGTACTGCAATAATAAATACTGGACTTTCCCATTATTCACTCGAAATACCACCGCTCCGGCCGAAACCTCATAGGCAAAAGGTGTCCCAAATGGGCGCTGTATGCCTCGTTGTAGCCATTTTTTCACGACACTATACATACTATATATATCTAAACACTTATTTCTATTGTTTTACTGATTCTTTTCAGCCTACAGGAAAACTCCTACAAAAGCAATCTTTTGTCATCACCCCTGAATTACCGGCTTATCTTTTTTATAATGTCTTGAGTGTATTCAAAACCTCCTCGATATTTCCATTGTGAACCAAGAAAAAATACAACTTGTCCTTACCACAATCTTCCCAAATTTTTCCAAGAGAAATCTTGTAAGTCGTATCTTCGTTACTCACCCGATCTCCACCCTTCCACTCCAAAGCGACGATACTCCCCTTTTTCGTCAATGCGACAAAGTCTGGATAGAACTTATTTCTTTTCCAACCCTGGATATAAAATGGATCTTGCTTCTCTCGGTTACGAACCCAAAACTCGATATTCGGCAAAGTGTCAAGATCTAATCGATCGATAAAACTGAGTTCTTCCTTATTTAGTTTATCAATTTTTTCATAATAATTCTTGTTGAAATCTTGATGAATCTCTTGCTTCAAAAGAATAGTCTCAGGAAAAGCGTTAAATCGCGCTATCACAATATTTTTTTCCAAAAGAAATGTGTCGAAACGCCGTTTGGCATATGCCTCGAGAATACTCTCAATGGCTAGATGCAATCTGTCAAGCAACACATACCGATTGACCGAAAGTTCTGCTAACGATCTTGTCTTCAGCTGGTGCTCGATCGCTTTTTCGATAAACGGTATTTTATCCGACTTGGCAAGCAAGGTAAATCGAAGTTTTTTATCAAGCCATTGAACGAGATCGTTTTTCGAAAAATTCTTGTCTTTAAGAATCAGGTTAAGCACTTGTTGTTTTCCTTTATGCCATTTATTATCATCCTCGATATCGATAATCGCCCGACCATCGTTGTCATAATGAATCTCAAAATCAAACTCGGCGTTTTGCTGGGCCAGTCGAAAATCCCCACCGACAAGCGCCTCAAAAGAAACTCTCTCGCCTTCCAAGGCCAAAAGTGGCACGAAAAAATCTTTCTTCACAACTCGTTCGACTTCTTTAGGCTCTTTGGCAAATTCATTACCCCAAGAAGCTCCTACCAAATCAAGCTTGCTGTAACCGTTCTTTTCCAAGCCACCGATAATGCTCTCGGCCGCTTCGTTGAAGTTCTTGGCGGAAGCGAAAATATATGATCGGTTTAATGCCTCATTATTTTTTCGGCGCGCGTACGGCATCCGGATAATACGCCCGATAATCTGCTCAACCGCTATTTTTGCGCCGACATTGGCGACCGAAATAAGTACATAAGCAAAGGAGCAGTCCCATCCTTCAGCGAGCGCATTCACTGTGATGATATAACGGACTCTGCACTTCTGACTGAACAAATTGACACCATCTAAATCATTTCGTGAAGAGGTCTTGATAGCAATTTCGTCTTCGGGTATTTTTGCACTCAACAGGAATTCCTTGATCTGATCGACGGTCACGGTGGCGGTGACTTTACTTTTGGGTTGCGCTTGAATGAGAGCAATCGGTCGAATATATTCGCTCTTGTTTTTCTTTGCTTCCCGCTCTAACTCGGCTCGTTTTTCCAATCCACGAGCAACTGAATTCTGCCATTGACCTGCGCTTTCAAGGACGATGGGGATCTTTACCATCTCCTCAATCTTGAGCTCGGACGCGGAAATATCAACGAGGATATTGCTTCCGGCACGAGGTGTGGCGGTGTATTCGATGATAAAACTCGGATTGAGATTCTTGAGGAAATCGATCGACAGCTCTGTTTTCGTCTTGTGCCCTTCGTCGATAACGATCAAAGGATTACTCATACGAATGACATTCGCAAGTGAGTAAATGATCGTCCCTTCATCATCTTTCTCGAGGTCGTCCCGATCCTCCGTGCGTTCGAAGTGATCGAGTAACGCTCCGTTTTCCTGATACACCTTGTATTTATTCTGTAATTTCTTCTCCTTGCGAAATGCTTCCAAACTGGAGATGATGATACAGACCATATCCTGCACATCCATTTTTCGGATTCGCAAGGCTTCCTCGTTCGAAAAAACCCGCACGCCGTTCTCGAAAGCCGCATCCAAAATCCGACGGTGCGGATTGTTCCGGTCTTTGAACTTCTTCAACGTTTGCGTTTTGATCGCTTCGGACGGCACGAACCACATCACGATTCCGCGTTCCATCTTATGCTTGAGAACCGACTGCAAAAGCTGATTGACCGCGTGACATCCGACCAGCGTCTTGCCACCTCCCGTCGGAATCTTGACACACACGAATGGCACATCGCCAAAGGCATCGTCCAAATACGGTCGTTTAGTAATCCCCATAAAGGCATACTTCGGGCCAACCCGCTCCAATTCTTCAGAATAATCTTTCAAAGTATCCAGAGCCGACTGTTGATATCGTTTGAGTATCATAAAAATTTTAATAAACGGTTACCTCATACGGAATCTGCTTGAAAACGATGCCATATTGTTTCAAAATTCCATCTTCGACTCGACAGGTATCAGCATACACCACCTTGGCACGATCATCTTTTTTAAGCTGTTTCAAAAAAGATGTATTCAACACATTCGCGTGCTTTTCCGTATAAATCAAATAATATTCTTTTTCTCCGTATTCACCAATGAAATTACCCGACACTTTGACGCGATTGATATTGGTTTGGGTCTCGGTGAAATAGATATAGGCTGCGAATTGATCGAAGTCACAGGTCGCCTCGATCTGCCCGCGCGCATCAAACAGAGGCTTCCCTAATTCGCAATATTCGAATCCGTCCTGATAGTCGTATTTTTTGATGGCGCGTTTCACCCGTTCCGCCGTAATATCTTTGGCAATCTCACTTTCCATTTCCACGAGAATAAACTTTCGATGGCCGCCGTCCTCCTTATTCAAATCCAAAACCGCATGCGCTGTCGTGCCTGAGCCAGCAAAGGAATCGAAAATAATATCATTTAAACCACTCGAAAGGGTTATGATCTGCTTAATCAATGAAGGTGGCTTTGGTGAATCAAATGGATTATTATCAAAAAGACTTTTTATTGACCGTTTTGCATCATCATTACTCCCGACCTCATCATATAACCATATCGTCTTAGGGATAACTCCCTGTCGCATTTCTGATAAATATTTTTTTAGACGAGGAACCGCATTCCCCTTTTTCCCAAACCAAATTCTCCCATCTTTATCAGCTGTTTCTAATGTGTTAATGCTGTATCGAGGAAATGTACCCACTGGGGGCTTCCATTTTACACCATTTGAAAAAATAAATTCATAAGTTTTATCAGTGCCGCTTTTTGCGTGCAAAGGTTGCGTCATCCATACCCCCCGTGGATCATCATCAATGTTTTTATAACGAGCATCTTGTTTTTCTGTGCGAGACAAGAGATTGATTTTAAAATCTTTATCATCCTTATTCTTCGCATAACAAACTATAAAATCATGAGTACTTGAAAAATATTTTGCATCATTACTTTGTGTATATTTTTTCTGCCAAATAATATTCGTCACGAAATTCTCCTCGCCGAAAATTTCATCCATCGCCTGTTTCAAATTACAATGCTCATTATCATCGATCGAGATAAAAATAGCGCCATCATTACTCAACAAATTCCGCAACAATTTCAATCGCGGGTACATCATACAGAGCCACTTGTCGTGCCGACAGAGATCCTCCGCCTCCCGACCGACCACCTTACCAAGCCATTTGTTGATTTTCGGTGAGTTCACCTTGTCATTGTAGACCCAGCTCTCATTACCGGTGTTGTAGGGTGGATCGATATAAATACACTTCACCTTGCCGCCATAGTGTGGCATTAATGCCTTGAGCGCTTCGAGATTATCCCCATGGACGATTAAATTTTGCGAGTTCTCACCGACGGAAACCGACTTCACCTTTCGTAATAAACGAAAAGGGACTTCCCTGTCATGATTCACTACCGCTTCTTTTCCGATCCAGTTGAGTGTAGGCATAAAAACAATTCTTGCGACGTTTGATTTGAATTATTTACAATACCCCCAGTATACCGCCAGAAAGGTCGAGAGTAAAGCCCAAGAAAACCAAAAAACAAAGAAAAAACCGGCAACTACATACTTAGTAATAGTCGCCGGTTAGTTAGTTTGCACGATTTTTTTTGTAACAGTCACATTGGTACAGCACTCAATATG
>JBAWZR010000058.1:0-5917 GCA_037142915.1 Candidatus Moraniibacteriota bacterium
CCCACCCAAAGGTATCACCCAAGGCTCCCACAATCAATTCAAAGAGAGAGATATTTCTGGCTCCAGTATACACCGCATAGGCATCACTTGTCACCTCGTTGTTCCATTGATCGCGTACTTTTATCGTATAGAGATACGTCGTTGCCAGATCAAGTCCCGAGAGAATGACATTGTGATTCATCCCAAAACCATCTTCCTGAACCGTTTTTGTGTCAGCTCCAGTGTTTTTTCCGAAGGTGATTGATGATGTTGCTGATTTACTTGTTTTCCAGCTGATCAGGACACGCGCTTCTTTTTCGTTGCCAGCGGAAATCCCTTCGCCCCGAACGAACACTATCGACAATGGCGCGTAACGGTCTCCATCGGTCGAAATGATCGTATCCCCGCCCACCGACACATCGCCCAACCGAAAATTCTCACTCCGCAAAAGGTTCGGATTATTTTCATCAGCAGTGGCGGCCACTTGCCCTGGTCGGGGTGCCGGCAATGGTATCACGGATGGAGACTCAGGAGTTGGCACGGCAGGCGTCTCTTCTGGAGGAGCGAACTGCGTGGTGATAGTGCCCGTCTTTGTTGACCGATGTCGGATTTCTGGCAAAACGATAACACCCACAATCAAAACAATCACTGTAAGAATAGTAATTTTTTTCCACGCGGAAAGTTTTTTCGAGCTGATATTGGGTTGTTCTGATGACACAATAATGATTTATACATTATTTCGATTCCTTCACTATTTTTTCCAGAAGATGTTTCAAATCATCATCATTATAATACTCTATAGTGATTCGTCCACCCTTGCCCGCCCGAGCGATACGCACCCGCGTCCCCAATACATCTGCCAACTGCTCCTCGGTGGCACGCACCTGTGGGTCGACCAGAGCACTCTGTCGTTTCGCTTTGGGGAACACACTCCCTCGCGCCCGCGTCTCCGCCTCACGCACCGTCAATTGTTCCTTCACGATACTCTCATAGAGCGCCATCTGCTTTTCCGCTGTTTCCAGAGATAGGATAGCCTTGGCATGACCCTCACTGATCACCTCTGCCAACAAAGCCTTCTGGATTTCGATCGGGAGTTGCAGTAACCGGAGTGTATTGGCGATGAGACTGCGACTCTTGCCCATTTTCTTGGCGATTTCCTCTTGCGTCAACTGGAATTCATCGATCAACCGACGAAATGCGCGCGCCGACTCCAACGCATTTAGGTCGTGCCGTTGGATATTCTCGATGATGGCGAACTCGAACTTCTGTTGCTCCTCCGCCTCCCGGACGATCACCGGTACTGTCTCCAGACCGATTTTCTTGGCCGCCTGAAACCGTCGTTCACCTGCGATAATCTCATAGGTCTTCCCGCGTTTCGTCACGATCAATGGCTGGAGAATTCCATGCTCCTTGATAGACAATGCTAATTCTTCGAGGCGCTCCGGTGAAAAATCCGTCCGCGGCTGATGCGGATTCGGCACAATCTCCGTCACAGGGACTTCCAACACCCGCCTTCCCTCAGGCTTTTCCTCGATCAAATCATCCACGGGGGTTGAGATGCTCTTGTGGGCGGGCGTCGCCTGAAACATATCCGCTCGACGAGGAATCGGGACAGAGGTACCGGCATTACTCGTAGAGAGTTTTGGCGGGATCAACGATGCGAGACCGCGCCCCAAACCATGTTGCTGTGTCATAAAAAATGAAAAATAAAAACACTATTTATTCTCCTTCTACCAGTTCTTCCTCACGACGACGGAGAATTTCTCGCGCCACCGCCCGATATGAACGAGCTCCCTTCGAAAAAGCATCAAAATCAAAAATGGATTTGCCATACGACGGCGCCTCGGCCAATCGCACCGACCGCGGGATGATACTGTCAAACACCGGCCCAGGGAAATGTTTGTTAACCTCCTGCACCACCTGCCGCGCCAAACGATTGCGGCGATCATAGAGCGTCAATAGCGCCCCGAATATTTCCAATTTCGGTTGCAGGTTCTCCTGCACGAGCTGGATCGTCGCCAAAAGCTGACTCAATCCCTCGAGTGCATAATACTCGGTCTGTACGGGGATCACCACGCCATCGCTCGCCACCAATCCATTGATCGTGAGCAACCCGAGGCTCGGCGGACTGTCGATGATGATGAAATCATAATACGAGCGAATGCGATTGATAAGCTCTTGCAAACGGTATTCGCGATTAGGTACATTGATGAGCTCCACTTCAGCGCCAGCGAGGATCTGCGACGATGGCAAGAGGTGCTGATTGGGAATATGCGTCTCGAGAATAATCCCCTCGAGCGACTCACCTAGGAGTAGGGCGTGATAGAGGTTTTTGTCGAGCGAACGAATGTCGATACCGAGCCCGGACGAGGCATTCCCCTGCGGATCGAGGTCGAGCAATAACACGCGCTTGCCCTCCACAGCCAAATAATGAGCGATATTGATAGCGGAAGTCGTCTTCCCTACGCCGCCCTTCTGATTCACGAATGCCAAGACTTTCGCCATAAACTTCAAGTAATAAGTAGCTGAAGAAAGAAAAAGAAACCAAAAAGAGTCTGTCATTGCGAGTCCGTAGCAACGGACGCGGCAATCCCCTTCCAAAAAAAGTTCCCCCTTCTCTTTTACCTTCCTAGTATAGCGCATTGACAGGATGCGTTCAATTCCCTATGCTGAAAGGGAAGTTTCGTATTGCCGCGATGGTGGAACTGGTAGACACGCACGACTCAAAATCGTGTGGGGCGACCCATGAGAGTTCGAGTCTCTCTCGCGGTACATTCAAAAAAACCGGCACATTACGCGTCGGTTTTTTGTTTTGCCAGCTCCACCACATTCCGGAGGAGGCAAGCGACGGTCACGGGGCCGACACCACCAGGGACAGGCGAGAGATATCCTTCTACCATTTCAGTACTCTCTCGATTAACATCACCAACAATCTTGCCATCTGGGAGCTGCGCGATACCACCATCGATCACGATCGCTCCCGATTTGATATCTTCACCTCGCAGGAGATTTGGCACACCACAAGCAGTTATGACAATATCAGCATTTTTGATACGCTTTTGTGTCATCTCTTTTTTCTTCTCTCCCTCTAATAATTCTTGTTGCAAAATTATTTCCGGCTGAATATTTTCCCGCCGGAGAGCCTCACTCATCATCTCACCGAAGCGCATCGAATTGCACACGATGGCGGCTTGCTTGCCGATGAATGGTTGTTGGGAGGCTTTGATGAGTTCCATGATCGCCCGCGGAAACACCGGGTACACGCCCGCCGTATCACCTGCCAAAAATCGCTCGGTGTTTTTCAGATGAAAACCGTCCACATCTTTGTCAGGATCGATGAGTGTGATGAGTTCATCAGTAGCATCGCGAAAAGCATCTGGCAAAGGCAATTGCAAAAGAATGCCTGTCACGGCCGGATCAGCATTCCATTGTTGAATAAGTCCCTCAATAGCACCCTTCGTAACACCAACGCGAGCGATTTTTTTCTCAAAAATAATACCGACCCGTTCGGCAGCGCGTTCTTTTAATCGCACATAAATATGTGAAGCAGGATTATCCCCCACCAAGATTACGCCCAAACGAGGCTTTACAGAGAGTGTTTCCACCTCTTCCGCCAGTTGCTGCAAAATCGTTTCGCCTATTTGTTTGCCATCCAATATATTCATACCTGTAATTTAATTCAACCTGGATCCCCCGATTAAATCGGGGGATGACACAGAAACAAATGCGCAAATTCCACAAGTTACATCATAAAAAATAAGAATACCAAAGCGATCACGATCCGATAGACACCAAAACTCGTGAAAGTGTGATTGCGCACGAACGAGAGGAGCCACTTGATCGACAACCACGCGACTACAAAAGACACGAGAAAACCGACGGCCAACACACCCGTATCGCTCCCGGAAAAATTCTTGTAGTTTTTCAGGAGATCAAGCCCGGTTGCCGCTAACATCGTCGGCACCGCGAGGAGAAAGGAAAACTCTACAATCATCGACCGTTCGAAGCCCAGTGCTAAACCTCCGACAATAGTCGCACCGGAACGCGACACGCCGGGGATCATTGCCAATGACTGAAAACACCCAACCAAGAACACCTGCTTATAGGAAAGCGAAGCGATATCAGTATGGATTTCGCGCTCAGTCGTGTGCCAGCGTTCGAAGACGATCAACGCGATGCCTCCCAGCAATAACGACCATACCACGATACTCTCTGACCCCAACCAAATTTTTATAAACTTATAGAGCAACAATCCCAATATCCCCGTCGGCAAGAAGGCTACAACCACCCGTAGGAAAACCGCCCGATCGAGCAGCAACCGCCGCCAATAGAGCGCAATCACCGCCAATATCGCGCCAGTCTGAATGATAATTTCGAATGACTTGAGAAATTCCGTCTCAGGAATTTGGAAAATTTTTGATGCCAAGATCAAATGTCCTGTCGAAGAAATCGGGAGAAATTCCGTCACTCCCTCGATAATCCCCAAATAAACGGCGTGGATGATATCCATAGATTTATTCTTTACCAAAAACTAAATATTTCCTGTCGTTGCGAGGGAGTGAAACGACCGTGGCAATCTCCCTCCAAAAACACAAAGTTTTTTCTTTTTCAAACGGGATTGCCACGTCCGCCGCGGCGGACTCGCAATGACACAAAACAGTAGGCTTTCCTTTTTACTTAAAATAAAGTATTACTCGCTTTTTGGGCAGCTGCGGTCGCCGCAGTGACGAGTGGTCCATGCTCATTCTTCACCGAATCCAACAATTTTTTGTTCCCGTGAAGCTCCGCGATCGTCTCCCAATTGCGAAACTCTGGATGTTTCTCAAGAATTTTTTCGAGGATTTTCACAGTTGCTTCCACATCGCCCGCCGCCGCATGCGCCAGGGTGTGTTGTTCGCCGCAATAAGTCTTGTACGCCGCCGAGAGATTGCGCGCCCCACCCGGAACGCGAGGTGTCACTTGATGATAGAGGATTTTGGCATCAAGAATCCGGCACTTCGAATAATCGAAAGTCTTCCCCACCAAGGCAAACTCCGACCGCAAAAACGGCAGGTCATACCCCGTCACATTGAACCCTCCCACATCCGCTCCATCGAACAGGTTCCACCATTCATAACACTGCTGAGCAAAGGAAGGCATCGCCGCTACATCCGCATCGGTAATCCCGTGCACCGCAATCGAATCCTCAGGGATTACCCGCCCTGGATTGAGCCGTTGCGACCGACTAATCACCTCGCCATCGGGCATGATTTTCTGGTACGCGATCTCAATAATTCGATCATCTCCAGTCGTCGAAAGTCCCGTCGTTTCAAGGTCAAAAACAACCAACGGCCGCTCCAAAGGAAGTAAATCAGGGATGATTGAACGCATAAAAAATTCGACAAAAAATCTTTCTCAAGCGTACCATTTTTCACGCTAGATGTCGAATATCGGATTATTTCAACAATCCCGAATACTTCGCTCGCAACTTCGAAATCTTTGGACTGATGATCGCTTGGCAATATGCCTGATCCGGATTGCGATCAAAGTATCGCTCGTGATAACTCTCCGCCGGATAGAACATTTCCAACGGTCGGACTTCCGTCACGATCGGTTGAGCGAATATGTGCTGCTCTTCCAAGTTCGCAATAACTTTTTCCGCTGTGGTTTTCTGCTCTGGTGTCGTGAAAAATATCGCCGAACGATACTGCGTCCCGACATCGTTGCCCTGCCGATCGCGTGTCATCGGATCATGAAAAGCAAAAAATATCTCTAAAATTTGCTCGCAGGTGATTACTTCAGCATCAAATGTTACTTCGATCACCTCAACGTGCCCCGTCGTCCAAGCACTTACCTCTTCATACGACGGATTTGCGGTATTACCACCCGCATAGCCCGAATGCACAGCCAATACACCCTGTAGACGAACATAAATCGCCTCAAGACACCAGAAGCATCC
>JBAWZR010000059.1:0-5863 GCA_037142915.1 Candidatus Moraniibacteriota bacterium
ACCGGCGTATTGAGCCACACATCACAACCGGTCACTAATCGTTCAGCGATTTCCAAATGATAATCAGGTATAAGTGCGATACGAATATCCCCACGCAGTGATCGCGCATACTCGATGACTTCCTGCATGATCGAATCACAAAAAGTATCGCTCGGATGACAGTGTCCTGCGAAAACCAGTTGGATTTTTTTCTTGCCGATTGATCGCAAGTGTTCCAGATGGCGAAAAATCAATTCTGGTCTCTTGTATGGCACGAACCGCCGCGCAAAACCGATCGTCAAAATATCCTCCTCGAAAAAATCCTTCTCCTCGATATCCTCGAATGGAAAGAAAAAACTCTGCGAATTAATCCAGGAAATGAGTTCGTGTTTTTGTTCGGCTTTGGCTCGGGTGAGCGCCTTATCTGGTACTTCTTCGAGCACTTTATCAAGCATTTTCGGATGCTGTCGCCAGTGCGGGATGTACATATCGAGCATCGACTGCATCGGTCCGCCCACCCATCGAGGGTGATACACGCCGTTGGTAATCGCTTCGAATTCGTGATTGGGAAACATCTCAGTACACACCTCCGCATGCCGTTTCGAAACACCATTCGCTTTTGCTGAAAGACTGAGCGCCAACCGCGTCATATGCAGCACCTCGTTACTGGCGAGCGTACGGATATCCCATGGTAGCATATCGCCCAAAACTTGATACGCTAAAGGATATTCGAACACATCATGCCCCGCGGCGATCGGCGTATGCGTCGTAAAGGTACAGAGTGAGCGGACTTTTTTCTCATCATACTTATGCGTGCGCAAAAGTTCGAGCGTCGCCAGCGCGCAATGACCTTCGTTCAAGTGGTACTTGCGGATACCGGTATACCCCAACGCCTCGAGCGCTCGCACCCCACCGATGCCGAGGATCGCCTCCTGGCACAACCGAGTATACCGGTCAGGCGCGTAGAGATGTTTGGTAATTTCCCTATCCCACTGGGCGTTTTCGGGAAGATAGGTACTGAGAAAATAGAGCGGGATCGATCCGACATTGCCACGCATCATCAACTTCCAAATCGCCACCTTGACGGGACGATTCTCGATCATTACCGTTATAGTCGGCTCGCATCGATGGAAAAACTTCTGCATCTGAAAAGCCTGGAGCGAGTCATCGTCCTGATGATAAATGAGCGATACACCCACTGCTGGTACGCGCTTGTCTGCAAAGGAGTAGAGCGTATCCGCCGCCAAAACCCCGAGTCCACCAGCGTAGTTCGGCACATCCCGCGACAAAGCCACCTCCATCGAAAAATACGCCAACTTCACATCTTTCTTTTTTCGAAAGACCTTCTCGAGTAATCGCATAAAAATATTTTTGTTTTTTGTCGCTTCTCCTCTTAGTATAGATCATTCGCCCCTACAAGTCACTTCGATTGAATCTCAATATTTTTTGAAAGTTCCCCTATCTCCTCTGTTCGCAACAATCCCTGCTGTGCGCCATAGTATCGGATAACATTGCCGGCATTGGCAGTCGCCCATCGGAGTGCTGTTTCGATATCCTTCTCTTGGAGCAAAGCTGCCACGAAGCCACTGCCGAACGCATCTCCTGCACCGGTCGTGTCCGTCGCCCGCTCACCGCTCGCCGGCGCCCAAAATATTTGAGAATTATCACTCACCCACGCGCCACGCAACCCATCAGTCAATCCGATCCGTTTCGCTCCCAGTGTATGCAGCTCGCGTATCAACTCCGTTTCATCGTTCAATTGCTCAGCCGTCATTTCAGAGTGCGAGTGTTTCAAGAGTGCGATCGCCTCGTCTTTATTCAATACGAGAATATCTGCCAATGCCGCCGCCTCAGCCACAAGTACCACATCGTCCTGCAGATTTCGCTGTCCAGGATTGAGAATAAGTTTCGCTTTACCATCTCTCACTAAGGCTAATACTGTGCGCAAATTCGTTTGCCAGTCACCATTCAGCGCGCTCACGAATACATACTCGGCGCCGACTAATTCTTCCACATTAACTTTCAAATGCTCATTCGCGTCGCGGTTAAAAAAAATCGTCCGATCACCCGTCTGCGTGAACACAAGTATCGCTGACAAATCCGTCCAAGCATTCGCGTCCCGCACGAGAAGATCTGTCCGCACACCCTCTTTCTCCAATTCTTGCACCACCCAGTCCCCGATCTGATCGCTTCCGATCTGACTATAACAAGCGACATCCACGCCCAACCGTGCCAAACCAATCGCACCATTGGCCGCCACCCCACCAGGCGCCTCATATCGGTCATCGATCTGATATTTCGCACCGACTTCGAACTCGACCTTTTCCTGAGCTTCGATATCCTCGGGCGTATGGAGAAGAATTCCCTCTCCCGTTGGAAAAAAGATATCCTTCGCCGCCGACCCGATACAGATTATTTTTGCCATAATTTTTACATCTTTTCGATAGCCAGGAGACGATTATATTTCGCGAGGCGTTCGCCACGAGAGAGGGATCCGGTCTTGATATATTCCGCACCGCAACCGGCCGCAAGGTCAGCGATGAAGTCATCCGTCGTCTCGCCCGAACGATGCGAGATCACGGTTTTATATGTATTCTGCTTCGCCAAACGCATACACTCCAATGTCTCAGTAAGCGAGCCGATCTGATTCACCTTGATAAGTACAGCGTTACAGGCGTTCTCTTTGATCGCCTTGGCTACCCGCTTCGTATTGGTCACGAGCAGATCATCACCGATCAACATAATTTTCTCACCGAGTTTCTCATTCAAAATTTTCCAACCCTCCCAATCTTCTTCGTGCAGACCATCCTCAATCGAGATAATGTGATATTTTCCGATCCATTCACTGTACAGCTGAATGAGTTGCTCGCGAGTAAGCACCACACCCTCCGGTTCCAATCGATACACATTCTCTTTCTCATCATAAAACGAATTCGCGGCCACATCGATACCAAGGAACACATCCTTACCTGCCACATAGCCCGCCGCCTCGATCGCCTCGAGTATCACCTCGAACGCACGCGCATGACTCGGAAGATGCGGTGCAAATCCGCCCTCATCGCCCACGCCGATCGTCTGACCATCCTTCGCGAGAATTTTTTTCAACGCGTGAAAAATCTCGCTCCCCGCCCGCAACTGCTCAGCATAGGGCTCGATACCACTCGGAACGAGTTTGAATTCCTGCACCGCCAACCCTGAGTCACTATGTTGTCCGCCATTCAATATATTGAACATCGGTATCGGCATATGTTTCTCATCCACCGTGAAACCGGAAATTTTTCGTACATATTTATAGAGAGGCATACCCTCGCTCATTGCCGCTGCGCGAGCCACTGCCAACGACACTCCGAGGATTGCATTTGCCCCGAGTTTCGTCTTGTTTTCCGTGCCGTCCACTGCGAGCATCGCCCGATCGACCGCTTCCTGCTCACCTGCTTCCATCCCGATGACTGTCTCGGCCAAAATCGTATTCACATTTGCCACCGCGGTCAATACACCTAATCCTTCGTATCGTGCCTTGTCACCATCCCGCAGTTCCAACGCCTCATGCGAACCAGTCGAAGCACCCGAGGGCACACCCGCTGTCGCTACGATACCATCGTCCAGAGTCACTATCACTTCGACCGTCGGATTCCCGCGCGAGTCCAAAATTTCTCGTCCAACCACATTCGTTATTTTTGCCATACCAATCAACATTAAAAAATATCTCCTTCAGAAGGATTACTTCCATAGTATACACCATCTCTTGTTTTCCTGCCAAATCACCCGTGGAGAACGGCGAGCGTCTCATCGGCAGAGCGATCCCACGAGAAATCCTTCGCCCGCTGGAGACCGCGCTCAATATGATCTTTTCGTATAGCTTCGTCCCGCCAGAGTATCACCAATTCCTTTGCCATCGCTTCAACATCTTTGGCATCAGCATACCTCGGCGCATCGCCACCCACTTCGGGCAGGCTGGAATTATTGGTCGTAAGTACCGGCACACCCGACGCGAACGCTTCGAGCAACGGCATCCCGAACCCCTCGTACAAAGACGGATAGACGAACACCCGCGCGCCCCGATACCAACTCGGTAAATCCTCCGCACTCACCGCACCGGTCACGATGATATCCTCGCGAAACAAGTGGTGATCTATCGCCACCTCAATCGATTGCCAAGCCCAGGCCCGCGCTCCCACCAAGACGAGTTTCATATCAGGTATTTCCCGCTTCGCCAACGCAAACGCCTGCAACAATCGAACGAGATTTTTGCGGGGTTGCAGAGCGCCCACATACAATACATACGATCCCGATTCCAAATTATATTTTTTCAAAACCTCGGCATCATGTGAATTGGCAATCGGCGTAAACCTCGACGCATCGAACCCATGATACACTACCGTAATCGTCTCAGGGTCCCGCGTCGGCACCAGTCGCAATATATCCCGTTTCGTCGACTCGGTGATAGCGATTACATGATCGGCTCTTCGCAGTGTATACCGTAAATATAATTTATGTCGCCAGCGATCCGCCCAAGGAAATGTCTCCGGATAATATTCAAATGCCAAATCATGCACCGTCACTACCACACGCGTCGACTTCGGGATACCCAATGGCACCATCTGAATCGGCATCCACACAACATCCGGCTGGAGCGCGCGAATCACCGGAGCAAATCGAAGTTGCGTCCAGTGAAACCATCCCGACACACGGCGCTCCTCATAATTCGCACACGCTGATGGAGCTAATTCTTGATTGAATTCATCACGATGGAATAAATAAAACCGCTCCTCGGGCGCGAGAGCCCCAAACCGTTTCAATATCTCGGACAGATATACCCGTGTGCCATCGATCCGTGTCGCATCCAATTCCGCACAATGTATAGCTATATGCATAAAGTCAATATAAACCCTGACTCTAATCTCTCTTCATCCGCCCAACAGTCCAACTCGCTATTGGTACGACAAGGTTTCAGTTTTTGTTAAGAAAAGTTTACTTCGAACGTCGGTATGCTCGAACGATTTTGATAATGGAAACAAATACGAAGACGGCGTATAGAATAAAAAGAATCGCAAAGCTGAAAGAGTCTGCTGTGTTGAGATAACCGCCACCGGTCACGCCCTGAAGTAAGTAGGTGATCACGATAATTGTCGGCACGAACCATTTTGCAAAGTTCCACCAGACTCGGAATGTCTCTTCTTTCATTTTGTAAGTGATGAGAGAGAAGAGAAAAACAAATGGAAAAATCCCAAAAAGCATCTGCATCAAATCTGATGCCTTTCGACAGTCATAGTTTAATTGTTGACAAATACCCAAATTAACTGGGAACATTGCTGAAAAAAATAGAATGGTACTAAATAGTCCAACTGTCAACATACTTTTCTTCGTCATAGCATTTTCTTAAAAAATAATTTTATATTTAATACGCAATATTCACATTCCCCTGTTTCGTCTCCAATTGCAGCACCTTCATTCCCTTCACCACCTGCCGAGTCGGGCGGAATTCGAAGTGACTATCACTCTCATCATCATCCAATGCCTCTGGTCGGGTCATAATGTAGGTCATATCACGCCAGAGCACATAATGTGATTCAACCTGTTCGTTTTGTGTCTGTGCTTCGGCCGCCAAAACCATATACTTGCCCGTTTTTTTCTGAATATTCCACTTGTACTGGAGACTGGTGTCTTTCCAATTCGTGACGATGCCATCATAGGCGATGGATCGCAGGGTGATGTCGATACGGCGATTTTGATCTTTTTCTTTTTTGAAAGTGATCTTCGTTGTGTGACCAGCTTCATCGGTGATCGTCGCAGTGGTGAGTTTTTCTTGTTTTGGCGCTGGTTTTCTGCGGAAGAACCAATCGAAGAATCCTCTTGCTTCACGTTCTTCCTCTATTTTATCAGA
>JBAWZR010000060.1:0-5736 GCA_037142915.1 Candidatus Moraniibacteriota bacterium
AAAACGCCCTCGGTGTACTTCTGGAGGCGAGCGGCGATCGATTCCGCGCCCTCCATATTGCGCAACACTTCATACAAATCCGTCATTGTCGGAAAAGAAGTCGGTTCCAACTTCTTCGGATCGGTCGAAGCAGTGATATCCCGAACCGCGTACACTTCACGGAGTGAATGATCGAGAATAGAGTCCTCCTCTGGGGTCAATGTCCCCAACATCAAGTGCATCAAGCCAATGAGATTAGCGATAGCGCTCCGGAGAATACCCTCAAAATCCTCGTCCTCAATATGTGTCAACGGTAAGTCAAAAGGATTAATATGATAGGGCGAATTCAGGCTCATCTGGATGAAACTCCCACCAACGGTTTGACTCAAGTGTTTGTATTCGTTCTCCGGATCAATGATGATGACCGTCGTCCCAAACATCATCGAACGCAGCACTTCCAATTTGACCGTATAACTTTTACCTGCGCCCGACTTGGCGAAAACCACCATATTGGCGTTTTCCAAATTGAAGCGGTCGAACAGAATGAGACTATTATTGTGCCGGTTGATGCCATATAAAATACCGCTATTGGAGGAGAGATCGGAAGAAACGAATGGGAATGTGGTCGAGAGCGAGGATGTGTTGAGATTATTGGCCGAGTCGAGCTGATCCATCCCGAGCGGACGAGACGCAATGAAACCCTGCTGCATCCGCATCACCGCCGGCTTGGTATACACCAATTGTGATTCGAGTATGCCAACGAGTGTCTGTGATGCCCGATTGAGATCTTCCAGCGACTCAGCATACAATGTGACATAAATCCCGAACCGGAAAAATCGTTCTGTTCCTTGTTGGAGTTTATCGCGCAGTTCCTCGATATCCTTCATAGCCGTCTCGAGGATCGGATCGCGAACCTTACCAGCTTCCTCCTCGATATGGATCTGTGACTGTACTCGCGTCACTGATTTTTGGAGGGTTTTGATCACATCGCGCGTATCGATAGGGTGGATGAACATCGCTGTGTCCATCGAGAGATCGAGATTGATGATGGGCGAGAACCAATTCGTGTTCAAGTACCGAGGGTAAGCGATCACGAAATGCGTCCGAGCAAAGGTATTGCCGACCTGGAGATAGTTGGAGCTCACTTTCAGCCCCGCGGGCGCAATGAGATCACGCACGGTGGTAATGCCACGCTGATAGAGGGATTCATTTTCTAGAAACTCCTTGTCTTGTTCACTTTGCGTGTGAAAAAGGTTGAGATTGAATGGATTTTTCATAGAGACTTTGATTTTTATTTGCCGATATCGATACTGCTGAGATGCGAAGTGAGGACTGTCGTAAATAAGCTTGGATTGTAGGTATTGTAGAGCAGCTCGATGGTTTCTTCGGTAGTAAGCATCTTGACCGTCACGCCCGTCGCCGACAATCCGTAACTCACATGCTCCACTCGTTGCAAGAGTTGACTCCGATAGGTCTCAAACACTTCCAATCGCTCCTTCACCACTTGTTTGGGATTGAACACCGTGCTGAGTTTGTGAAAAAATCCCGTTTCCTGGTTTTCGGTCGGTGAAAAAGGAATAACCACATAGAAATCCTTAGACATAATATTAGAGACTTCGGTCAGGTTCTTGATGAAATTGTGGTATTCCGAAATCTGCAGACGGAGGAGTTCATTGTTTTGCTGTACCTCGAACTGCCGCAATTGATCCAAATAAGGCGTGATATTGAATCTGCGCGAATAAATGATAGTCTGGAGTGGGAAGTCGAGCGAATTGATGAAATTTTGATACTGGAAGATGATGGCGTCCTGCTCCTCGACGGATTTGAGATCGAAGTTGAGCGACGACACAAGCAGAACGGTTCGCAAACCGTTATTTTTCAAGATCATCACGCCATCGCGAATCTCTTCGATGTCCACGAATTGCTGTGTGCTGGTTTTAGCTGCAGCAGTGGCATTCTTCAGTGTTTCCATAATATAATACTACGGTTAAATTCTTTTTCTATTGATGATACGGGAGAGTTCAGAGATACGCTCCGGGGTGAGCACTTTTTTCGGGGCCGGAGCTTCTATTTTTGCTTCTATTGGGAGGTCGAAGGCCGTCGGATCATCGAGTCGATTCCACATATAGACCTTGGGACGGAAGAGAAAATAGAAAAAGTGCACCAAGAAGTCAATGAGTGGCATCCCATATGGGCGGAAAAAGGCGAAAGCGACGAAAATAAATATGACTGGAAACAGTAAAACATAAAAAACATTCGGCGAAAAGATATTCCACAGTACGAGGAGCGCGGCGCCCATCCCGATCATCCACAAAAGCTGCTTGCCGGTCAATGGCCCGGCAACTTTATCCTCGACGTCGACATATTGCGGAACATTGAACATCATACGCTGCTTTTTTATTTATCTAGTATACCACAACCTACTCTTTTGGTTTCCACGCATCTTCCTGCTCACTTTGTAGTTGTTGCCCTGAGGAAAAGCTGAGTTCACCAGTCTCTCCTTCATTGAGTATTGGAGTTGGCGGTTCGGGAGTACTTTCAAAACGCAATGACGGGCGAATTGGTTGAGATACTTCTGCTGATGGTGCTGGCATGCTGTTTTCCGTTGTCGCGGGTGGGGATTGAAATAGAATTATCTTTTTTTCCGTATCAACTAATAATGGCGCTTCTTCCTCAATAGACTTTACGAGGAGCGACAGGACTTCCCGATCCGAGGTCGAGAGAGTTTTGGTATTGTCACTTTGAAAGAGGAATTGCCCCCGCTCTACGGTGCTGTGCTGACCCACCCCCACCTCGTCCCGATACACACGCAGCCAGTTGCGGATCGTCGGCGGCACCGGTTCGTGCTCGCCCTTCATCACGATCTTATCACTGGTGATCCGCTGATAGTGGAGTTCGGGGTAGGTTGAGAGCGCCTTCAGGATCGGCAAGTAAAGAATACTTTTCTGATCGATAGTGGATGATTCCTCAGAGCTCTCCGTTGGTTCGACCGGCACCTCCTCGGCCGCGATTTCGGTGAGCATCTGGTGGATAAAGCCTGCCAGTTCTTGGGTTTTTTCGTGGGGCATGCCCTCTCCGAGGAGGATGGAGTCTATCCGCATCACGAAGTCATTCCAAGTAATTTTCCCGAAAAACATCCATCGCAAGAGGATACTGATACGCCCAATACTTGCGGTTTGCAATCCAAATTTTTGCTCCATTTGGTACAAGCGCAGCGGCAGATTATCACTCTGGAAGATTTTTTTTGACTCTTCGGGTAGTTGGGCGTATGCCTGCAGTCGCTCCATCACCATCTGTGTTTCATCGCCACCAGCCGCCAACAATTCCGACTCATCCACGATGAGGAGCGGGTAGTATTCGTTTTTTTCTGGAACGATAGTTGTGTTTTCACTCGCCATACTGCTTTTATAAAATCTATGCTATGAGACCTCTCCCTCGAAGATTAGCTATTTCTGCGGGAGTTAACGCTGTATCGGAAGCTGCATCAGCCATTTTAGATTGAAGCTTTCTATTGGGAGCTCCTCCACCGTGCCGAGACACCACATAATTCATATACGTCGGGTCGTCCTTGAGACCGGCAATCTGTTTGATGACATCCTTCTGTGAAGAGTCATCCAGCGCCTTCTGATAATCCGCCATTTCAATTGTTACCGCATTAGGATTCGTCACTGGCATTCCGGCGGCCTTCGCTCTTTCGACGGCTGCATCTCGAATCAAGAATCTCGCGTGGCCGCTATCCTTCGCCTTCCATTTGACTGCTTTCTGTACATCTACATCTATCACTCCTCCCGAATTTTTAAAGGTATCTTGAATTGCCTGATACTCATCATAATCCATCTTCTTCATCGCCTTTTCTGATTTGCCTATGAGTTTCTTGGCAGAAGTGACATCGTTAGTTTTCCCTAACTTCTGCATCGTTTTTTGCAAAGTACCCTTATCGCTCACCGCATCTGCCGTCGCCTTATCCACGACCTGAGCGATTGTCTTGGCATTAAGTTTATCAGTGTCAATCAATTTCTTGAAAGTTGTATCATTATCAATCGAGCCGTTTTTCGCCAATAATCTTGCCGCGGCATCATCGCCCTTCGTTGCTTTATCGAGTAATTCAGCGGTCGCTACATTTTGCTCTTCTAATCGCTTCATATCATCAGTGATCTTCAACTCGTTTCGCGTCTCCTCACGGCGAGCCGCATCGCGCCGCCACGCGAACTTACTATCCTTATTAGCAGCAGCTCTATCTGGCAATGCCGCAGCTCCCGCTCCCGCCTTCGTGCCGAAGCTCCGCCGCGCTCGGTCGGCCACCACTTGTTTGCGCGATGCATCCCAGGCAGCTTTCGCATTCCTGGCTTGGGTTTTCATATATGGGACGGCACCGAGACTCATAGCCCCCACGAGAGCATTCGTCCCCCACCGCCCGAACTTTTCCGCTTTGTCGGCGAACTTGATACTCATCTTCGAGCCAAGACCGATGGTGAAGTAGATGAGGATGATTGGGATAACCGCCATCGCGAGGTGTCCAGCCATTGCAACCGAAACAGAAGCATTACCGCTATTAGCACTTTGGATAGTTGATTTCAATGCGCTCGCATTAAAACTGAGACTTGTCATCATCGCTACCGAGAGTGTGAGCATGAAGAGCGCGGCGGGACCAAAGAACGCATACCGGAAGAGGTTCTTCCACCACGATGAAGCCATACCCTCCATCCCTGGGACGATCCGCCCCACGAACCCGACCGGCGAGAAGATCACGATGAGGATGAGGGCGATCACCCGTATCACGAGGAGTATCGCCAGGGTCAGGAGTGCGGTGGCAAAGAGGAAGAGAAATACCACAGTGGCTAGGAGTACCGCGAGATCTTCTCCTCCACTTTGCGCAGGCTCCACAATTGCGGTAATAATCTCAGAATTTTTTAAAAAGGTATTCCCAAAAACATTAAAAGTGTCGAGACCGCTATTGGCTACGCCAGAGAGGGTCATGAGGAAATACATCAGGCGGTCAGCAACATCAATCACGAAGCGTGCGATAGGGAAGCTGAAGTTCACCAAGAGCGCCATAATGATGAGTTGGCGGAGAATGTTCTTGTAGTGATACTTATCGATACCAAAAATCGTGCTGAACGCTGAGAGGAGGAGTACTCCGATGAAGAAGATGTTGAGGACATCCCGCACCATCGACCACCAGGCATAGATGAGCTTATCCTGCATCACCCCATAGAGGAGCTGTGGGTCGAGCGTCCAGGAAAGAAGAGAGGCGGCGACATTGGTCACCCACCCAAGAAAAGTGATAATGGCCTGCAGTGTTTTATTGATAGGTGAATCAAAAGGTGTGGATGATGTGCCTATCTGCTTCTGTATATTCTCACCTTTGAGGTTATTCCAATCTACCGGCGGCAACCCCGCTGAAACATGAGGGGTTTGAATAATAATGATAGTTATGATAGCCACAAAACCAAAACAAATAACAAAAAATGAATTCTTTTTTTTCTTAAAAAAACCAAAAAACCCCGTTGAACGACGAGCTTTATGTGTTTGATTACCTTCACCTTTCGGCATACACTCAATCTTTTGTTTCATTCCGATTGTTACAAACGGATGCACTTTTAGTATAGCATAACTTTTCGCAAACGTGTTTGCATTTGTGTCAATAGTCATGAGAAAATTTTTCTCAAACAAAAACAGATATGTCTATCTGTTTTTGTGCGTCATCTTGATTAGCTCGAGAATTAATAGATGAATCCCTTGATGGCACGATCGGCC
>JBAWZR010000061.1:0-5226 GCA_037142915.1 Candidatus Moraniibacteriota bacterium
GAAAAAAGAAGGCGAACCGGCGGCAGCGTTATTTTCAGTGAGTCCGTTTTTTGGCGGTTATTACAAACAATTACAATTCAACAGATTTGATGGCAACACTTTGGAATGGCAAAAACCAGAGAACGAATTTCGCGAAGCGATTGCCGAAGAATATGAGAGTGAGAGCACCCGGATTATTTTTGGCAAAATTCAGGGAGGACAGCCTTTATCTCTGCCGCTTCCTGCCGGTTGGATGGTCGATCCGGAGAGTTTTATCGTTGATGCGCCGGAGGGGAGCGCTCGCGTATTGCGCAATCAAGAAGGGTTGTGGTATTTGAGTGTAGATGGAACAGGCGTGTTCAAGTATCAGATTCGGGCTTACAGAAAACAAATGCTGGGCGAGGAAGTGGAGCTGAAAGAAGGTCAAATTGAGGGAAATTTACCATCGGAGTTGAAAGAAGAAATCAAAAAATTGGAAGAAAAAAGATTTTCAAAGGTAAAGATAAAAAGAGAGCTCGTAAAGTTTGTACGCAATAATTTGAAATATGTAACCAGTGATGAGATAAATTCGTACTATACGCAAAAACCAGCGGAAGTTTTTGAAAGAATGTGGCAGAGGAAGGAAGCGAATTGCTATTGGGCAAATACCCTGGCGGCACGGGCGTTGTCGGAAATAGACGATCAGTGGGCGTTCATCAGTGGGTTTTCTGTCAGAGAAAAAGACGAACAAGGCAATGCGATTCTCCATTCCGGTAACGGACATTCGTGGTTGGAGGTGTGGGATGATTTGAGTTGGCGAGCGGTGAGGCTGGATGCCACGCCCAAGGGTGATCCGACGGTGGATGAGGAACAACAAGAACAGGATTTGGACGGAGATCCGCCAGCTGGCGGAGAAGGTGATTATGGCGAATCCGATGATGAATTGGCATCCGAAAAAGAAATCCAAGAAAAAATCAAGGAATTGCAAAAGGCGGGCGCAGGGAAACAATCGAAAAAATTGACCTTGTTGGATATGGAGAATGCCCGCTTCGCCGATGCGGCGGAGTGCACGCCGGCACAAGCACAAGAGTTTTTGCGAGCCTTGGATCGGGCGCGGGAGATCAAGGACACGCGCGGTATTCCGATCAGCGAGCTGCTCAAGTTGGAATGGAAAAAGATCGTTATCGAAAATACAAGTGAAAAGAATGATTACCGCGGTCCGGTGCGAATGGATGAAGGCGATAATTTGGAGGATCCGGTGAGTGCGCGGATCGATATCGTGTCTAAGGAATTCAATCCGACCGGGTTTGAAAAATTAGAACGAGAAGAGAAACTCGAAACGGAATTCGGCGGTCTCTCTGTCTATTTTTCTTTCGATTTGTCCGGGTCGATGAAAGATCCTGATAGCGCGAGCGGCCGGAGGAAAGCGGATGTGCAACGGGATGCAGGGCTATTGTTCACAGATAGTCTGATGCAGTGCGCATATATTTCCCGTCAGCAGGGATCAAATTCCCATGTACCGCCGCTCAAAATTATGGTAACATTGGCATCAGAGACCGGAGAGACGAAGTTACCTCTGACGGACAAATGGGAGTCGAAAGAACAGTGGGCATTTTATGCCGCACTCAACCAACTTGCCAGAGGAGGAACGCCGACCGCCGAAACACTCCTCTTGATCGAGCAGGCTGTTGAACGGGAAAACGCCGAGTTGGATAAGAAAAAAATTTCCAAAGACAAACGACCATTGCATTATGTGGTAGTGATATCTGATGGAGCACCCAATGATTTTGACACGGCGGAAGCTGTCTGCACAAGACTGGCAGCTAAGGGTGTGGTTGTGAGAATATGCTGTGTCGGAGGGGTTTCGGAGAGTGCGTTTGCCGCCGAACCGATCGAATCCTTCTCCCAATTACCGGAAATCTTGTCTCAGGATATCACTGGAGAATTCAAAAAACTTCATCCAAACAGAATACAAATCTAACCTATGTCCCCCGAAAAATTTGATTTTTCACCAAGAACGATGCCGAAGGAAGAGTTCCTTGCCCAAGCCGAACCCTTGACCGAAGAAGAACTGCGTCAGTTGGGTATCGGGAAGCAAGAAAAAAAACCATCCATCGAAAAGGTTGAGCCATTGCTCACGACTTCTTTTCATAACCCCGAAACCAACCAAGACCAAAAAATCGAAATCGATCTGGAATACAGTCTCTCCGAGCAAATTGATTTTTACCAAAACCAACTCAACCTCTCCATCGATCAAGTTCTTGTGAGAGAAATCTGGCAAGAAAACTATCAAGAAATCAAAAGTGAAATCGAAAAATACGGTTACGATCAGATCCTCATCATTCCAGAAAACCTGCCAGATGCCGGAGCACTCAATACCCAACTCATCGAAACAATGGAGGAAGAAAAAACAGTCAACGGTAAAAAAGTCAAAGAGAAAGTCGCCGCGACCTATCGAAGTCCTAATTTCGAAGCCGGAGGCAACTTCACCGGAATGAAGAATCCCTCGGCTCCGGAATACCGTATCGTCTTGACGCATTCTGATCAGAACATCTACGACAACGAAGATGCCAACCCTTTCCTCAAAGCCACGCTCAACAAAAACATCATGGCACTCACCGATCTCAACCCGACCGAAGTAGCCGAGAGAATCACGAACAATCAAGCAATGCCGACTAACTTCAAAACCGAAATTAACGGTCAAATAATTGAAGTGAAAAGTGACAGCCTCTCTTTGGCAGAATATGAAATTCTTCAACGGATGTATTTCGAAAGCACCGGTAACCATCTGGATAAAAAAGGCTGGACTTGGTTGCTCGACTCCCGCTCCGGTGCTCGTGTCGTGAGCGCGAGCTGGTATCCGGGTGTTCGGCAGTTGATTGTCCATGCGGATGATCCTGCTGATGCGGTTGGCTATCTGGGTCTCCGCCTCTCCCGTAGTTTCAAAAAGTTAGCTTAGACTTTGAAACTTTTGGATTTGCTTTGGATTCTTTTTCTTTTTTTCTTTTGCATTCTGGATTTCGAATTTTTTTACAATAGCACATCGCGTTATGACGGAACAATTTTTTCCAAAACCTGAAAGCTTGGATGCAATCATACAGAAGAAACCGAAGGAAGATCCGGTGGGCGTTTTTTTGGAACGGTTCGGAAAGACACAGGGAAATGAACAAGCTACTTCAGATCAGGTTGATATTTCGTATCTCACGCCGGCCCAGCGGGCGGAATCGATGTGGGCATTGTTTCAAGCCGCGAAGCATTCTCTTGCGCTAAAAGGAGAAAAAGCTGGAAGCGAGGAGGAACAGCGGAAAATGAAGTTAAGAATCGGCGCGTTGAAAAGTTTTTATGACGATGTCGAGACACGGGAAGAATACAAGAAACATCACCGACGGCATAGAGAAGAAACGGAATCGATCAATGGAAACCTCGAAAAATACAAAGCCCTCGACCGGGAAATGTATGTGGTAGGGAAGGCGGTCGACGGATGTGCGCGGGAGATGTTTGCCTCAAGAGGTTCCGGCATTGAAGAAATCGATATACTCATCTTTGAAACGAATAAAAAACGATTACAACAGCTGGCGGAAAAAATGAAAGACTTACTCCAGTCCAATCCGGAGTTAGCCGGACTGGCGCAGTACCACACGATAGTGGAGGGTGCCGAGCAATTGAAGAAAGAAAATTTCATCTGGAAGCCATCACGGCAAGAAGCTTTGGATGAATTGGAAGAAGCGGCGCTCAGTGGGAAGCCGGTGCTTGTCTCGGGAGAGTCGGGCACGGGCAAAAGCCGATTCGTAGAACAAGCTTCTTTGAAACTGACGGGGCAAATAAACAGTTTGACGCCGGGGAAGGAGACTCGGTTTCAGGATCTGATCGCTAAACCGAAAATTTCTATTCAAGGAGAATCCCATTACGAATACAAGGAGATCGGTGAAGCGGCCACCGGCAGAGCGACAACATTGGAGACGACAGCTTCACATCAGGGGAGGATTGTGGCGGATGACGAGTTCAATCTTCGACCGAAAGCGGATCAGACGGAAATGATGGCGCGAATTTCTTCGTGGACGCCAGGAAAAACCGTGAGGATGCCGGTTACCAATCAAGAATTGACGATTGCTCCGAATTTTTTGTATTGCGGGATGGTCAATTTGGATTCGGAGCGATATGATACACGAAACAAAATCCCTGCGGAAGTGTTGCGTAAATTCGCCAAGGTGAATTTGGATTATCCGAAACAGAGCGAGAGCGAACCGGAAATATATGAGATGATGGTGTCGGCACTGATGGATGAGAACAGGCGGATGCGCGCCGCCAAGGGAGAACTCACACCACAGTATGAATTTCGGGAAGAAACGAAAACTGTCGAAAAGGAAGGGCAGGAAGTCAAGCAAATCGTGAACATCCGCGAATTGAAAACAGTAGAAGATAAGAACGGGAAGACGGTCGTTGCTGGAGGGTTTTTGTGGCGGTTAGCCGGCGCGCTCGATGAAATCAATAAATCGTTCTCGCACAAAGAGACGATTTTGAAAGCCAGAGGAGAGGCGCAATACCTGAAAGATCTGATCATCGATATCGGGACGATTCTCGGCTGGCTGAAAGAATATCGAACACGCGCTCGGGAAAAGTCTTTGGAATCATTCTTTTCTGAAAAATTTCAAAAAGAGTTTTTATCAAAAGAGGAATATTCTGCGGATGATCGACAACTGGTCGGGGCATTCTTGTCACACTACGGCATAGAAATCGGAGCGGATACAAGAGAAAAACCTGAATTTGAAATTATGACTCCCTTGGAGATCGGCCTGCTGTCTCCGCGTGTCCACTATGAAAAGCTGGTCAGTGAGGAGCCGGTGTTGACGGAGAGCTACTTCATCACTCCGGAAGGAAAGCGGGTCGAGTATCGCAGGGAATCATTCGAGGGCGGAGGTAAAAAATTCGTGCCGGGGGAACTATTCAAACTCTCTGGTGGACTGTATGAGTTTTTGGGAATTGATAAAGTAAACGGTGATCCGGTGCATGTTCCTTATAAGGAAAAACCGCGGGTTGCATCACGGAAAGAAAGTGTGACTTACCATAGTCAAATAGAAACTATTTGGAATAACCTCGAAACCAACCAAGACCAAAAAATCGAAATCAATCTCGAGCAAAGTCTCTCCGAGCAAATTGATTTTTACAAAAACCAACTCAACCTCTCCATCGATCAAGTTCTTGTGAGAGAAATTTGGCAAGAAAACTATCAAGAAATCAAAAGTGAAATCGAAAAATACGGTTACGATC
>JBAWZR010000062.1:0-5022 GCA_037142915.1 Candidatus Moraniibacteriota bacterium
GTGATGATGTTTCCGGTATGACTTTGAATGCCGCTTTTTCTTCAAAAAACATTTCAGGATTTTGGCTTCCAACTAATACTATTCCCAATGGAAAGGTATTTTGGAATAACAATCAGGATGCTTATCCTGGTATGCCTGGCAGACTGAACTGCGATGTGAACGGTAAATTGATAGCGAGTATACCCAATGTGGCTCCAACCAGTACAGGCAGACTCTTGCTTGGACTAACGGATGCGACGCAATACGGTTGGCAAACCACCAATCAGTGGATATTGCCTGCGGGTGCGTTTATCGTCAATACTGCTGGAGACTACAAACTGCCTCTGAGTGCGAGTGTCTTTCAAAAGATAGAAGCCGTCTACGACAAGAATCAACAAAAACTGACGCTCACAATCAGTGGCGATAGTCGAATGTTGAATGCGTTTTATGGTCTTACCTCTATCGATCAAGTCACCGCTCAAGTTTGGTTTGACGCGTGGATAGTTCCGACCGGTCAGGTTTCAAAACTGATTCAAGGAACGATTACGAGATCAAGTGCTGGTGTGTGGACACTCGTGTTTACGGGATTACCTCCAAGTTTTGGCGGGAATGCGTATCTAACACGCATCAATGGCGTCTTAGCTTGGCAAAGTGTCTCAGCCTTCGCTTTTGGGTCGGGAATCGTGGTGGATGTGACTGCGGCGGACTATGTGATGCCGAAATGAAAGTTTTTCAGCAATGACACTGAAGGAGAAATATATATGAACAATGAACGACCTTATCTCGCAATGAGATAGGGCTGTTTTACTTTTGGTTTATTATTGCATTGAGGTCTTCACCTACTGGAAGTAAAGCTGTTCAATTCCTCCTGTTTTCCAAAATATTTTATTACGAAGGCAGGACCTCACGGACGATGTCGACGGCTTTTTGGGGGGTGGTGAGGGCTTTGATGAGGTAGAAATTCGTGTGCTCAAGTTGACCGACCTCGCGGAACATATCCTCGTCATCGACATTGGAAAGGACGATGATAGGGATACCCTTGAGCTCCGGATCCTGGCACATTTCTTGGATGACTTCTACGCCGTTCTTGACTGGCATCTGGATGTCGAGGAGGAGGATATCAGGTTTTCGTTCGCGGACCAGGGCGAGTCCTTCAGCACCATTGACGGCTGTGAGTACATCGTATCCGGACTGTTCGAATTTAGTTTTGTAAATTTCCAAAATATTCTCGTCATCATCGACGATACAGACGGTCTGTTTAAAATTATTTTTCGCGGAAGGTGCTTCCATAAGATGAGTATTGTTTACAGGTAAATAATTTGATAACAATTTCAGTATAACACAAAACGGATTTTTTTGGGTGAACAAACTATTGCTGGATGATGCCAAAACGGTAAATCGATTCGGGGAATGGAATGCTTGAAATGGAGGTATTGTTTGAGGAATCCCCTGATGATTTGAGGAAAAAAAGCTTGTTCGCAGAGAAAACCGGAGTTATTTGCCGTATATCCGAGGGATTACCGAGGGGGATTTTTTGGCTGATACGGGAGCGGGTATCGATTTCGATGAGCTCTACATCGGATGGTGTAGCAAGAAGAATGTGTTCGTAGTCTTTGGTCCATTGAACGAAGTGAATCGGTTGCGAGAAGCGGGCAATTTCATTGATCTGGTTTTTGCGGCGGGCCGGTTGGGTGTTCCAATCGCGGAGAAAGTAAACGGAGATATCCGAGTTATTCCAAAAGAGAAGTTTTTTGCCATCATTGGAGAATTGGGCATCGGTAACAGATTGGGAGAGGGTTGTGAAAACTGATTGATCGGGATTGTTATTGAGTAGCGTGAGCGTTTGTTTGGTTCGATCGAGAAGAATGGCTCGGTTGATATCGTAAACAATAAGGGAAAAATTGTCGTCCGACTGGATATTTTGGATAGATTGAGTGGTAATCTGAGTACGATCATCGGGAGTATCGAGTGGAGCCTGCCAGATGAGGAAAGAGGGCGATTCAAACGTGTAGAGGGTATTGCCGGAGATGTCATATCCGAGGACATTTTTCGCGAGAGATATTGTATTGGAGTCGTCGAGCGAGAGTGCGATGAGAGTGAAATTATTGAGGAAAAGGAGTGTGTTGGGAGCTTGAGGATCCCAACGAAGGTCTTTTGCAGAAGCCGCGTCGGTGATGTCTATGAGACGAGTGGCGGGAAACGATTCGTCTGAGAGAGAAACGATGAAGTAGTCTCGAGTAGTATCGGCGGTGTACAGGGGGAGGGTAATTGCATTGCTCTCGGGTGACCACTCTATGTTTTCGAGATTATCTGATTTGAAAAACGATTGTAGTCGGGAGAATACCCGTTGTGTTTCGCCAGTCTGTGTATTGACGGTGTAGACCGAAGCCTCTGCTTCATTTTGTACGCTATAAGCGAGGAATTTTTGGTCGGGCGAAGGATAGAATTTTTGGATGGATGATTGGGAAGCGAGAGTTGTTTGGTTGTATGTGTTACGGACGAGCGTGATATTCCAAAAGTCGGTCGACACGCCACTTGAGACGGAAACTTCTTTTTCCCAGGTCTGGAATCCATCAGCGGAGACGGTAATGTGATGGAGTCCCGGGCGAATGCCACTGAGGTGGTAGGCATTGTTGATAGCGCTCACTTGAGCATCAGCTGACTGATTGTCGAGTGTGAAGTGGATAGTGCTAGCAGGATTGACCTTGAGCGAGATAGAGCCGGTATAGACAAAAATCCCGCGACCGAATTGGTACCGGTAACCGAAGCTGTAGAAGATGATGCCGCCGATAGTGGCGAGGCAGAGAATGACGGAGATCCAAAAAAAGAAAGTTCGACTGTGAAAATGCATAGAAAAAAGAGAAACTAATACCTATATTGTAGTGAAAAACACACAGAAATGCAAATCGTCATTATGATACCTGTCATTGCGAGCGAAGCGCGGCAATCTCATCTAAAAAAGAAAAAACTTGTATTTTTGTTGCGGGAGATTGCCACGCTTCGATCGCAATGACAAAAGTAATGAGGCATTCGTTCCGCACAAAGTATTTTTAGTGTACACTGAAAGAGTGAAGAGGTTTTCATTTCAATACAAATACTTATGCCAACGCTGCCTACAAATATTCAATCGGGTTTTCAGTGGTTTATGAATTTGCTCCCGGCGACTTTTGTGGGAGATATTTCTTTTTGGTTGATTTTTTTTGGCGCAAGTATCGGATTGGGATTGTATCTCGGGCGCTCGCAACTGGTCAATGTAGTGCTGTATGGGTATATTGCTTTGGCTTTGCAGTCGAGTCTGCCACCAACAGTTTTTGATTTCTCGATTTCCTATGGCCGGGTGGCTGTATTCGGCGGGTTACTCCTTCTGATGATTGCGGCGGGCAATTATTTATTTGATATTCATATCCCCAATGCCAGTTCGGATTTTTTTTGGCGGATTTTGATAATGGGTTTTCTCGCGGCGGGGATGATATTGAGTATCGCGCTCACCCTGCTCCCCAAACGAGAGATGCTTCAATATATGTCGCTTGCATCGTATACTCTCTTCGCTGATCCATGGGCGTTCATCATCTGGCTGGCACTCCCGCTCGTTTTCTTGTGGATTATCAATAAAAGGCTCTAATAAGAGATTATATGAGAATTTTCGGGGTGAGATGGATGGGTATTTTTGGGAGTTGAGGGGATGTTTAGGAAAAAGCTTGACAAGCCCTGAAGAGTTGCTATACTGGAAAAGCAAATGAGGTTTGCTCTGTTTTTTTTAGTCATAAAACGAAGCGCGAAGGCGGTTTTTTTATTCGAAAGAAAACAGTAGAACGAAGTTTGCCTGAACATTAACAATTGAAAAACCTAAAACAATCACAATTTTTTGTGGTTAGTCCTAAATCCTCGTTGCTTTCGAGCAGCGGGGTAAACAAGAGTCTATTCAAAATCTTGTCTCGGATTTATTCGAGACATTATATCGGTTCAGCCCCTTTCGAGGAGCTGAATATTATTGAGAGTTTGATCCTGGCTCAGGATGAACGCTGGCGGCATGGATAAGGCATGCAAGTTGAATGAGTTTAAGCTCATGGCAAACGGGTTAGGAATACATAGGAATCTACCCTGAAGTCGTGAATAATCCGGAGAAATCCGGAAGAATACACGATACACTCTACGGAGGAAAGATTTATCGCTTCAGGAGGAGCCTGTGTCCTATCAGCTAGTTGGTGAGGTAATGGCCCACCAAGGCTATGACGGGTAGGGGGTGTGAGAGCATGACCCCCAACATTGGAACTGAGACACTGTCCAAACACCTACGGGTGGCTGCAGTCGAGAATATTCCACAATGGACGAAAGTCTGATGGAGCGACGCCGCGTGCAGGAAGAAGGCCCTTGGGTCGTAAACTGCTTTTGTAAGGGAAGAATGTAATGACGGTACCTTACGAATAAGAGGTTACTAACTCTGTGCCAGCAGTAGCGGTAATACAGAGACCTCAAGCGTTATCCGGATTTATTGGGCGTAAAGGGTGCGTAGGCGGATATATTAGTCAGATGTCAAATCCTTCGGCTCAACCGAAGAACCGCATTTGAAACGGTATATCTTGAGAATGTGAGAGATCAGTGGAATTTATGGTGTAGTAGTGAAATGCGTTGATATCATAAAGAACATCCAAGGCGAAGGCAGCTGATTGGCACATTTCTGACGCTGAGGCACGAAAGCGTGGGGAGCGAATAGGATTAGATACCCTAGTAGTCCACGCCCTAAACGATGCATACTAGGTGTGGGGAGAATCGACCCTCTCTGTGCCGAAGCTAACGCGTTAAGTATGCCGCCTGGGAAGTACGAGCGCAAGCTTAAAACTCAAAGGAATAGACGGGGATCCGCACAAGTGGTGGAACATGCGGTTTAATTCGATGGTAAGCGAAACACCTCACCAGGGCTTGAAACTGAGCTGCATGCTCTAGAAATAGAGAGGCTTTCGAAGGTGCTCAGCAGGTGCTGCATGGTCGTCGTCAGCTCGTGTCGTAAGATGTTCCGTTAAGTCGGGAAACGAGCGCAACCCC
>JBAWZR010000063.1:0-4955 GCA_037142915.1 Candidatus Moraniibacteriota bacterium
AGGATTATATAAATATTGAAAAAGAGCTTCTTTGATTTCATCAGCCACTGCGAGATACTTGTGAGCATCTCGCTTCTTGCCGAGCAATTCGGCGAAGTGACTCGCCGCGACCAAACCGCCGTACACCGAAGCTGCCGTATAAGTGGAAATCGCGAAAATCCGCTCCCAAATATCACTACTCACCTCCGGCAATCCAGTCTTCTCCTCCCGAAAGTGACACAGAAAATCAGCAGATTTCTTGATAAGCGAATTGTATATACCTTCGATGAATTCCACATCTTTCGCCTTTTCATAGTGTCGCCACAGGGCGAAAAGGACGATCGCTGTCTCATCCTCCTGGATGGCGAGACGTTTCTTGCCATCGGCCACCCACGGCAACCAGGAGCTACCAATCGATTCATCCGAGCGATACTTCTGATAAAAATAACCCTCTTGAGTGACGACTGCATTACAAAATTCGAAAAACTTTCGAGTGGTATCGGAATATCCGGCAGCGTCCAATGCCAACACCGTATACGCGGCATCACGAGGCCAGACATACGCATACGTATCGCGCCCGAAGGAAAGCATATCCGAATCACCCGATGCGATAATCCCACCATTATTGCCAGTATGAGTACGGATGATGAAGAGTGACTTATAGAAAAAATCGATAATCGCTGGCGAAAGATCTTCACATTCGATATTGTTTTTTTGTCCCCACGCCCGCCAGAAATCACTCGTGCTCTTGACGATATGCTCAGGTTTTTTCTTTTTCACATATTCACCGAGCTCGATAGCCTCATCATGAATCTTGGCCACGGTGATCCAGTAATGCGCTACTTCGGATTCACCTGATGCTACCTCGAGCGAGAGAGACGCAACCGAATCCACCTCGCCGTGCTCAATCGGATTCTTCTCCAGGCGACCATCCTCAGCATCTTTCCATGTCCCCTCCTTACCTTCAATGCCATAGTTACCAATACTATATTCATCAAAACTCTTCCCTTTGCAACGACCGCCGACTACAAATACCCGCCGTCCTTCATAATGGACGATTGCTTCGTGTTCGGGATCGTAATATCCCGTATCACGCTTGGCGGTTTCGTAAATTTGAAATTGCTGATGGAAAAAAAGTTTGATCCGGCGATTCTCCGAAGAGGTATTTTTCACCGTCACTTGTCGCAAAAAGATATTTTTTTCGTTGTACACGACATCGGCAAAGAGCAGCTCAACACCCGACTGAGAGTGAATCGCCCGTATATTCGAACACATCGTCCGAGTGACATAATCGACCGTCACTTGCCAGGCCGGACTGTCGATCCATTCGAAGTGATCGTCAATTGAGATACCAATCTTGTGGACATAACCGAATCCGACATGATTTTCGTGTCCGACATACGGGAAATAAAAATCCCGCACCTGCCCAAAGGCGTCAAAACACACGAGGATCTCCCCATTACCCAATACGAGCGCTTTCGGCATACGACTTTTTGTTTTAACAGCTTTCTGAGACGCAAAATCTTGCGTCTTTACTTGGCCAGATAGTTTCGAAGTGCTGCCGCGCTCTGCTGCGCCGTTTTTTGCTTGACTATCAAACGCGCCAACTTTTTATCACCGAATACTCCCTCGATCCACCGAGCAAAATCATTACCATCGCGCTCTGTATGATACGCGAACTGCGCCTCAGTCATCTGCTCCAACGCCTCCGCCAAGGCTTCCGGACTCGCCAACCCGCCGCCATCCGCCAGCCAGAAATACTGTTCCGGATCCAATACGGGCACGGTATATTCTTTCTTCGCTTGAGGCACGCGCGGTTTTTTTACCACGGTTTTTTTCGCTGTCTTCTTTTTTACTTTTACCTTAACGCTCACTTTTTTGACTGCTTTTGTTTCTGTCTCCATAATTTTATTCTAAAAAATTTATATTTTTGTTTCTTGTAAAAGCATTGCTTTTGGCTGGAGAAGCCCAGCAAGACACACCTCAATGCGCTGTTCCATATCATGCAGGACATTCATAAACGCGATGAAGGCATCGTACGGCGACTCATACGGACTGAAATACTTATGTACATCGCCATCGCTCCAAAACTTCGTGCACATATAATAGAAGTGGTCGGATGATTGTAGCCGCCGCCAATCACGAATGATCTTCCTATTCTTCGTCGCCAATACTTTCTTTTCCATCGAGTAAACCTTCTTCAAAGCTTCTTCTTGGATGGCATTCGACCGCCACGCTGAGAGGTCGCGTTCCTCGTCCGCCCAGGAGATCGTATGCGGAACATCGATCACATCCCGCGCCTCATAACGGGCGATCGCTTCCGAGGGAGTCACGAAATCATTGTCCGGATGCCGGAGCAATTCCCTAGGTAAAGCCTCGAGAAATTGAAAAATACCCGTGTCTTCCCATTGATGTTCGCCAAAGGTCTCGTAATCCATAAAGAGATTGATCACTTCGCCATTGCCGTGATGTTCGTTCACCCAGTTCACAAATTTCTCAGCCGTAAGAGGATGCTCTTTCCAGGTCTTCTCGGAAAAACGAAATGCAATATCATCAGAAAGGCGATAATTCTTAAGAAGTAATTTCACACCCTCCACACTTTGGGGACGGTAGAGAAAATTCGGTGATCGCCAATCCAAAATCCGATCGACTCCCTCAGTAATGATGCCTTTGAAGCCCATCGAAGCGACCTTGGCGGCGATGTCGTTATTGTAGATCAACTCGGTATTGCGAAATACTTTCGGTTTCACACCAAACAGCTTTTTGATCAGAGCGTCGTGTTGGTGCACCTGCTCGACAAATTCCTTCGGCGAATACAGTGCGGACAATGAATGATAATACGTCTCGCTCAGGAGTTCCACTCGTCCTGTCTCCACTAACTGCTGGAATGATTCCAATACTTCGGGAAAATCCTTCTGGATCTGCTCCAAAAAAACCCCCGACAAAGAGAAGCTGCACCGGAATTCCGGATGAGTTTTCAAAAGATGGAGGAGTGTTGCATTGGCCGGCAGGTATGATTTGCGTGCCACACGCTCGAGGATCCGCTTATTGTTGAGACTCGTGTCGGAGTCGTCGTTGAAGTATTCGTGATCGTTGCCAATGTCAAAAAAACGGTACTTCTTGATCCGCAACGGCTGATGCACTTGAAAATAAAAACAAATGGACGGCATAAGATAGAGATTTCCTTTATTCTATCACAAATGAGTCAATTTCCGAAAAAGTGCGAGACATTTGTGTGCTGCCCGCTCCCAGGAATGATGCTTGGTTTCTTCGCGACTCATATCCGAGAGCTGACCATGCAGGGTGCCATATTTGAGGATAGCAATGGCTTTGTTGGCCATTTCCTCCGTATCCCAAAAGTCCACCTTGAGTGCGTTAAAAGCGATCTCTGAGACACCGGACTGTTTCGAAACGATGACTGGCGTGCCGTGCTGCATCGACTCCAACACGGTGAGACCGAACGGCTCGGACACCGACGGTACGACGAACAAATCCGCCATCTTGTACGCATCCTCAATCTGCTTCCCGCGAAAAAACCCGGTAAAGATAACCTTATCCGCGATACCGAGCTCCGCAGCCTGCGAAATCAATTTGTGTTCCATATCGCCCGAACCGACCACCAGAAAAATCGCATTTGGAACATATTCCGACACCCGCTTGGCCATCCGCAAAAAATAGTCAATCCCCTTCTGGAGGGTCAATCGTCCGAGCGAGAGAACAAGGAGTTTCCCTTGAGCCTTGTATTGACGAAGTGTCTCGAGCACATCGGACTCGCCACCTGATTGATGCGGCTGTTCCTCGATACCATTGTGCACCACGACAATTTTATCCGGATTGATATCGTACTGTTGAATAATAATATTCTTGGTATATTCACTGATCGCGATGACCGCGTCCGCTTCCTGTAGTCCCTGCCGTTCGATGGCGGACACGAATTCATTCGCGCCATTGCCACCCGTCCGATCGAATTCTGTCGAATGCACATGCACTACCAACGGCTTGCCACTCACCCGTTTCGCCTCGAGCCCTGCCAGATAGGTCAGCCAATCATGAGCATGAATGACATCGAACTCAGTGTGCCGCGCGATATCACCGGCATAGGAAGCATATCGCAAAACCTCATCGGCCAATGTCTGTCCATACACTCGCTGTTCCGGTGATCGCAACCACTGCGAAAGATAGGATGTCTCGGTGACATACGGCGTGAGAAGTGACGGAAATACTTTGAAATCGATGGACGACTGGAAAAATGATTCATCCGCCCGAAGAATCTGCATCCAGTCCGATTGTGCGCCAACAATATGTGATGGCACGACGAAGGTCACATCCGCACCGATATCGGTTAAGGCTCGTGTCAAACCCCGGCAGGCAATACCCAAACCACCGCTATAAATAGGCGGGAATTCCCATCCGAACATCAGTATCTTCGGTTGTGGCATAGTCATTTTCAAGACAGACGCGTTTGAAAAAATAAGTTTCAGTTTCCGGAAGAGTGTTTCCTCTGAAGCCGTTGGTGATGCTTACCACAGGCAAAGAGGGAATACTTTTTCGAAAACTGATTTCAAGAACAGATGCGTCTGTCCTTTATCATTCGTTCAATTGCCAGATTTTTTTATCGTATTCCTGAATCATCCGATGCGTATTGAAATAACTCCCCAATGCGATGGCAGCTCGCATCCGCTCTAACCAACCACGCTTATGATGGTAATAACAATAAATTACCCGATCCAACGCATCGAGCAATTCGGTAGCGTCCCGATCATCATCCCTCACTTCACCGGTCTCGCCCATCCCGAACACCCACCCACTCTTGGGCTGCAGAGCATATCCTTCACGCCACCAGCCGTCGGCGATAGAGAGATTGAGCCCACCATTCAACGCGACTTTCATACCGCTCGTCCCACTCGCCTCTTGTGGTGGCACCGGCGTATTGAGCCACACATCACAACCGGTCACTAATCGTTCAGCGATTTCCA
>JBAWZR010000064.1:0-4740 GCA_037142915.1 Candidatus Moraniibacteriota bacterium
AGCGATACTGAATTTTTGTTATTCCCTCTTGTGTGACTTCAATCGGTTGAGTGTAGGCATTCCAAGTCGTGCCATTATCCAGAGAGTATTGAGTGCTATCAACCCCGCTCCCGTTTTCATTATCTGTTGCTGTCAGGGTTATTGTTACATCACTCGTGTACCAACCATTCTTCCCCTGAGTTCCCGTGATACTTGCAGTGGTAGTTGGAGCGAGTGTGTCTTCGGCCACACCCGTCACTGTCTTATCGTCATTTAGTACTAATGCAAATGCTTGCTCCTGATCTTTCGTCGTCGTACCGGTGAAGTTGACGGTCGATTCCTCTGCCTCGTTGGCCGTGTCTCCCTGCGAGATATTCACGCTCTCCACACGGAAGTCGCCATTCCCCGTGCCCTGTGTCTTCACCATATACTTCCCCGCCTGTGGGTTCAGTATCGTCACGAACTCCGTCTTCGTATCGACTCCAGTGTAGAACGCATGCGGGATTTCATTCACTGTTTTCCCCGTCACGAAATTTTTGCCAATTTGTTTGCCGTCCGGCGCCACGACTACGATATCGACCGGTGAATGGACAAAAAATCCGAGGATCGCATCAATCTTCGATTCCTCCTTGATATCGTGGGTTGGAAGTGCGCCGGTCAATGTTTGATAAACCTGCATCCGAGCTGCTGTCGGCAAACTCGAATGGTCGGCTGATACCTCGACCGTATCAATAGCGGGTATGGATCGCACTGATGCATCCGGCACTGTGCCATCACCCGCACCCCACACCAGTCCGTGGTCACCCGTCAAATTGTTATACCCGTCCGGCTCACCATGCTCCCACACCGTCGGCGCCGAATGATCGTCGAGCAAGTGAATGGAAGGCTTGCCGACTTTGAGTGTAGTCAGCGTTCCGTCCGATCCTGTGTCACCTACCACATTGGTCACTTGGACAGATGCGTCTAGTTTTACAAGAGCCTCCGGTGTGTTGAGTGCTTCGAGTAAAGTATTGCGCGGATAACTGTCGGTGTAGTAGGTACGCATATTTCCCGAGCTTGAGTCTTTGAGGTAGTTATCGATCGGCAACAATTCCCGTGCCGAGAGTATCGGTCCACGCCGAACATAGTCGAAGAGATCAGCGTAACCATTTTCTTGAGCCTCGAGAGAGAGTGCAAAATTTATAAAAAACCCATCCATTCCACTTCCATAACTCCCGCCATCCCATATCAAATAACCCTTGGGCGCTCCACGATTGGGTGAGCCGAGAAGCACGAGTTGATCGACATCATTCGCATACTCGGTCCCTTCGATATATTCGCGTGCCACGATCCCACCCATACTGTGCGCTACGACATCCACTTTCGGCCAATGTGTTTGTGTCTTAATCTCAGTAATTTTGGCCTTCAAAAGTTTCGCCGTATCAACATTGCTCGCCCGCCAATTGTAGGGAAGGAGAAACAAATTCTCATCAAGCTTATAACCATTTTTTTCGAAAGTAGCTATCAAATCATCATATGTTCCAAATACCGGATCCAATTTTATCATATCCGGATTGTTTATCGCCCACGAACCGAACAATCCCGGCACGACAACCACCGGATCTTTCATATCCGCATCCGTCGCCCAGTCGGAGAAATCAACCCTGCCGATAATTTTTTCGAGATTTCCGCTGTCATCCCGCCCCGGTCCATCGGCATCACCCCAATAGTTATAGCGCGCATCCACATCATTCCCAGCGGTCGCCGTTATCACATCATAATCATTCCCTCGAAATTCCGATCGCCAGATTTTCACCTGTGAAACCTGATTCGGTTGTTCCGCTTGCACCGCCACCGGATTATTCTTAAATAATACTTCTTCAGCATCCAATTTCCCGCCCTCCGCTATCTGAATCACTCCCTGTGAGATGAAACTCGCATCAGCAGTCGGCATCAAATCCGATCGATTTTTATTGGATGAATTATCCACCATATACACATTGCCCCACTTCCCACCACCCGAAACGGAGGCATTCTCAAGGCGAAATGCTCCGGCAGACCCGATCACGATCATATATGAGTCCCTGTCGCCAAATGTTGACTCCCGATCAAGAGAAATCGGTTTTAACTTCGTACCCCGAGCCACAAGTGTTCCGTTTATGGTGAGACGCGAGTTTTTACCAAACAAAATCTTCGTGTCGGACGCCACCGTTACCGTTGCACCCCTCTCGATGGAGAGCTCGAAATTATCAGGAAGCGTATAAGTTCCTGACCATGTCTCATCCACCTCGATCGAACGATACGAAGCATCATCCGCGCGCAATACCCGCCACCACCCCGAGAGCGGGATCGTAAGCGGAAACAAAACGAGTAACACCAACAAACTCCCTAACAGATACCATCGGTACCGCCGTCCAACAAAAAGGATATTCATATCATTCTTTAAAAAATATCTTACTTACCATTTTTTCATGAGTTTCAGCACAATCAAACTTACTATTGATGCAATCCAATAACCAATCGCTAAAATGGAAAAACTAGATTGTATCCAAAACACAGAGCCTCCCAAAAAAAGTATTAAAGAAAACACCCACCACTGTCCTAGTTTTTTTGCCAAAAAATACGCTAAGCCACCTATCAAAAAAAGAGTTAAAATAAAAAATAACAACCCCAAAAAATAAAGAGTCCCCATAATATTTCCATTTAAAAAATTACCCCTCCCCTTCAATCTAGCGGGAATTCGCGGGGTTGTCTAGCTTCAGCCTTTATGAAACGAAATACCTCGGCCATTTGTTTTGGAGGAAGGCTCGCTCTCGGAGAAATTCGGCGTATCGCTTCTGGTGAAAAAATCGTTTCAGGATATCCCGCCCACGAGTGACGGACTCATAGTGATACAACACCGCATCCGGCGTATAGACAACGCGCAACCCCCGCTCTCGAACCTTCAAACAATAATCGACATCATTATACGCGATCGAGAGATTCACTTCGTCAAATCCGCCAACATAAGCCCCAGCGAGCTTCCTTCGTCATACGAGCAAAAAATATTTCAGTGGTATCTGAATAATATTTTCATCTTCAAAAACATTTAAGCCATTTTTTGATATCACAAGACCGTATTTTGCTTTCACCTTTAATGAGGTCTGCACGACTTGCCCAATCCCCTTATTCCCCATTCCAACTTCTATAATTATCTTATCTTTTGCAAATCCTAAAATAAAATCTGCGCCACCCTGTGCATTATCATAAGTCAAAGAAGTATTTATTTTTTTAAAAAGAAACCTACTTAAATACATTCCAATAGTATCTTCCAATAATTTTCCCATATAATTTTCTTCGGAAATAACATTTCCGATAAAATTATAGTACATAGACCTGAAAGCTGGAGAGGCAAATAAATATTTCGAAGGCTTTTTTGCTTGATTCAAATGAGAAGCATACGGATATACCCTTATCAATGTTTCCGTACTTTCCAGTGCACTGAAAATTTCCATAATCTTTGGTCTGCTGATATCGAATATCTCTGCTAACTTGGCATAGCCGACCTGATCCATATCTGCAGCTGCATAAAGAATCGAGGGAATTTTTGAAATTGTTTCAGAATTAAATTGACCAGTTCTGGCAACATCGCTATTTATTATTCTATCTAAAGTTTTATTTATTTGATCATATACCAATGCTTCATTGTTCAATGAAACCATAAACGGGAGTGATCCATATTTCATATATCGCCCAACCTCCATCCTCTCAATATCAAGCCAATATTCATTTATTTTATTTTCAATCCTCTTGAGACCGGTAAAAACCTCTTTTGCAGAAGCTGAATTGAAAATTATATCTCTCACCTCCCCACCGAGTCCCTTTACTTCCTGCTTTCCTGTTTTAATTTTTATGTATTCCGTAAAGCTCAGCGGAAACAGTTTTTCAAATATCGCCCGTCGTGCAATGTCTGGATTTGTGTTGAGGGCGAGTGCCGAAGAACCTGTAACAAAAATAAACACTTTGTCTGTTCTGTCATACAAGCTCTTCAGAGTGATTGCCCACTTCTCATCATATTGAATTTCATCAAGAAATAGAAAGAGTGGTTTATCTAGCCTTTCCATCGCCGTTCCAATCAAATCCTCATAAACATCCAGAACATCATTAATAGTAACGCCGAGAATTTGAACAATATGATCAACTGACAAATTCAACCTTCGCACATCTATTTTTTTTCTTTCATAATAAAGTTGTGACAAAACAGTTGTTTTGCCAGCACCTCGCAGACCAGTCAGCACAATCCATCTCGCAGCAGATTTATGCTCAAAAAAATCCACCAGATATTTGTTCAATTTTATATAAATATTTCTTTTTGGTCGCGCTTTCTTATTCTCATCAAAAATATAGGCCTCAGCTCTGAAGTCCGCCTGTGAAATTTGGTCTTGCAAAAATTTTATGATTTTTTCCTTTTTTTCAATATCGAGCATATGTATAACCTTACTATTTATTAATGCTAACTATAGTTTACATTACCTTTAAACTACTTGTCAACATTTATTTACATATACTGTTATACTCAATATATTCCCTATTTTAAGGCATTTTTCGTGATTTCTCTTGTTTGTATCTCAACCACCACACCAACCACCCTGCTCCACCAAGTAAAAATAGCTCCAATGCCCACTGCCAGCCGAGGCCGGACTGCAGCACGGTCTTCATAACCTGCGCTTGTTTTGATGATGCACTCACATTATTTATATCAGCATTTCCTGTGATGTTCTCGCCATGTGCATTAGCCTCGCC
>JBAWZR010000065.1:0-4498 GCA_037142915.1 Candidatus Moraniibacteriota bacterium
CTCAGTGGATAGAGCGTCTGGTTGCGGTCCAGAAGGTCGCAGGTTCGATTCCTGCCAAGCGCACATTACCGTTTCGTTCTTGACTTTTCGAGCATATTCTGGTACAGTCGACTTAAATCCAGGAGAATACCCTTGGACGAAATCAACTCACAAAAGCAAAAAATCAGAAGAGGTGCGTCATGCAAGAAGAAGAACACAAGTATGGGTGTTGGTGCCTCGTGTGCCAATATCTGAGTCTCAACAAAGAAGAGGGGTATAAACAAATAAAAATACCTCTCCAGGCAGCAAATGAGCAGTTAGCATTGACAGAAGGACAAGAGAAATACGAACAAATGTGCTCCGGTCTCGAAAAGGTCTTGGAAAAACAACGAAAAACTTGGGCCAACCCACCAAAAAGTCGTCTTGAAATAATCCCGGCAGAACCGTTTGTCATCTACTTCTATGATGACAACACGGCCTCGACTCTCCCAAGGATTCCAGTCTACTCAGAACCGAATCGTGTAAACAAATGCTAACAAGTGTTGATCATACTTTTAGCTCAATAGAGGCGCTTTTCACAAGAAAGCGCCTTCCCTTTTGACCAAGACCTTGACAGGATTTTGAAAGCATGCTAGACTTACCCTAAGTGAATAAAAGGTATGGGTCAACAAGACCTCCGCCTGCAACGGATCCGCGCAGAGATGATAGCAGTACGAGCAGGCCAAAAGGCAGGATAGTGAAACAAGGTGCAACAGGTTAGGAACAGTCAAAGCAAATCAAAGTTATTTGACAAACGAAAACCGATTCCCGCAAAACGCTTTCCTGTCGGTTCACTGTGGCAAAGAGCAAAGTGCGTTCAAGATAGTTTGAACTCAATTTGGTCTTCGTCAAAATCGTAAGATAGATACGAAGGCGTATCCTAGTTATGTTAGTAGATGTACTAGGCATCAACATGTCATCCCGAACTCGGGATCTATTGCTCTTTACTTACCTCATGTTTGTGTTATGGTGTATCACGCGAAAAACCAATATCGTATTGGAAAGGCGAAAACAAGGTACAGCACAAGGTAATGAAAGAAGGGCTTTAAAAAGTAACAACAGCAGTATTGGACCCCAAAAGTATATCATTTACTTGCGGGGTCCTTTTATTTATTCAGAAATATCCGCTGGATTGACAAAACGCTCCGGAAAAGCTACTCTTAAGGGAGTTTTTATGCTAAATTCAATGCAACCTGGATCCCGGGTCGAGCCCGGGATGACAAAATTTTTCAGTGCAAATAATTAAGTGGATTCGGTATTACTTTTTCCATTCCAACTTTTTTTTCATTCCTCACTTCTTTCCCACCAAAAATCACCCTATGTTCCCCTCCTCCGCCAACAAATTCAGCCACCGTGCCAAACAACTCCTCGAGGCCAGCGCGCGCATAGCAAGCGACAAGAAAGCGCCTACAGTCGAACCACTCCACCTCCTCCTCGCACTCCTCCGTGCCGAGGGCGCTTTGGGGTATTTACTCCTGCGCAATCTCGGTATCCGTTTGCCCAATATCAATCCCGAAGAAACTCCCGCGACGCCACGCACGGAAGAAATCGACGCAACCCCGATACACACAATCAAGAATGAGACCCCTCAACATACCACCGACACCCTCTCGCCGGCACTCCCGGGCAACCTCCCCTTCTCATCGGAAATCAAACAGATTATCGTCCGTGCCTTCGCCATCGCGCACCATGCCCACAGTCCGTATGTCGGCACCGAGCATATCGCCCACGCGCTCCTCGAGCTCCCGCAACCCACGCTCTACAAACTCTTCGCTCAGGCCAAGATCGATTTTGACACGTCTACCAACATCACTGTCCGTGCCCAACAGTTTACTCCCAACATGCCCCAACTCGAAAAACTCTTCTCCCTGACCGAGGGTGGGCCGCACGAAAATCACGACGACGACAGTGCCACACCCGCGCTCGATCAATTCGGGATCGATTTTATGGAGTTGCCCGAATCCGACGCCTCGATTCAAAAAATTCAGTTTCGTGAACGGGAAATCGAACGCATCATCCACATCCTTGGACGTCACCGCAAGAACAACCCACTCCTCATCGGCGAACCAGGTGTCGGCAAGACGACACTCGTCCACGCACTCGCACAAAAGATTCTCGATGGTTCGGCAGGGGCGCTCCTCGCGGATAAACGCATCATCGGCATCGATCTCGCCTCCATCGTGGCGGGCACGAATTTTCGCGGCGAATTCGAATCCCGACTCAAAGACATCATCCGCGAAACCTCGGAAAATCCCGACATTATACTCTTCATCGACGAGATCCACACTATCGTCGGTGCCGGCAGTGCTTCGGGCAGTCTCGATGCGGCCAATATCCTGAAGCCCGCTCTCTCTCGTGGCGAAATCCAGTGCATCGGCGCAACCTCGCTCGTCGAATACAAACGATCGATCGAAAAAGACGCCGCCCTCGAACGTCGCTTCCAATCCGTCTTCGTCGCCGAACCCACGCCCACTGAAGCCCTCAACATCCTCAAGGAAAGTCGCAAACAATACGAACAGTTCCATCACCTCACTCTGCCGACTGAAACCCTCGAGACCGCCGTCGAACTCTCGGTGCGACATATCCCCGATCGGTTCCTGCCCGACAAAGCGCTCGACCTCATCGACGAAGCGGCTTCGATGCTCGGCCATCGCCATCAGCCGACGGAAATCCTCAAAATGATTCGCGAAACCGAAATTAGTCTTGACGAGTGTTTCGATATCAAGGAAAAAGCTATCAACACGGGACAATACGAATCTGCCGAACGGGTCAAAACCCAGTCGGATCGTCTCGAAAAAATCCTCAAGGATCTCCACAAACAATCCGAACACTATTTCCATTCCCGAAAATTGACCGTCCGCCCCGAACACATCGCTCAAGTCGTCGCCCGGATGACACGGATTCCCATTTCCAAACTCCTCCGCACCTCGTCCGAACACATCGCTCATCTCGAAGAAACCCTCGCTGCAAACATCGTGGGACAGCCCGAAGTCGTCACCGAAGTATCGCATGCACTCATCCGTGCTTGGAGCGGCGTCAGTTCACCCGACCGACCGCTCGGATCATTCCTCTTCCTCGGTCCGTCTGGCGTCGGTAAGACGCTCACCGCCAAAATGCTCGCTTCGGCACTCTTCGAAAACGAAGACGCGCTCATCCGCCTCGATATGAGCGAATTTATGGAGCGCCACACGGTCGCCCAGATGATCGGCGCACCTCCTGGCTATGTGGGCTATGGCGAGGGTGGCAAGCTCACCGAAAAAGTCCGACGCCAACCCTACAGCATCGTCCTTTTTGACGAAATCGAAAAAGCTCATCCGGATATTTTCAACCTCCTCCTACAGATTCTCGACGAGGGTTACCTCACTGATGCCGAAGGACGCAAGGTGAGTTTTCGCAATACCGTGATCATCCTCACGTCCAATATCGGCACGCAGGCATTCAATCAATCCGCCCGCATCGGCTTCCGATCATCCGACACTGTAGCCGAACACAACTTCGAAACTGTCAAAGCACAAGTCCTTGCCGAACTCAAAAACCGCCTCCGACCGGAGTTGCTCGGCCGTCTCGACCACACACTCGTCTTCAAACCATTACAGTCCGAGCACTTCCACCGGATCGTCGAACACGAACTCAACACGCTCAAACATCGTCTCGCTCCACAAAAAATCACCCTGCGTATTCCATCAGAGATCATCACATTCCTCGCCGAGGTCGGCGTGCAACCCGAGAGCGGCGCCCGTCTCATCCGTCACAAGATCCAGAGTCTCATTGAGACCCCACTCGCCAAGGCTCTGCTCATCCATCCCGATCGACCCGTCGTCATTGTGTTCACGCTACGAGACAAAGTTATCGCCTGCGAACCAGTCAAAGTAAAAAAAGCTGCTCCTCGCAAAAAACCTATCAAAAAAGTTGCCAAAAAGAAATAGTCCCCAGTTTTGTGTCATTGCGAGGGTGTACTCACCCGTGGCAATCCCCTTCCAAGAACACAAGGCTTTTCTTTCTTAAACGAGATTGCCACATCCGCCGCGGCGGATTCGCAAAGACAAGAAGTATAAAGTTTTTCTTACAGAAATGAAACAAACTTTTCTCTCTACACTGAAAAATATCACGCTCGATCTCTTTTTCCCCATCGAGTGCCTCGGGTGTAAACATCCACATATCTTTCTCTGCAGCGCCTGTCAGGCCTCGCTCCTGCGTCCCGAACATCAGAAATGCCCGATCTGCAAACGACCTTCCGCTCGTGGCGCCACCTGCCTTGACTGTCTGGGGAAAACTTCTCTCGATGGTCTTTTCGTGGCGCTCGCCTATCAACATCCGCTGACTCGCGAAATGATTCACACGCTCAAATACCGATTTATCCCGGCGTGTGCCGCACCCCTCGCGAATATTCTCATCACCGAGCTCCACAACGCCGACCTCCCCCTCCCCAATCTCATCGTCCCCGTCCCGCTCCATTCACGACGATTACGCTGGCGAGGGT
>JBAWZR010000066.1:0-4202 GCA_037142915.1 Candidatus Moraniibacteriota bacterium
AAATCCTCCACCCGAATATGCTCCTGCTGCATCGTGTCGCGATCACGGACGGTCACTAGACCTGCATTGTTTTTATCTTCTCCGGCACCTATGGTATCGAAATCCACGGTCACACAGTACGGCGTGCCGATCTCGTCCTGTCGGCGATACCGCTTACCAACATTGCCATTGTCGTCGAACTCGCACCGAAAATCTTTATTGAGCAGTGAAAAAACTTCGCGCGCTTTGGCGACCAACTCCGGTTTGTTTTTCAAAAGCGGGAAAACGGCAACCTGCACTGGTGCTAGCTTCTTGGGAAATTTCAACACGACACGAACTTCCCCGCTTTCCAAAATCTCCTCAGTATACGCATCCGTAAGTACTGCGAGGAAGGCGCGCTCCAAGCCGACCGAAGTCTCGACAATCCAGGGGATATACTTCTCATTCGTCTGCGGATCGCGATAGCTCAAATCCACACCGGAAAACTTGCTGTGCTGGGTGAGGTCATAATCGCTCCGATTGTGAACACCCTCCAACTCCTTAAATCCAAAGGGAAAATTATATTCGATATCCCAAGCCGCCTTGGCATAGAACACCAAGTTCTCATGCTGATGCCAGCGCAGATTCTCCTCACGGATGCCCAAGTCGAGATAGTACTGCATCCGTTTGGCTCGCCACGCTTCATACACCTCACTCGCCTCACTTGGCTGGACGAAGTACTGCATCTCCATCTGCTCAAATTCACGCTTGCGAAAGATGAACTGCCGAGCGGTAATCTCGTTACGAAAAGCCTTGCCGATTTGTGCGATACCAAAAGGCACTTTGACCCGCGACGAATCGAGGACGTTCTTAAAATTCACATAAATTCCCTGACAAGTCTCGCCCCGCAAATATGTCGGTTGCTTATCCCAATCCCCGGTGAAGTTCCCCAGATTCGACTGCACGAGCAAGTTAAAATTCTTCGCTTCAGAAAAGTTCTTATTCCCACATTTAGGACATTTAATTTTTTCTTTCTGTTGAGAAAAAAGTGTATTGATTTCTTCTTCCGTCATCTTCTCATCCGCCTGTACACCGATATCTTCCAATAAATGATCCACCCGCACACGTGTGTGACAAGTCTTACATTCCGCCAAGGGATCACTAAAACCACTCACATGCCCTGAAGCTTCCCAGACTTTCGGATGCATGAAGATTGCACTATCCAAACCGACGATGTTCTCGTGGTCGCGCACCATCGCCTGCCACCAAGCCTCACGCAAACCCCTGGCCAATTCCACGCCATACGGACCGAAATCATACACCGCCGAAAATCCACCGTAAATTTCTGACGAAGGGAAAATGAATCCCCGACGCTTGCAGAGAGACACAATTTTTTCCATCAAATCACCGGGTCTCGCGGGTATTTCAGTCATAAAAAAGAAAATTAAAAATGAATCGCTTTTCCTTAAAAGTAAAGCAAAAAACATGGTTTGTCAAAAACCGCCCGATCAATATGTCGGACGGTTTCTGTGAACGATCTCTCGTTCTATTACTGTCCAGGAGTAGGTGGTACAACTTCTGGTGCTGGTTGAGCCGATGGTGTCGGGACATTCCCGTTCGGCTGACCTCCTGAAGTGGGCGGTGTCGCCACTGGGACAGAGGTCGCTGCCGGTGCCGTATTGGCCGACAGATTACCCTTACCAGCCTTCACGTTATCAATGAGTGTCTGTATTTGCTTGCGGGTCGCAGTAACGGTATCATCACTCCCTGTCACGGAATCCAACACAGCCTGATATTGGGTGATGGCGTCCGTATTCCGTTTCATCGCCTCATATAACAACCCGAGGTTGATATGAATATTTTGAACAGTGGTGATATTTTGATTCTTAGGATCGAGTTTCAAGAGAGCGAGAAAGATAGATTCAGCCTGTTTCAAATCATCGCCATCCGCTCGCAACCGATACATCCGTGCCAATTGATACGCGATGTCGGTATTTTGTTGGTCATAACTCGCGGCTTTCTTGAGCAAGTCGATACTGGCACTCTTCGACTCACCGGCCATTTCCTTTGCCAAGGCCAGATTCAGATACGCAGGAGAATAGGTGCTCTGCTTGTCGATTGCCTGCTGAAAATAATCTTCCGCCTTCTGAAGCTCCGCCTTCAATTCGGCATCCTTCAAGATCGACGCCCGGGATTCGTGAACCTGTCCGAGTTTCAGGAAGAAAACAGGATTGTTCGGTTCCAGTACGAGTGCCTGCTCATAGGATTTCTGCAATGGATCCAACAATTCATTGCTCGGCCCTGCCAAAACGATCTTGCTCTCGTATACCTGTGCGAGTGATTCCTGCACGCCAATATCCTTAGGTGAACTTTGCTGCGCGCTCTCCAACAATTGGGTCGCCCCGTTGATATAGTTCGTTAAATTACTGAGATTTCGCTGATCGGGAGCCTTATTCACTTCAGCTGTCGCCAAAGAAAGATACATCTGACCCAACACCACTTTATACTGGCTCTCATACGGCATCAGATTCATCGCCCGACTCATATAATCATTGGCCGATTGACTATTGCCAGTCTTTTGGAGAGAGACGACCGCCTTCTCAGCAAAGACATCTGCAGCAAAAGCCTTCCCGATAAAAGCGAAAAGGAAAATTGTCCCGGCGCTCGCAACCAACAGGATGAAGGCCGATACCAAGGCGAACTTCGGTGAAACACGGAGAGACAAATTCCACGAACGATCCTCCAATCGGCTCTCCCAAACAAGCGTCGCTAGGCCGAGCGCGATAATCAAGGCACTCAATGCCACCAAAGAACTATTGATAGGAACAATAAATGCTCCTACAGCCAGAATAAGAATCGTACTCCAAAAGCCGAGAGAATATTCCTTGTTGTATTCCTTGTTATGCGAGAGGACATAAAACCCGAAACTCACCAGCATCAACACGAGGATCATCGCGAAGAACGAACCGATGACTCCGATGGTCGGAAGGAATTCGAAAAGTATTCCCTGTCCCTGGGAGAACCGGAACTGCGACAATGCCTGGATATTGTAATTGTACGCGACTGGTCGATACAAAGAGAAATCATACGCGTAGGTGCTCGGGCCGGAACCGAAGAAAAAATTGCTTTTCAATGAATCCTTGATGATAACCCACGAAAGTTCCGTACTTGGAGAAGCTTCCACTGGTGGATTGACCTTGAAAAAATTGATCTCTCCAAACACCACTATGAAAAATACTACGCCTAGCACGACCAACGGCAACCACACCCAGTTCTCACTCGGCTGCACTACTTTGGCGAGAATGAAGATGACCAAGACACCCAAACCAATCAATACGGCCGGCCACGGAACGAAATGATACAGTGGTGCCAAAAGAGCCAGTGTCGCCAAAAGGACGATGCTCAGAACGACCGAAAAAACCTTGGATACCTTGCCACCAGCCGAGAGCTTCATCAAAGAAACGATAAACAATGGAATCATCGCCGCAAGAAAAAACGCGAGAGCCCGGGTCGTCCCGAGAAGCGAAACCGGTGCATACACCTCGAGCGAGGTCGGGAGGAAATGAACACCCATAAATACCAGATATGACCACACCACAGTAATCCCTGAAGAAGCTACCAAAGCTCCCAACCAGAGATACAATCGCTTCGGCTGAAAATGGCTTAAGACAAGATAGAACGCCAAAACCATCGCCAACACATTCAGGACACTCCGCGAAGGATCGCCGAAACTCCCCCAGAAACTCCGCCAACGATCAATAGAAAGCACCGCACTCAACAGATACCAAGAGAAAAATAACGCGATCGGAATATCCAAAAATGTCCGGCGGATCTTCAATTCGCCAACGATCATCCCCTTCAATACCCATGCGACTATACCCAATAGTACGAGGAAATAAAAGAAGAGTTGTTTTTCGAAAGCCAATCCCTGCAAAGTGCCTCCGGTGAAAAAAAGCGGCAAACCGAAAAAAAGCACCCCGATACTCGAGGTGATAATCCCATCAAAAAAACGGACAGTCTTACTTCGTATCTCGGAGGAGTGCTCGTCGACCGACGTTGGCTTCTCTCGATCAACCTTGGATGAATCCTCTCGAAAAGCGTAATTCGTAGCGACCGGCTTGGGTTGCAGGGGGTGTATCGTTTCCATATTTTTTAACAATAAAATAATGCTCGTTTTAATTATACACGATTTTTCGAAAAAGTGCAGGTTAGCTTGTCAAATATCACCGTTGGAAAGCCCACCC
>JBAWZR010000067.1:0-3790 GCA_037142915.1 Candidatus Moraniibacteriota bacterium
CCGGTGAAGCTCGATCGAATACTCGAAGGGGATTTCTTTGGTGACCGGTTCGAGGAAGCCGTTGACGATCAAGCCTTCCGCTTCGGCTTGTTTCAATCCACGCGACATCAAGTACAGGAGTTTTTCGGCACCGATTTTCTCCACCGTCGCTTCGTGTTCGATCTGAGCCGTCTGATCGTTGCCTTGCATTGAGGGGTAGGTGTCGGAGCGGGAATGTTCGTCGAGGATCATCGCGTCGCAGGTGACGGAGGCCTGCGCATTGGTTGCCCCCTGGCCGATATGCACCGTGCCACGATACGAAGTACGCCCGCCGTCACGTGAGATGGACTTGGAGAGGATACGCGAAGTGGTATCGGGTGCGAGGTGGTACATCTTAGCACCGGCGTCCTGATGCTGGCCCTTGCCGGCGAGTGCGATCGAGAGGACTTCACCACGGGCATGACGACCGACGAGGTAGACGGAAGGGTATTTCATCGTGACGCCACTGCCGAGATTGCAGTCGATCCACTCCATCGTGGCACTCTCCTCGGCGCGGGCGCGTTTGGTCACGAGGTTGTAGATATTATTGCTCCAATTTTGCACGGTGGTGTAGCGGACGCGTGCGCCCTTGTGGACGAAGATTTCCACGACGGCCGAGTGGAGCGAAGCGGTGGTGTAGATGGGTGCAGTGCAACCCTCGATATAGTGCACTGAGCTGCCCTCCTCGGCGATGATGAGGGTTCGTTCGAATTGCCCGAAGCGTTCGGCATTGATACGGAAATAGGCCTGGAGCGGGAGCTTGACCTCGACGCCCTTGGGAATATACACGAACGATCCACCACTCCAGACGGCTGAGTTGAGCGCGGCGAATTTGTTGTCATTAGCAGGGATGAGCGTGCCGAAATATTTTTGCACGATCTCCGGATATTTCTGCACGGCGGTATCCATATCGCAGAAAAGCACGCCCAACTTTTGCAATTCCTTGCTCATACTCTCATAGACGACTTCGGATTCATACTGGGCTGAGACACCGGCGAGGAAGTCCTTCTCGGCTTCGGGCACGCCGATGCGGTCATAGGTCTCTTTGATGTCGGCCGGTAAATCCTCCCAGCTGGTTGCTTGCTTTTCGGTGGCTTTCAAATAGTACGTGATATTGTCGAAATCAATCTTCGAGAGATCGGCGCCCCAGGCCGGCATCTTCTTCTCGAGGAAAATCTGATAGGCTTTCAATCGTTGCTCGAGCATCCACGCTGGTTCGCCCTTGATGGTCGAGATCTCCCGTACGATATCCTCACTCAAACCAACCTTCGTTTTTTGTGAAGACTGTTCGGGCATGGCAAAGCCATACTTATAGTCGAAATCGAGGTCTGATTTTTGGGATGGTGTTGACATAGAAATTATTTCTCAAATCCCTCGCGCTCAATAATTTGCACTGCTAAACTCCCGTCGCCGACCTGGGTGATACTCCCATTCTTGATCACGATAGTTGCATCCGGTTTCAGAATTTCTAAGAGTTTGGTGGAGTGGGTGATGAAGATGAACGCCTGCTCGGGTTGTTTGTGCTTTTTGAGAAACTGCCCGATAGTTTTGAGCGCATCCACATCCACACCGGTATCGACCTCGTCCCAGATGGCGAGTTTGGGTTGGAGGAGCGCCCACTGGAGTGCCTCCATTTTTTTACGTTCACCACCCGAGAAGCCATCGTTCAATGATCGGCGCAACAGTTCCGGAGCGATGTGCAGTTCTTCGGCATACTGCCCGATAGTTTGTCGCACCTCGAGCGCATTCAGTCGTGTGCCGACGGCGACGCGCAAGAGGCTCTCCACCGTCACACCAGCGATAGCCAGCGGACTTTGAAACGACAGAAAAATACCCAGTCGTGCTCGTTCATCCAGAGAGAGCGGAAGCATATCTGTATCCTTGAACGAGAGGCTGCTGTTCGTGTCCACGATGAAACTCGGATGGCCGATGATAACATTGGCGAGACTCGACTTGCCTGAACCGTTTGGCCCGATGAGCGTGTAGATTTTGCCCGCCTCAAAATCAAGCGAGATGTCTTTCAAAATCGTTTTGCCTTCGACGGTTGCGGTGAGCTTTTTGATTGCGAGCATAAATAAATTATTTTATCAGGTCTTGTAATGTGATTCCGTCCAGAGTGTCCTCTATCGCGAGCGAGAGTTTTTGCCAGACATTTTGGGTCGCGCAGCGTCGACTCATCGGACAGCCCGCGGTCGAGTTGCCGACACAGGGGAAGGGGACGAGTGCGCCGTCCAGCGTGGTGAGGATGTGTCCGGCGGTGATCTCCTCGGGTGCTAGGGCGAGCGCATATCCGCCGGTTGCTCCTTTGGTCGCCGAGACGATTCCCGCTTTGCGCAGATCTTGGAAGATCTTTTCCAGGAATTCTTCGGGCAAACCCTCCTCCTCAGACAATGTATGAATAGAAAGCGGCTCGGTTTCACCGGCCAATCGGGTCATTGCTCTGAGCCCATAGTAGGCTTTTTTTGAGATTTTCATAAAGTGGACTAATTAAGTCTGTTTTGAATATATCGTGCTCTGGATAGCTTGTCAAGAGGAATTTTTTAGTATATTCTTTTGAGAAGGTAATAATAGAAATATTGATATACTTAGGTCACCCTCTAAATTATAAGGTGTTTGCGTGTTTGTGCAGATGAGTTGCGATTTCTGGAAGAGTGTTTCCTCTGAAGCCGTTTGGTAAACCTACCACAGGCAAAGAGGGAATATTTTTCCAGAAATTGCTTTCGAAAACAAACGCGCAAACAATTTTTTTATGCCTTTTCTTGGCTTTTGGGAAAAACTGCCGCGACCATTCTTCGCTCTCGCGCCGATGGCCGATGTGACGGACACGGTGTTCCGGCAGGTCATCGCGCAACATGGGCGACCGGATGTCTTCTGGACGGAATTCGTGGCGTGCGATGGGTTGTGTAGTGAGGGGCGAAGCGCGCTCATTCGTGACCTGCAATACACCGAGGGCGAGCGACCGATCGTGGCGCAAATCTTCGGTGCAAATCCCGATACTTTTTATGAGACCGCCAGGCTGGTAGTGGAGCTCGGGTTTGATGGTGTCGATATCAATATGGGTTGCCCCGATAAGAGCGTGATGAAGCAGGGCGCCGGTGCGTCACTGATGAAAACGCCGGAGCTGGCACAATCGATCATCCGCGCGACCCAAGCGGGTGTGCGAGATTCAAACCGCATGATTCCGGTGTCAGTCAAAACGCGCGCCGGATATTTGAAAGACAAATTGGATGAGTGGTTGCCGAAAATCCTGGAAACTGAACCGGCGTTGATCACACTGCACGCTCGGACAAAAAAAGAAATGTCCACGACGCCGGCGCACTGGGACTGGGTGGCACGGGCGGTCGAGATGGCACGGGGGAGTGGCACGCTGATCGTGGGCAATGGCGATGTGAAGGATCTGGCCGATGCGCGGATGAAAGCGACGCAGACCGGAGCGAATGGAATTATGTTGGGTCGGGCAGTTTTCGGCAATCCGTGGTTGTTCAATCGGGATGGATTCGTACCGAGTCTGGAGGATAAATTGCGAGCGATGGTGGAGCACACGGAATTCTTTGAACAGAAGTGGGGCAATACCAAGAACTTTCAAATGATGAAAAAACATTATCAGGCGTATGTGAATGGGTTTGATGGCGCGAAGGCCTTGCGCGTGCAGCTGATGGGCTGTGAAACTGCTAGCCAAGTGCGTGCTACCGCAGAAAATTTTTTGAAAAACCGAGGATAAAAAAAGCCCTGTTACTTGGTTCAGTAACAGGAGCTCTCAATGGTTTTGAAA
>JBAWZR010000068.1:0-3774 GCA_037142915.1 Candidatus Moraniibacteriota bacterium
GGAGTGGCAGTGCTCGTGGTAGTGGTGGGGTGGTTTTTCTTTTTTCGTCAGACCCCGAAACGAGAGTTGATCCAAGTAACAAATCCGACGTCATCCATAGATAACGGACCAGCCAATACAGGGAATGTTAGTCCGATCTCAGGACTCGCCTGTGACAATTGGAATAAGCGCGCCGTGGCGGTGATGCAGCCAGCCGATGTGTCTGCTCGCCCCGCTGCCGGGTTTTCCGATGCGGATATCGTGTTCGAGATGCCGGTGTTTACGAACTCCAACACGCGGTTGATGGGTGTCTATCTCTGCAATGTTCCGACGGATAGTGGTTCGATGCGCAGTGCGCGTCACGACTATCTTCCATTGGCGGCTGGACTGGATGCAGTGTTCGTTCATTGGGGATATTCCAAGTTCGCACAGACACTACTTGAGCAGAAAATCATTGATAATATCGATTGCCTCACGACTTCATTTTGCCCACGGTGGCCGCAGACCGGTATTATGAAATATGAAGACACGGGACACATTACCAGCGACAGTGTTTTTGCAGCGATGAAGAAATATAATTATCGCACAGAAGGACAGTTCTTGGGCTATCCACATCAGAATGAATTACCATCCGGTGATCGGCCGCAGGGAGGCACATTGCGCATTGCGTATCCGAATCCGTACGATGTGACTTATGCCTATGACCGTGACACCAATAGTTATCTGCGTACCTGGGACAAGACCGCGGATACCGATAAGAATAATGGTAAGCGAATTGCACCCAAGAATATTGCCGTGTTGACGGTGGAGGATGAACAGATCAAACTCGCGACTGATTGGGCAGCACGAGGCGTGAAAAATCCGTGGGATTTGGTACCGAAGGATGAACAGGCAGGGTTGGACTATGGTGGAGTCGGGCGATACAATAACCTGAATATGGGTGACCCGTGGTTCGACACCAAGGACACTGGCACTGCTGCGTATTATCTCAACGGGAAAGAATACCGCGGTACCTGGAAGAAGGATAAAAGTAAGCTCGACAGTAAATTGACTTTCCTTAACGATGACGGCACCGAAGTGAAATTCGTCCCTGGCCAAATCTGGGTCGAAGTTGTCGAGCCTGGTATGGGCGTGAAGTGGGAGGGACAGTAAAATCTTCGAAGTGTTCCGGAAAAGGTGGGCAATTGCCTGCCTTTTTCTTTTGCTTTGTTTGAGGTAAAATGGAGGGAGTAAAAACTTAGTTTCTGGATCCCCAGGTCAAGCCCGAGGATGACAAAAAATTGGAAGCAAAAATATTTATGATTATTTTTTTTCACGGGGCGGACGGGTGGCGGTCGAGGGAGAAGGTGCGCGAATTGACCGCGAGTTATTCGGCGAAAAATCCTGGCGGGACAGGGTTGTTTCGGTTTGATTTCGAGGAGGCGATCGATCCGAATATACTGATGCGACAATTGGAAGAGACGCTCTCCGGGGGAGGGTTGTTCGCGGCGAAAAAATTCGTGGTGGTGAAAAACGTTTTCGGGAAAGAGAAAAAAGGAGCGGCTGAAAAAGGAAAGGCTACAGCAACGAGCAAGAAAAAAGCAGAAGAAAATAATGCAGGAGAAATCAAATCTGGATCCCGCATCAAGTGCGGGATGACAAACGACAGGATGACAAGTGACGGAGTGGTAAGTGAAGGGATGGAGAGTGGAAGCGTATCCAATCGCGCGACGGACTTTTTGGAGTTGCTTGAGCGGCATAAGGGATTAGCTGAGAAAGATTCGGCCACGATCGTTTTGGTATGGGAAGTACAAGCGTTGAAGAAAATCCACCCGTTGATGAAGTATCTCGAGCAGCAATCAGGAATGCAACAAGAGTTCGCGCCACTCGATGAGCGGCACCTCGAAGCGTGGGTGGTGAGTTATCTCAAAAAGAACGCATCGGGCGTGACGATCACCCGTGAAGCGCTGCGAAGATTGTTGGCGGAGACGAGCGCTGATTTATTCCGGCTTGAGTCGGAACTCTTGAAGTTGGCGAACTTCGTCGGTGAGGGCGTCATTGAGAGCGAGGTAGTAGAGCAACTCGTGCGGGAGGATCGGCTCGAGAACCGAGTGTTCGATGCATTCAATGCGTTGGCGGTGGGCGATACGCGGACGGCACTCTCGACACTCGAACGATACGCGACGAGTATGGAAGAAACCTTGAAAATCCTCGGGCTGTGCGCGTGGCAATTGCGGATGATCGCGAGTATTTCTGATGCGTATTATACGCAGGGTGCGCGGACGGAAAATGCCGTGGCACAGGCGACCGGCTACAAACCATTTCAGGTGGGAAAGATTTTACGCTACATCGGCAAATATACACCAGAAGAAATGCAACGGCGTTTCAAATTGCTGGCCGAACTCGATGCCCAGGCCAAAGGGCAGGACGGCGGCCTCGATGCTCGCCTCGCCCTCTCACTGTTTGTGATGAAGTTTTGATGTATTGTATTGCCCCCTCTCCTGAGCTGAGGAGAGGGTAGGGGTGAGGTTGGGTTGGATTTTTGAGAAGTGCGTACAAAAAAACCAAGCTAATGCTTGGTTTTTTATCTTTCAAAATTGGAGGGAAAGTTACTTCTTCATCGCAAGGACTTTCACCGCTTTGTTGAGACGGGACTTCTTGCGGGCGGCGGCATTGGCTTTGATAGTTTTCTTCTGAGCCGCTTTGTCGAGGGACTTGTTGGCCAGCTTGAGCCACTTCTGTGCATCAGTGACATTGCCCGCTTTCACGAATTCGCGGGTCTTCTTGATGGCGCCTTTCACGACACCCATCACTTTCTTGTTCTGAAGGGTTTTGCGCTCGGTGACACGCATGTATTTCTTGGCCGAAGTTTTGATAGGCATAGGATTGAGTTTTAATGGGAATAAGACAAACCGCGGACAAAATCCGTGTATACTCCTTTATAGCATGGGATTTCTTCTTTGGCAAGAGGGCGTTTTTGGTGGTATGATGAGGGTGTTGTATTGTATATTTTTTTATGATTGCTAAGTTAGAAGGAACATTGGGGAGTGTGGAGGATGGGTTCGTGATCGTGATGGTCGGCGGGATCGGTTTCAAGGTGACCGTCTCGAGTTTTGTTTTGGGAAAATTAGCTGGACAGAATCAGGTCTCGTTGTACACGCATACGTATGTTCGCGAGGACACGCTGTCACTCTATGGATTTCTCTCTATGGATGAATTGCGGATGTTCGAGTTGCTGATCTCTGTTTCAGGAGTTGGACCCAAGGCGGCGCTCTCGATCCTCTCATTGGCTGATCCGATCGCGATCAAGACGGCGATTCTCAATCACGACGCGAGTATCCTCACCAAGGTTTCGGGTGTGGGTAAGAAGACGGCGGAACGAGTGATCCTTGACTTGGAAAATAAAGTTGGTAAGATTGCCGAGGGCGTGCGGACGGAAGCGATGGCGGACAGTGAAGTGCTTGACGCGTTGTTGGCACTTGGCTATGGCGCGGGCGAGGCGCGTGAGGCCCTGCAAGGCATACCGAATGACCTCAATGATACGAGTGCCAAGGTGCGTTGGATATTGCAGCATTTGGGACGAAAAAGATAGTGGAGATGTCATCCCCGCGAAGGCGGGGATCCAGGTTCCATAAGACTTTGTATGACACAGAAATAAATTGAAGAAACAAAAAAACCTTGCAAACCTCAACCCGTTTTAAGTTTATATCAGGTGTGGTGGTGTCTGGATTCCCGCCTTCGCGGGAATGACAATTCTATTTTTATGAAGACCTATCAGAACGAAACAGAGTTTCTCAATCAATCCGTCGGTGACGG
>JBAWZR010000069.1:0-3508 GCA_037142915.1 Candidatus Moraniibacteriota bacterium
GTTTGTAATAACCACCAAAAAACGGACTCACTGAAAATAACGCTGCCGCCGGTTCGCCTTCTTTTTTCTCTCTCGTATCTCCGCCGGGTTGCACCTTCTCGTTCGGCGATGGCACGCCGTCCTGATTATTTTCTTGATTCCCACTTTCACCTTCGCCTTCGTTCTCACTTTCACTTTTGTCTTCACTTTCATTTTGGCCCTCTTCTGGATTCTTATCATTTTCGTTTTGCTCTCGCCGAATCTTTTCGGCCAAATCCGCCAGATCTTTTTCTCTCAGCCAATCCAAAGACGGTTTGATCTGGGTTTCAAAAATTTTACGCTTCAAATTCCAAGAAGTGTCCGGATTGCGAAGTGTCTCAAAGACATTCAGGTACCCGCCCTTCGTTCCAACACGCTCCAAAGGCGTTAACAAATTAACCATTCTCGTATCCATACGGGAGAGATCGGCTAATTTATTTTTCGCGAGAGACTCTCCGAGAGCATCGAGAAACTGGTCGGTCAAAATAAGTCCTGTTTGACTAGATGGTAACTCGCCTCCCTTCATCGTAGATTCCACACAGCGTCTCACTCCACTAGGAACTTTCTGTTTCCACTTCAAATATTCCTCGGCAGTGGACAGGTCTTCAAATCTAAATTCCGGTTTTTTGTTTTCTGTTTCAATTCCACCCTCTTTCATAATTTTCTTTTTCCAATAACCACCTACTGCTTACATCACCCATTTCTCGCGTGCCTGCTGATCATCACTCGTATCTTCGTAGCCGACCATATCCTGATTTTTCGCGCCTTTGCCGACATAAATAGCTCTCGCCTTGGCGCCGTCGGAGGGCCCGATGATACCACCGGCTTCGAGCTCATCGAGGATGCGTGCCGCGCGGGAATATCCGACTGACATTCGTCGTTGTAGAAATGAAGCCGAGGCCTTGCCTGTCTCAATAACGATTTGTTTCGCTTCTTCGTAGCGTTCATCGATTTCGGGTTGATCGAGATCAAGCACATCCGGTGACATCGGGTCACGCAATACATTGGCCGATCGAGAATCTCCCTCATCGGTATCTTGTGAAGTGGTCTCCATACTCTCAGGAATGCCTTCGTCATCATCCCTATTCTGCTCGCGCCAAAAATCCGTCACGCGATGAACTTCTTCTTCGGATACGAACACGCCCTGAATACGCTTTGGCTGCGGTGCAGTCGGTGCTATGAAAAGCATATCCCCTCGACCCAACAATTTCTCCGCCCCACCCATATCGAGGATGGTGCGCGAATCGATCTGCGTCGCCACCTGGAACGCGATGCGCGCCGTGATATTCGCTTTGATGAGACCAGTGATAACCTCGACACTCGGCCGCTGGGTAGCCAGGATAAGATGGATGCCCACCGCCCGCGACATCTGCGCCAAACGGACGATCAAGCCCTCCACGTCCTTGCCGTGCGCCATCATGAGATCCGCCATCTCGTCGATCACGATCACGATGAAGGGCATCGACTCGAGTACCTGCTCGGAAACTTTGTTTGTCATCGGGTCGATTGATTGATATATCTCACCTGCCTGGCGTTTGGCTCGATACGAATGGATATCACGCGATTTGGATTCCTCGAGGATCTTGTAGCGGCGCTCCATCTCACCCGTCGCCCATTTGAGGACGCTCACCACTTTTTTCGGCTCCACAATCACCGGGGTTTTGAGGTGTGGGATTTTATTATACGGCGTGAGCTCGACGCGTTTCGGATCAACCAGGATCAATTGCAAGTCATCCGGCGTATTACGATAGAGGAGCGAGAGGAGCAGCGTGTTGATGCACACACTCTTGCCTGAATTGGTCGCACCCGCGATGAGGAGGTGCGGGAGTTTTTCGAGATTGGTAACGACCGCGCCACCGGAAACATCCTTGCCGAGTATCACGAGGAGTGATTCCCCCTTGCGACTGGCGACCTCACGACTCTCGAGGAGATTGCGAAAACGGACCTCCGCCGGACTATTGTTCGGTACTTCCACACCCAGCAAAGCCTTGCCGGGGATTGGTGCTTCGATACGGATCGAAGGTGCAGAGAGCGCGAGGGAGAGATCGTCATGGAGTGCCGTGATACGGGAGAGTTTGATACCGGACGCCGGTCGAAAGGTGTACTGCGTCACGGTGGGCCCTGGCTGTGCCGACCCAAATTCTACTTCAATCCCGAAATGCTTGAGAGTTTCTTGGATAATTCTCGCGTTCTCATCTTTGCCACCCGCACGCTCCTGCGGCAATAAGTGACGCTCTGTCAGATAGTGAGGTGGGAATTTCCACTGCCGCGGTCTCTTGTGCTGTTTTGGTATAAGGATTTCTTCTTTGATAGGAAATAATTCCCCGGTACCATTCGTTTTATTGGCGCTCGCCGGCTCGCTGGAAGATGCTCCTATGGAAAGATCTGCTGGAGAATGATATCCATCTGCAAAACGGAAAGATGCGATATTCGACTGCTCTAAATCAATATTCTCCTGATGCGTCATTGTCATCGGCGCCTGTTCATTCGAAATGGCCGATTGTTCTTCCACAGTTTCCCATGCCGACAATCCGTCCTCAGACGGTTCACCTCCAAAAAACGGTATCCGCTTGAGTAGTGATCGCTTCCTCGAAACAGTCTCATCGGAAATCTCCAATGATTCAGGGTCATCATCAATAAATTCCTGAACATCTTCTTCTAAAAATTCCTGTTCATCGATTGAGTGTTGGCGTGATGCCTGCCAGCGTTCCTTCCACTGGATGAGTGAGACATTGAACGAAGCAATACACCCGACGACGAAAAACATCACAAGTAGAACCACTCCTCCCACCGACCCAGCCACCTTGGTTGCCACAAAAATCAGACCAAATCCCAAAAGTCCACCACCCACGCCCTGTTCTGCAAGAGTGAGTGCCGTTTCTGCGCTCGCCGAAAAAAAATGCACCAATCCCAATAAACTAATGAAAGCGATTCCCAAACCGGCAAAGCGAAGAATATCCGACCAGCCCTCTGGTTTTTTACCCAACAAAAAAACACTGATCAGTAGAGCGATTAACGGTGTTATCCATTTACCCCAACCGAATATCAACCCAATGCTCCAGTCCAACCCACTCCCCAATGGTCCGGCTAGACCCAAAAACCCCAATACCAATAAGACCGCGAACACCAACGCGATCACCGCTCCGATACTGCGCTTCACGCCATGAAAAACATCGCTTCTCTTGGACGACTCCTGTTCGAATTCTTCCTCTTCCATTGACAGTTTTTTCCTTCTTCCCATAACGCACGGATGTTACGGTGTCACTATTCGATTATTTTCGATTCCACTGACCGAACTGTTCCTTTGTAATATCCCCAGGTCTTTACCACGCCGATATTTTTTTGAAGCTCATTGATGGGCGTAACTGAATTAACTGTAAATTTGTCGTTAAGACAATCGGTGAACTGTTTAGGTGGGTCATCTCTGTTATAGATGGCTATCTTATAAGACGTCGCACCGGATGAAAGCTGAACGAACCCGCCACTACAA
>JBAWZR010000070.1:0-3470 GCA_037142915.1 Candidatus Moraniibacteriota bacterium
GGAGAATGATGACAATCTAGTCACCTTCTCCCTAAATGCTTCACATAAAAAGTTCCTCCAAAGCTCTTTTTATCTCTTGTTGCCCTGTTTCACCAAGGCCTTGAAAATCTTCCAGATTTCCCTCTAAGAGGTTTTTTACTTCAGTCACGCCGTGTCCTTCCAGCGTGTTTTTTACCCGGCCGCTTATTCCTTGCAGTTTAGAAACTTCCAGGTCACCGACAATTTCTTGCTGGCACTTGAGAATTTCTCTTTCCAATAGGACTGCAACGCGCATGAGCCCTTTTAACTGAGTCTTTTTTTCGTCCATTTTCTCTCCCTTGCCATCTTTCGTTACCCGATATTGGGACGACCAAGATTGGCGAGCCTGATAGCAGGCACAATGTCACATATTTTGTATATGGCGCCGTGTCTACTGTCAGATGAGAGAATTATCAAAGGACTTCTTCTGTACAGCACTCAATCCTATAAAGATTGAAACCTGTAGTGAAGGGGCGAGAGAGTAACGATGTTTTGTTATTCTCTCACCCTTAGTTGAGGCTGGTTATCTCATTATTAACTCCATTGAGCAATTAAAGGTAACCAGCTTGTCGCCTCGCTTGCTCCAGCTTCGCAATAGCGTTGCCTTGATTATGCTGTTATCAGCAACAACGTCCCTGTCTAGACATTGCTGTGCGTAACTTTCCGCATTGTCTTGGGCAAAATTTCGTGATGTCCGGAGCTTATCAGTTCTCCTTTCTGTATACCTGATTTCTCCGTTGGGGGTGTCGTCCCCCCAAGATAAACACCCTTCATTGATTATAGCTTTACTTGGTAGACCGGCTATAATTTTTAACCGGAGTTTTGTAGTGTCTCCAGGAACATCTTCCCACCCTTCTTCTTTTCCGGGTGGGCAGTCATATGCTGGATTATATGACCGAAAGCCCTTTATTTGCATATGGTTGGGTGTATACCCCCATACACCTTGTACATATAGGTTTCCGTCCTGTATGTAGTACGCTGAGGGGCCATCCATCCAATGCCCACTTAATAATGCAATGCCCATAATATCCTCCTCGCCGTAGCGATTGATGTCCTTGTGTGCCTGCCGTATTATGAGCGACGGGCGGACGATTAAAGTGAAAGGTGCTAATTTTTCAAAGCGAGTGAGATATTGTTTCCTCAACCTTGAAGTGAGAGTATACACCCAAAAACAACTCTTGTCAAGCTAGCGCTTTGAGTAGAATGTGAAAAGAAGCTTATTTTAGCCAAATAAAACATCTTTTACTGCACCCAATGCTTCTGTTTGATGGCTTGGGTATCGGACTTTCTTTTCTCGTCTATTTTCTCTTTGGACATCCCTCGGAGCTTTTCGAGATTTTCTTTGTCAAGTTCTCGGGCGCGGGCGAGGAGTCTCTCGGTGTCATTGAGTGTAGCATCCTCGATCGTTTCGGCCAGGAGGACGTCGAGAATAGCCCCGATCTTGGGTCCAGGGGTGAGAGAGAGCTTCTCCATCAAGTCTTTGCCATTAACCTTGAGCATCTTGACCGAGACAGCATCGTGCGAGACTTTGTCGACCATATACTCGAAGTGGCGGAGGCGGTAGGGCTTGGCTTTGGGCGTGCCGGAGCCGAGCCGATCGCCGATACGGACGTGGATGAGGTCGGGGATATTTTCGAGACCGACCCGAGCGATGAGACGGCGGACCGAGGCCGCGGTGACTTCATCGACATTGTAGTAGAAGAGGTGATTGTCGACGAGGAGTGTGGCGTGATCGATGACGGCGACGGGGAAGCGGAGACGGGTGAGGATAGGGCGAGTCATACGCGCACCGACGTGATCGTGGTTGTAGAAGGTGGAATAGTGGCCATTACCGCGCTTGGTGCGGGGTTTGCCGACATCGTGGAGGAGGGCGGCGAGACGCACGGAGAGTTTGGTGGAGGGACATGTCTTCAATGCACGGAAATTGTGCTCGTAGACGGTGTAGACGTGGTGGAGGTTTTGGCCAACACCAAGACCTTCTTCCAGTTCAGGGAGAATATGATGGATGAGTCGAGTGGTGGTGAGGAGGTGAACCCCTTCGGCCGGATTGGGCGACATAATAATTTTCGTGAATTCATCACGGATACGCTCCCATGAGACTTTGGCGATACGCGGCGCATTCTCTTTCAAGGCTTGCAAGGTTTTCTCTTCAATAAGCCAGTTATTTGTGCCCGACGCCGATGATACGGGTGTGGATAAGTTGTGGATAATCGGACTGGGCGGCGCATTGGTGACGACTACATCGAAAAGCGGTTCGGCCTGAGTGAGGGTCGATGGGATGGCGAGCTCCGCCCAAAAACGGATGGCTCGCATCAATCGCAGTGCGTCTTCAGTGAAGCGGGTATTCGGATCACCGACCGCGCGAATGATTTTATGTGTGAGATCTTCTTGGCCATGAAAAGGATCGACAATTTCGTAGGCTTCTTTTGTCGCTGAATCCCCAGTATTAATTTTCAGCGCCATCGCATTGATAGTGAAGTCGCGCCGCGCCAAATCTTCCTCGAGACTCGTCGTGAAATGAATGGTATCCGGATGACGACTGTCGGAATAGTCCGCCTCGGTACGATAGGTGGTGACTTCGATGATTTCTTTTTCGGAAGTTGCTTCAGTGTCGGTCACTCCCGCAAAGGGATCGGTCGTTTCACTCCCTTGATCCCCGCGGGATTTCGCGCTAAAGCGCTCAACTTTCACTCCCACTGTGCCGAAAGTGTTTTCATAGAAGCTATCAGGAAAGATGACCTGAATCTGCTCCGGAAGGGCATTGGTGGTGATATCCCAGTCTTTGGGCGTACGGTCGAGGAGGAGGTCTCGCACGCAGCCACCGACTGCATACGCCTCAAAACCAGACTCATTGAGAGCCTGGAGAATATTCTGGACAGGTTGTGGGATGGAAAGGGATTTCATATTTGCATCTTAGCAAGAATGATAGGAAAGAGGAAGGGAATGGTCTTTTGGAATACAAAAAACTCTCAGGAGTTAAGAGAGTTTTTTGTTTGTGTTTAATGTTTTTGAGTAAAATTTACAGCGTGCGTTTCTTGGACTCTTCGGTGTAGGCGATGAGGGTGTCGCCGACGGCCAGTTTGATATTGCCTTCGAAGGTGACGCCGCACTCATTGCCGCTACCGACTTCATCGGTCGCCTTCTTGTCCTTTTGGAGGACGGCGATCTTGCCGTTACCCACAATTTCGTCTTCGCGTTTGACCTCGATGAGGGCGTTCTTGGCGATTTTGCCGTGGTTGACGCGACCACCGACGATCATATCGTGTTTGCCAGTCTTGAAGATGGCGAGGACCGCGAGGTGACCCAGGTCGGTGCGGATGATTTCGGGCGGGAGCATAGCCGAGAGACGATTTTTGAGGTCCTCGACGAGTTTGTAGATGATATTGAAGGAAACGATCTCGACATGAGCGGCTTCGGCGAGGCGACCGGCGACCGGGGTGGCTGGCACGGTG
>JBAWZR010000071.1:0-3443 GCA_037142915.1 Candidatus Moraniibacteriota bacterium
TCGACTTCGGCGTCCTTGGGCGCTTCGCCAGTGGCACCGGCAGCGTCTCCGGTTGGAGGGGTGTCACCTTCCGGCTTGGCCTTGGCGGCTTCGGCTTCTTGCGCGGCTTTGTAGAGCTTCTCACCAATACCCTGAGCAGAGGCAGAAAGCATTTCAGTGGCTTTCTTGATCGCTTCGAGGTCGTCGCCGTTCTTCACCTTGTTGAGTTCATCCAGTTTTTCTTGCACCGGCTTCTTCTCATCCTCGGTCAATTTGTCGCCCGCATCCTTCATCGCCTTCTCGGTCGTGTAGGAGAGGCTGTCTGCCATATTGCGTGCTTCAACGAGCTCTTTCTTTTTCTTGTCGTCATCGGCGTGAGCTTCGGCGTCCTTCTTCATCCGCTCGATTTCGTCTTTGGAGAGTCCGGTCGAGGCTTCGATACGAATCGATTGTTCTTTGTTGGTCGCCTTATCCTTGGCCTTCACGGTCAGGATGCCCGACGCATCGATGTCAAAAGTGACTTCGACCTGCGGGATGCCGCGCGGTGCTGGCGGGATACCATCGAGGATAAATCGTCCGAGGGATTTGTTGTCATCCGCCATCTCGCGCTCACCCTGGAGCACGTGAATCTCCACGCTCGGCTGGTTGTCGGCCGCGGTCGAGAAGACCTGCGAACGCGATACCGGCACGGTCGTGTTGCGATCGATGAGCGGGGTGCGAATGCGTCCCATCGTCTCGATACCAAATGTGAGCGGTGTCACATCGAGCAAGAGCACATCCTTCACCGAACCCTCAAGTACACCACCCTGGATAGCCGCACCCATCGCCACGACTTCATCTGGGTTCACGGAAATATTTGGTTTCTTGCCGAAAAACTTCTCCACCGTCTGGAGCACGAGTGGCATACGGGTCATACCACCCACCAATACGATCTCATTGATGTCGCTGGCGGAGAGCTTGGCATCGGCCAATGCTTTCTTGACCGGTTCGAGGGTCGACTCCACGAGGTCGCCCACGAGTTCCTCCAATTTCGCACGGGTCATCTTGAGGAGCAAGTGCTTAGGGCCGTCCGCGCCACTCGTGATGAACGGCTGGTTGATTTCAGTATCATTGGCGGTCGAGAGTTCGATCTTGGCTTTTTCGCCAGCCTCCTTGATACGCTGGAGTGCGAGCGGATCCTTGGAGAGGTCGATGCCCTCCTGTTTGCGGAATTCTTCGATCACCCAGTGGATGATCCGTTGGTCGAAGTCATCACCACCCAAGTGCGTGTCGCCATTGGTCGACTTCACTTCTACCGTGTCCTCCGCCACTTCGAGAATCGAAATATCAAATGTTCCTCCACCCAAATCGTACACCGCGATCTTCTCGTCCTTCTTCTTGTTGAAACCATATGCGAGCGCGGCGGCTGTCGGCTCGTTGATGATGCGTCGGACTTTGAGCCCCGCGATCTCACCCGCCTCGATAGTCGCCTTGCGTTGTGAGTCATCGAAATACGCCGGCACCGTGATGACCGCTTCGGTGATCGTCTCACCCAAACGCTCCTCGGCATCGGCCTTCAATTTGCTCAACACCATCGCGCTGATTTCCTGCGGCGTGTATTCCTTGTTCCCCATCAAAACCTTCACACCCTCGCCTGCCTTCACGATCTTGTATGGGAGCGTCTTGGTATCGCGCTGCACCTCTTCATCGTTGAAGTGTCGTCCGATCAATCGCTTGATCGAGAAGAGGGTATTCTCCGGATTGGTCACACCCTGTCGCTTGGCGAGCAACCCTACCAACCGCTCACCGGTCTTGGACACCGCCACCATCGACGGGGTCGTGCGATTGCCTTCCTTGTTCTCCAAAATACTCGGCGAACCACCCTCCACGATCGCCATCGCCGAGTTCGTCGTCCCTAAGTCAATACCCAATATCTTTGCCATAATTTTATGATTACTTTTTATACTTCGTTACCAATAACATATTCAGTATAGCAAAAGATTAGCAGTCGTCAAGTCCGAGTGCTAACTTCTAAAATATCTCCTCCTAAAAGCAAAAAATAACCAATAAAAAAGCGGGATATCCTTGTCGTATCCCGCTGATACCTCTTCATTTCAAACTCGTAATCTTTGAATTGCTTCGAGAATATCTTCTTGAATTGCTGTCACCTCATCATTTGATTCACCTTCTTCATAAGGGAGACCTTCGGCTTTGAAAGCAAGAAAACAATATGCTCCGATACCGGTCAAATCATCGACTGCTAATTCTAGACCAGTTTTTTCACAAATATACTGACTAATCAAATGAGTGTCCATAAGAGAACATCCTTCAATAGCTACAATTCCTACCATACCCTCAATTTCAGATCCCCACAACACCATATTCCACTTTCGTTTTTCCATTTTTTCCACCTCTTAAATTTTTAAAACATAACACAAACACACATCTCATCGAGAACTAAGAAAAGTTCTTTTTCGTCTCGAATAAAGTATGCGCTTTTTTCCTATTTTGTCAAGCCAAACTCAGACAGACTGAAAAGCCCGAGCCTTCCACTCTGAAGATTGTCGGCAGAGGAGCTCATCGGCTTGATCAGGGTGCGCCAAGAGCGTTTTCACGGCGATCTCAATTCGCATGCCCTGCGAACCCTTGCAGAGGACGACATCACCCGGCACGATCCACTGCGTCGCAATCTCCCCCGCCCGCACCGGCGACTCGAGCCACCAGACTTGATGTTCCGACCAACCCATCTTTAATAATTCTTCATACGCCTTGCGCATCCGCGTGCCGACCAGTATCGCCCGCTCTACGCTGTATTGTTGCAACCACTCCGCCACCCGCTTGTGATCACGCTCACTCGTCGCACCCAACTCGAGCATATCGCCCAAGATAGCCACGCGCCGATTGGCAGGTACTGATTGCAATGTCTGAAAAGCCGATTCGAGCGAAGCTGGCGAGGAATTGTACGTATCATCGATGACCACACTCCCATTCACACCCTCGAGTGGACGCATCCGCCCTGACAACGAACGAAACTCCGCGAGAGATTGCGTCATCTCCACGAGATTCAGTTTGAGCGATAGTCCGACCGCCATCGCCGCCAACACCGCGGGGATATGATGCTGAGCGATCACGAACGGCAACCGCACTGGTAGCACCTTGCTCTCATACCGCAGGCGAAACAACAACCCATCGAACATCGATTCCTGCCAATGCACGCTCTCCGCTCGCAGTGTTGCACTTTCATCAAAACCATACGAAAAGACCGTTTGCGCTTTGGTTTTCTTCAAGAGTTTCACGGTATACGGATTGTCAGCATTCACGATAGCCACACCCTCCCGATCGAGCTCGGTCAATATCAGCCCCTTCTCCTTGGCGATCGCCGCGAGAGTGCCAAAGAATTCCAAATGACTACCAGAAATATTCGTCACCACACCAATATCCACTGGAATAAATGACAACAAGTATTCCATATCCCCGGGCCGATC
>JBAWZR010000072.1:0-3049 GCA_037142915.1 Candidatus Moraniibacteriota bacterium
GCCTGCGCGAACGCTCCCAAGATACTTTGAAAAGTTCTCTGCACTCGACCTTGACCATGACAGGTGGCGCAGGTCTGTTCTTTTGATCCTGGTTTTCCGCCATTCCCCTGACACGTCTCACACCGATTATATTTACGAACACGGATTTCTTTTTCAACACCCTCTGCCATTTCCTCGAAAGAAATCTCCACATCCACCTGCACATCTGCACCACGCCGAGTGCGCCGTCGTCCTCCGCCAGAGAACACATCCGAAAATAGATCTTCAAAACCACCACCCGAACCGAAATCAAAATGAAACCCATTGGCATCGCCGCCATTGAATCCGCTAAAATCAAAACCCCCCGAGCGACCCGCTCCGGCTCCAGCCCCCTGCCCATTGAATGTCTGTCCGAATTGATCGTATTGAGCGCGCTTGTTCGGATCGGACAACACCTGATAGGCTTCGTTGATTTCTTTGAACTTCGCCTCATCTCCACCCGATTTGTCCGGATGGTGTTGGTGCGCCAATTTGCGAAAAGCTTTTTTAATCTCGTCCGCCGAAGCGCCCTTGGCCACGCCGAGCATCGCGTAATAATCCTGAGCCATAAAAAATACAAAAAACTTACTCTTTAGAGGATACAAGAAAATTTCATTTTTAGCAAACGAGACGAGTGAGTGCTAACGGATGATTCCCAACTCGCGAAACCGAATACTCGCCTGTGCGACGGGTCGAAAACTCTGCCGATGCTCGGGCAATGGCCCGAACTTTTCCAGAGCCGCCATATGCTCTTTGGTGCCATACCCCTTGTGTCGAGCCAAGCCATACTCCGGCCACTGTGCATCATACTCGAGCAAGAGTCGGTCTCGCATCACCTTCGCCACCACCGATGCCGCCGAGATAGATTTAATCTTTCGATCCCCACCTACGATTGTTTCTTGTTTCAACGAACAATTGGGAATTTTTTGATTGCCATCAACAAGTAGAATAATCTCATCGTCCCCAATCTTCGTCCCTGTCTCCTGCATCATCACCCGACGCAAAGCGCTCACCGCTTCCTTCATCGCGAGGAATGACGCCTCGAGAATATTGATCCGGTCAATCGTCTCCGCACTCGCACTCCCCGTCGCCGTCCAAAAATATTTTTCGATAATCGGCAACACACTCTCGCGCTGTTTTTCGGTCAGGAGTTTCGAATCCCGAATCAATTGCATCTCTTGCAACTGTTCATCCGTCACACCAAAATCTTGCACGCGAAAACACGCTGCCCCAGCCACCACCGGCCCGATCAGTGGACCACGACCCACCTCATCAATGCCAATAATATACCGTGGTGTTCCTGCTTGTTGTTGCAATTGTTGTTCAAAAGAAAAATCCAGTGTTTTCATACCTAACTTACAACTTCACCGGAATGTGGATTTCTTTGCCGTCACGGATGACGAGCATATCGAGCGTATCGCCGATATGATAGTTTCCTACCGTGTTACTCAACGGAGAGTCCAAATTGATTTCTTTACCATTGATCGCGATGATCGTATCGCCCGAACGCAAACCCGCCTTCTCTGCCGCCGACCCTGCCAAGACCGCTACACCTACCAACCCAGATACCTGCGGCGCACCGATCAACGCACCTCGGTCGCGAGTAAGATGATGCGACAGGGCATAGGTCGGGGTGATCGTCGTATAGTACACACCCAATGTTGGACGAGTTAATTGTCCCTGCACGAATCGATCGAATGATTGCCTAACCACATTGGCTGGCAGGAGAAAGTACGATGTCTGATTGTCAAGATGCGCACTGCCCACCAAGCCCACCAGTTCGCCACCAAAATCAATTGCTGGACCACCCAAGTACACGCCCGTATAAGCGTCGTCGACTTCGAATACACCCTCCCACTGTTCGCTCGAAGCGACCGTCTTCTCCGTCACATTAAAACTCTTATTGATATTACTCAAAAGTGTCAATGAAAAACGGTTGCGGTATTCCTCAGCCGAATTCGCCATCAGGATCAATTTCTTTCCGGGGTGCATATCGTCCGAATTAGCAAAGGCTATCGACGACAACCCAGTCACATTAATTCGCAAAAAAGCGATGTTCGTCAACGGATCGATACCCGCCAAAGTCGCCGGATAGGTCACGCCATTTGGAAGCAACACGACATACTCGGCGTTCTGTTCGATGATCGCTGTGCGATACGTCGCTACCAAACCGTCATTAGCCAAAATCATCCCCGAGGCAGTGAGCGACTGACCCGCAAGTGTACTGCTCTTCAATTTATTTGAAACTATATTCGGCGCGTTTTTTTCAATGCTGACGATATTGACCACGCTACTCGCCGCTGACGAAGCAATCTTTTCGATCGAATCATCTTCGGTCACCGTGAGTTGTTGAGTATTATTGATAATTGTTGTCGATTCATTCACCTTTTTCAAGAACCCCCAATTCTTGAAAGTGCTGTTCACCGTTAACTTCGGGATCACCCAATGATCCAAGATCTCACTTCCAATACCACCTACTACGAGGATAACAAAAAAAATAAATCCCCACTTTAAAGCACGAATTGCCAATGTATACATAAAAAAGCAAAAAAAATATAAAGATTGCATTCCTCCCCTCCTCAGATGAGGAGGGGACTGAGGGGCGGTTGAGTTTGATTTCTGTTTTTCAAACCTCACCCCAACCCTCTCCTTATCCAAGGAGAGGGGGAATTACCTTCTGTCGTTACTTCCAATCTACCTTATTTTTCCCTTTCTGACAAGCTATTATTGACAAAACACCGATCATTCCCTATACTACTCACATAAGCGTCCGGATAGGCGTTTTTTTCGAGGGTTATGGTCCTCGAAAATATTTCTCTTTATATTTATTATTCAAATTGTATCTAAAGGACTTTCATACTTGAGTGCAGTTCGAGGCGCCAGTGAGGAACGGAGTAAGCCGTACATTTCGTACGGCGTCGAGTACCGGAGCTGGCAACGAAGAAATGTGCCAAGTATGGAAGGACTGCATATATATGGCACATCGTAAATCAGGCGGTACTACCGACCTCGGCCGAGACTCTATTGCCAA
>JBAWZR010000073.1:0-3020 GCA_037142915.1 Candidatus Moraniibacteriota bacterium
TTGCATATAAACGAGGAGTAGCGGGGACGCTTTATTGGACATACGAAGGCGAGACTCTTGATGAACGCCGTCGACGATTGGAGGAAGGTGAGTAGCCTTCAGTTAGTTGTGAGTCTGGAATATTAGAGTTGAGTATGCTCCTCAGAAATAAAGGGTTGCGGCGCTTTTTTAGATGATTTGGTAGACAAAACCAAAAACACCCGCTAATTTAGAGAGGGAGGTAATTTTTTAAAAGACTAACGCTATGTTTTTTTCAGATCCAGCTTTGAGTTTGAAATTGATGTTGTTCTGTTTAGCTATTGCTCTCGTTTTAGTTTTAGTGCTGTATTGGAAAACAAAAAACATTCTATTGAGTTTAACGGTAGCGTCATTGCTTGGACAAATTATTGTTCATGATAATGTTGATTATAGATTTTCTGTTTTTTTTAATGTAATGTGGCTCTTCGAGTTCTCTTTGTACATCTGGCCATACATCAACATCGGCTTGGTAGCAATCACCGTGCTCGACTTCGTTCGTCGGAAATTTATGAGAGTACTTCAAGACTAATTGGCATAGACTATGACTGGATACCGGAAGAGCAAGCGAATTGGTTTGGTTTTGTTTGCGGTGGCTCTGTTTTTGGTTTCTTGGAAGTCTTCATCAGCGGAAACGGATGAAGAATATCTGGCACGGATGCACGATGAATACGAATATATTGATGAAGATACGACCTGGAAAAAAACCGACGACCTCGTTTTTAGCAAACCAATCCTCATCACCAATACAGCCATACTCACGATCGAGTCGGGAGCGACGGTGCATATCAATGGCGATACGCTCACTGTAAATCATGGCAGTATCATCGCCGAGGGAACCGAGAGTGAGCCAATTGTATTCAAAGCCGATGGTAACCGTCGGTTTTCGATATCATTTCAAAATACCTACATCAATACTGTCTCGCGATGGCGCTATGTGGAGATACGCGGTGCCGGGAAGTTTTGGCAAGAGCCCTGTGTCTATCAGGCAAACAATTCATCCTTTTTTACTCCAACGGTTTTCGCTGCTGAAATGTGTGACAATATGGTGCCGGTGCTGACCTACCTCGGGGGAAAACTCCATATCGAGAATACTTCCTTCATCGATACCCAAGGCATGGATATCTCGGTGAGAGCCGACTTTCAGTATGACGAAAGTGATCCAGAGTGGGACAGTTGGGAGGATTTCCTCAATGTGATCAATTCTAATCTGGCAGACAATCAACAGGGCAAAGCATTGCAATCAACCGTATATTGTTACGGCCAAGAGATCTCGTCCGCACAATGCAACCGCCGAATCTATCTGAAGAATAACTGGTATGGTGAGAAGATCGCCCTCAATAACGATGAAGCTTTTTTCCGTCATGCGCAATTGCATGGGGACTATGTTTTGGAGGGTTGGCGAGCGGGGAGCCTCATCGCCGATCCGCTCCTCATCGTGCCGGGGGTAATGGGTTCATCGCAAGCTATCAATGGGCAACTCGTGCTCGACCCGATCCTCCACACCTATGATGACCTCGTGGCATCATTGGAACGAAATGGATATGAGAAGGGGAAGAACCTCTTCAGCTTCCCGTATGATTGGCGCCAGAGCAATGCGTATACGGCGGAACTGTTGGCATCGCGCTTGAGTACTATACGGACACAAACGGGACTGACGAAAGTGGATGTCGTGGCACATAGTATGGGTGGCCTCGTGGTGCGATCATATATCGAAGGGAATGGATATCACGATGACATCGATCAACTCATCACACTGGGTGCTCCTCACCACGGCTCGCCCGAGGCGTATTTGAGATGGGAGGGTGGAGAGGGGTTTCTTGATAGACAGAGTAAGATTGTTCGATATCATTTCAGCGTCGAAGCAAAACATGCCGGCTATGACGACTTGCAGAAATATATCCAAGCCAAAGTCCTCTCGGTGCGAGACCTGCTACCGGATACGAATTATCTCATTGATGCGGATACGGGCAGAGTGCGCAACTACCCGACCAACTATCCGAGGAATACTTTTCTAGAAGATTTGAACGATTCATCTGCTGTCGCGAAACTGCAGGCGGTGCGGTTTACCAATGTTGTGGGAGAGGTGAAGGATGATAAGAGTACGATCGCGCGATTTCGACTGGAGCCGACGATTACCTCGCTCTTGGGCAAATGGGTGGATGGCGAGCCGGAAAATTTTGAAGATAATTCAACGGATCGGGGTTTGGAATATGGCAAAGGTGACACCACCGTGCCTACTGCGAGCGCTACTGATATCACTGCAACTGATGAGCAATCCCTGGTCGCGGGTCATGGTGACCTCCCGATGCAAGCCCAGTGTCTTGTTTTCAAGAAGTTCACAGGGAAAACCGATTGTGATTTTGTGAATGATACTGCTATACCCAATATCTTGCTCTTCAATGTGTACTCGCCGGTGAATGTGCAGATTATCGCACCAGATGGCAAACGAATGGGCGCGAACTTCGATAATCCCGCCGAACCCTTTGACGAGATTCCTGGCGCGTTCTATACCCGCTACCACCTCGACCCGAACGATACCGATCCCAATACCGAAAACGAGTGGGTGACCATCCCCAATCCAGAGAAGGGGAAGTATACGGTGAAGACACAGGGCACGGGGAATGGCGACTTCCGTGTGGAGAGCGTGAATATCTCGCAGGGAGACACGGCCAACGAGGCAGAGGAATCAACTGTCAACTTCATCGGCACGACGACGAAAGATCAAGAGCAATCGTTTGCGTTAGTATTAAATGACGACAAGACAGTGACGGGTGTGGCCGAAGATACAATTGTTCCAACTACCACGCCTAACATCACAGGAACCCAGGGGAGTAATAACTGGTACACGAGCGATGTGACAGTAACCCTGACAGCAACAGATAACGAAAACGGCAGTGGTGTTGATACAACTCAATACTCTCTCAATAATGGCACGACTTGGAATGCTTACACTCAACCGATTGAAGTCACACAAGAGGGAATAACAAAAATTCAGTATCGCT
>JBAWZR010000074.1:0-3014 GCA_037142915.1 Candidatus Moraniibacteriota bacterium
AAAGTCGCCGCGACCTATCGAAGTCCTAATTTCGAAGCCGGAGGCAACTTCACCGAAATGAAGAATCCCTCGGCTCCGGAATACCGCATCGTCTTGACGCATTCCATCCCAAACATCGAAGATCACCCCATCCTCAAAGCGACGCGAAACAAAAATATTATGGCCGTGACCACCCTCGATGAAGCGGAAGTCAATCGTCGGATTGCTGACAACGAGGAATTGCCGGTCAATTGCGAAGTCGAAATCAACGGACAAAAATTTACTATTCAAGCCGAAGGCAACTCTCTCGAGGAATATATACTCCAACAAAAAATGTATTTTGACAAGACGGGAGAACATCTGGATGCGAAAAGTATGAGCTATGCCCGATTGCTCGACTCCCGCTCCGGTGCTCGTGTCGTGAGCGCGTACTGGATTCCGGGTGATCGGCAGTTGTATGTCTATGCGCATGGTCCTGCTGATGCGCATGTCTATCTGGGTCTCCGCCTCTCCCGTAGTTTCAAAAAGTTAGCTTAGACTTTGAAACTTTTGGATTTGCTTTGGATTCTTTTTCTTTTTTTCTTTTTTTCTTTTTTCTTTTGCATTTTGGATTTGGTATTGGATTTGGGTCAGTACGACCGATTCCGTCGGTTTACCCAAAACGATTTCCAATCAAAAAGACGAGAGCGTGGGTAAAAACGCTCTGGTAATGGGTTGGATTCGCCATACCAAAAACTACAATCTTTCCTTCGGGCGACGGTGTCGTCCTGATACATCGCGATGAGCGAAGGCACAACGGACAAGGAAAGATTATAAGAGGCGGGACCGCTCCGGTGCTCGTGTCGTGAACGCGAACTGGAATCCGGATGATCGGCAGTTGAATGTCAATGCGAATGATCCTGATAATGCGAATGACAATCTGGGTCTCCGCCTCTCCCGTAGTTTATCTAATCCCTTGTGCTGGGACGGGTTGAGCGATTACTTTTTCGGTTTTTCTTCCTCATTTTTTTGCTCGTACTTCACGAAGTCTGAGTGTAGGTATTTTATCCAGCCGCCCAGCATTCGGCCAGATTCTTGGAGGTATTCTTCCGTTTGGATGTACTGCGTTTGGTTGATGAAGTCATTATCCAAAGAGAGGCGGAACAGGATTTTCAGGACTTCCACTTTGACATTGGCTTTCATAAGATAACTATCTTTGAAGTTTTTTGGTTGGGAGTTGCCGGTGATGGTCAGCTCGATCGCCTCGAGAATAGTCGTTTCGATTTTTTCTCCCAGACTGTAGCGTTCGTGTTTGGGAAATACGGAGATTGATTTGTGAGCATATCGATACAATTCATAGAGTTTTTTAGGAGCGGGATTTCGAGTTGTTGAAAATTTTTATCGCTATTCATATGGGTTTTGATTATGACGAATTGATATGTGTCGAGAACCTTTTGGATTCATGGTGGTCGTATAGGCGGGGGAAAAACCGAAAAAAAGATGTAATGGAATTCGAGAGGCATCTGGAGGACAATATATTTTTGTTGTGCGATGAACTCAAAACAGGGAATTATTCACATGGCAGATACTCCTATTTCAGGATATCAGACCCGAAAAAGAGGGACATCTATAAGGCAACAGTCAGGGATCGCGTGATCCATCAGGCTCTCTATACATATTTGTGTTCGATATACGAACCGCTTTTCATAAAAAACTCTTTTTCTTCCAGGAAGGGGAAGGGAACGCACCGGGCGGTGGCGACACTCCAAAAGCAGATATATCTTATCCGGAGGTACAGGAAAAGATGTTGGGCGATCAAATGTGATATTCGCAAGTACTTCGAAAATATTAACCATGAAATTTTACTTGATCTTCTAAGAAAAGAAATCCGCGATGAAAAAATATTCGCTTTGTTGGAAGGTATTGTGAGAAGTTTCCATACCGATACTGGCACAGGGGTGCCATTAGGGAATATCACCAGTCAGGTTTTTGCCAATGTGTATCTGAATGAATTGGACAGATTCGTTGAAAACGATCTGGTTTTGAAAAGCCAGTATGTCCGATACAACGATGATTTTGTGATTCTCGGGAATGATGAAGAAAAACTTTTTGAACAGGTGCGAGCAATCAGGAAGTTTTTGCATGAGCGACTCGTTCTCGAGTTGCCTCTGAGAAAGACAGTTTTTCGCAAATTGAAGTGGGGTATCGATTTTTGCGGCTCAATCATTGTGTCCAACGGGATACTGTTGAGAGATAAAAGTAAGAAGAGGATGTTTAGAGCGATTAAATCGACTGAAAACAAACTCGACTTGGGGAAAATTTCGCCGAGCGACTTCAGGAAAATTCTTGATTCTTATTTTGGTTTACTTTCTCATTGTAAGGCGTATGGTTTGAAATGTGAGATAAGAAGTGTGTATTTACACGGGAGTCCCGATTTCTTGTATCTGCCAATAGAGTTACCGTGGAATGTGTGCGTGCGCGTTGACAATCGGGTTACCAGCAAGATACAATAGGAATGAAATAGGCTGTAAAGAATAATAAAAATCGTATGGACAAAGAAATTAAAACTTCTACAAAAGAAGAGATCGAGAAACTGACGAAGCTTGTCGTTGATGGTTTTCAGACTATTCGTACCGAGTTCAAGACCGAGGCTCAGAGTATTCGAAATGAGCTTAAATCAGAAGCCAAGGCTATTCGTACCGAGTTCAAGACCGAGGCTCAGAGTATTCGAAATGAGCTTAAATCAGAAGCCAAGGCTATTCGTACCGAGTTTAAATCTGAGATCAGTGAAGAAGTCGATAACTTGGCGCGAATTGTTGCCAAGGGTTTTGAATATGCTCACCAAGATTTGCAGGATGTTCAAACTAAGCTGGAAACGGATATTCAAAGTGCTCGCACAGAACTTAAGGCTGACATTCAAGTGCTTGATGAAAAAGTCCAATCAGTACAAGAAGATCTTCAATTAGTGAAACAATCCGTCGAGAGGATCGATGATCGGACGCAGCGTCAAGTGGATGCGGTTTTTGGTGATATTCACATAACCAAAGATGATGTGG
>JBAWZR010000075.1:0-2888 GCA_037142915.1 Candidatus Moraniibacteriota bacterium
CGTATGAAAATCAGCTTTGTAATTCCAGCCTATAACGAAGAAGAGGTTATCGGCGTTTGTCTGAAGGCGGTGACCAGCGAGATAGCGAGGAATGCCGGTGAGTGGGATACAGAAGTGATCGTAGTCAATAATGCGAGTGTTGATAAGACCAAGGAAATCGCCTTATCTTTTCCCGGCGTGCAGGTGGCGGACGAGACCCGCAAGGGTTTGGTGTGGGCGCGTCGGGCGGGATACCTCGCCTCGACCGGAGAGCTTATCGCTAATATCGACGCGGATACCAAGATGCCGGTCGGTTGGCTCAAGAAGGTGAAGTATGAATTTAATCGCGATTCGAAGTTGGTCGCATTGAGCGGCCCGCATATATTTTATGACGCGCCATTGTATACCCGGGCTATCTCGCGACTTTTCTATATCGTCGGATTTGTTTTCGACAAGATGAGTGAATTTCTATTTAAGAATGGCTCGATGTTACAGGGTGGGAATTTCGTTTTGCGTCGGGAGGCGATGGAGAAGATCGGCGGTTTCGATACCTCGATTGAATTTTATGGTGAAGATATCGATATAGGACGGCGGATGCATCGGATAGGTACGGTGAAGTGGACTTTTGCTCTCCCGATATATGCTTCCGGGCGGCGGTTTGTGAAGCAGGGCATTTTGAAGACGGGCCTGCTGTATATGATGAATTATCTTTGGGAGAGTTTTTTTAAAAAGCCTCTCAGTACGACCTACGAGGATATACGGTTGAAAAAGAAGGATTGATTTGAAAGATGTCATCCTCGGGCTTGACCCGGGGATCCAGGTTTTGTATTTATATATTTATAATATTTGCAGTTTCAGATTCGCGTTTGGTTCGAGCGTTTGCCAGGTGGCGAGCGCTTGTTCTTTGTCTGAATCGGATAGCTGCTGCCAGCGGAGGAGCGCGGCTGAACCGATCATCGCAGCGTTGTCGAGGGAATATTTGAATTCGGGGGTGAGAAAAGTAGTGTCGGGAAAACGGTGAGAAATCATCTGCGCAAGTTGTTCACGTAGATGTACGTTAGCCGAGACGCCACCGGCGATGACGACGGTTTTTGGAGTATACTCCTCGATAGCCTGTTTGGTTTTGGACACGAGTACTTCGACCACGGCATTTTGAAACTCACCACAGACGGCGTTGATGAAATTTTCATCGGCGAGTGTTTCAGCTGTTTGTTTTTGCAACGCGTAGAGCACAGCGGTCTTGATGCCGGAGAAAGAAAAGTTGTAATCACCGGAATTGATCATCGGCCGCGGAAGCGTGATTGACCCCCTCCCATCAGTTGAGGAGACCAGCCCGACAGAGTCATTCTGGCGGGGGGGCAGAGTGAGGTCTGATTGAGAATTTGATTTTTGGAAATTGGAATTTGATGCTTGGAATTTGCTAGCACGGAGTGCGACTGCTGGCCCACCAGGATAAGCGAGGCCGAGCATTTTGGCGACCTTGTCGAAGGCCTCGCCGACCGCATCGTCCTGCGTCTCGCCGAGAATTTCATAATTAAAATGATCGCGCATCACAATGAGTTGCGTGTGCCCACCCGATACCACTAACGCCAACAATGGAAATGTGTCGGGTTGGGTTGTATTCTCACCAATAAAGTTCGCATAAATATGCCCTTCGATATGATGAATCCCAAGGAGGGGTTTGTGCCAACGGTAGGCGAGTGTCTTGGCGGTTTGGACACCGATGACGAGTGCAGGGATGAGCCCGGGGCCGGCCGTGACCGCGACGAGGTCGATATCGCCAGGCGTGAGTGTGGCTTCGGCAAAAACCGCCGTGAGGAGCGGTTGGATATTTCGGCTGTGTTCGCGAGCGGCGAGCATCGGGACGACTCCTCCCCACGCTGCGTGGAGCGCGGTTTGCGAGGACAACATATTTGCGACCACGCGTATGGATTGCGTCTTTTTGTCCAGCTCGACAATTGCCACCGCCGTATCATCGCAGGATGTTTCGATACTGAGTGCGAGCATAAAAGTTGTTATTTGTACCGCGTAGGGGATTTGAACCCCTGATTTCCAGGATGAAAACCTGGCGTCCTAACCGGGCTAGACGAACGCGGCATGTACTTTACTCTATTCTATCAAGTAACTCTTTCTTTTTAAAGCTGTTGTTTTTCAATTCAAGCTCTCTTTTTCTCGCGAACGTCTTACTAGCGTACGCTTCGTAGTATACGAGTGTGAAGGGTACGAGATGTTTGATTGATTTTGTTTTGCCTAAGTTGTGTTCTTGGAGCCTTTTCCGTAAGTCCTCAGTACTACCGATATAATAGTATTCTTTCAGAGTGCTTTTGAGAACATATGTGTAGAACATAGATCGACGAAATTCGATTTCCAGGATGCCACCCAGAGGGTGGTCAGCCTTTGGCTGAAAAACCAGGGCGTCCTAACCGGGCTAGACGAACGCGGCATATAAACAAAACAAAAGCCCATTACTCAGATAGGGTTTGACCTTAGTATAGCAAGGATTGCCAAAAGAGCAAGAGTCGGCCGTTTACGGATTGGAGGGGATACTGTATTGTCAAAAGAGGCTATTTGAAGTTGTAAATGACGATATTTTTATGATCAAGAAAGACAATATTAAAGTGTGCGTGCATGATACCTGTTGCGAGCGGGGAGCGAAGGAAGTCCACGCTTGTTTGAAGCACTCTTTCGAGTCAAATGACGATGTAGAAGTAGTTGCCACGCCGGACTGTTTCCGGTTTTGCAAGCAGGGAGTCAATGTTGCCGTTAACGGGAATATTCTTCATGGTATTCGCCCGAGCGATGCCACTCGACGGGTGGAATCGGAACTCCGGCATCCAGCACGCAAGCTCGACGGACTTGGGCAGCGCTCGATAGATGACCTAGATGATGTTTTAGCCGGCTTATTCTAG
>JBAWZR010000076.1:0-2825 GCA_037142915.1 Candidatus Moraniibacteriota bacterium
TACGAAAAACCAAAAAGAGGGAGGATTGATGGTTTGGGTGGAAATCTTAAATATTTCAAAACTCAATTTGTCAAAAAAGGTATCAATAAAGATGACCTCAAAATGCGTATCACTAAGGAATGCACGGAGCTTCTCTGTTTACGCGAGGGCATTTTTGATGAAACGAAAAAAACTGACGAATATCGAATTTTCACACAACACGGAAAAGTGATGGCGGTATATTACGCGCTCGAACGAAACGGTTTGAAGTCGCTCAAAAAGGCTCTCGATGCGATGGCGGGGGAAAAGATTTTGTATTGCTTCACGCTTGATCCGCTCGGTTTGGACGAGCATGATTTTAATCGGTGGGAGGGTGTGCAACTTGAACCTATTCCGCAAAAAATACTCGATATTTACGAAGAAATTTATGAATATTAATCTCAAAGTGTATCAACAAAAGGCAGTCGATCAATTGACCGATTCGGTGAAGCATCTTTTGGAACGTCCGGGTATCGGGGAAATATGTGTTTTTCAAGCACCGACCGGTAGTGGCAAAACGGTAGTGACGGCTAAGTTTATCGAGAGTTTGATTCGCGAGTTACCTGATGTCGATTTGTGTTTTGTGTGGATGAGTATTGGTAAGGGCGATTTGCAATTGCAGAGCAAGCACAGTCTCGAGCGGATTTTTGGCGGATCACCTCGCGTGACGCTCGTTGAAGAAGAGTTTGGCGGTAGTCGCGAGCGAATTGTTCGCAACGAAGTGGTGGTGGCGAATTAGGAAAAGTTGCGTTCAAAATCCAACGGCGAGTGGAAGAATCTTTTGATGAAGGATGGCGAGAAATTAAATTTTCGCGATGTGTTGGCAAAGACAAGAGAACAACGGCAAATCATCTTGATTATTGATGAAAGTCATATCGGATCGACAGCGGAGCGTACAAATGAATTGCGTGATGAAATCGATGCCGATGTGGTGATTGAGATGAGCGCGACGCCCAAGCTCAAGCCGAGTATTGATGAGATCGCTGATAAGTCGGCGGGGTTTGTCAAAGTGAACCCGCAGGATGTTATTGATGAAGGGATGATTAAAAAAGAGCTGATTATCAATGACGGTATCGGGAAAATTGCAACTGATGAAACGGATTCGCAGGAAGTCGTACTTGAAGCGGCATATCAAAAGCGGCTGGCTATTATTGAAGCGTTTGGGCGAGCGGGGGTAAATATCAATCCGTTGGTGTTAGTGCAAATTCCCACGGCACGGGCGGGCGAGGATAAGATCGCCGCAGTTAGATCTTTTCTCGCCAAGAAGAATGTGACGGAGAAGAATGGAAAATTAGCTGTTTGGTTATCAGAGCAGAAGTCGGAGAAATTGGATTGGATATCGGAGCCCGACAATGAAATCGAGTTTCTCATTTTCAAGCAAGCCATCGATACGGGATGGGATTGTCCACGGGCACATATTTTAGTGAAGTTCCGCGAATCAAAAAGCGAGACCTTCGAAATCCAGACCGTCGGGCGTATTTTGCGAATGCCGGAGCAGAAACATTACGCTGAAGAAATTCTCAATACCGGCTACATTTATACCAATGTGGAGAGCATCTTGGTGAAGAAAGAAGAATACAACCCGAACATTATCAAAAACCTGCATGCTTTCCGTGTCGAGGAGTATTCACCGATTAAACTCGGCTCATACTACAAGGCGCGCGCCGATTATGGCGATATTACCGCGAGTTTTACGCCGACATTCGAGCGAGTGGCGAACGAGTTTTTCGGGATAGATAGAAATCAGACGCTAGCCGTTCAATGCGTGGCGCAAGTTGAAAAGAAAGGACTCTCTCTTGATGTGAAACGGTACGAACAAGAAATCATCGCCGATACGAAACTGAAGGCGGAATCATTTGACGAGTTGACGGGAGAGATCGCGCCTGATGCGATGAAGAGTTTGCAATTAGCTGGGAATGATCTCAATACGCTTTTCGAACAGACTATCAAGAATAATCTCGGGTCTTTCCGTAATATGAAACGGTCGGTGTCGCCTGTGAAGACGGCGATTTACACTTGGTTTCGGACATTTCTTGGGTCAGGAGCATGGCAGGATGAATTTTTCTTGGTACAGAAGATATTTTTACATGAAAACAATCGGGAAATATTTGAACGAGTGCTAACAAAAGCGGTTGAAGCCTACAAAGAGGTGAAAGAGCAGGAGGTGCGTCGAAAAGTTGAGGAGAGTGAACAGTTTTATGAATTCGAGTTACCAATAAGACTTGATTTCAATGAGCATATCGATGAGATGATGTCTCTCAAACAGTACGCGTATGATCCGTGCTACCTCAATCGGGATCGCTCGGAGCCGGAAAAACATTTTGAGAAATTTCTTGATGAGCACGCCGAGAGCATTGTTTGGTGGTGGAAAAATGGAGAAAACAAACAGGACTACTTCGGCATCCGGTATGAATATGAAGCTAGTATTTTTACTTTTTATCCCGATTATATCGTTCAATTGAATGATGGGCGTATCGGGATTTTCGAAGTGAAGGATGCGACCGACCGTGAGGGAAAATCTTCTACGAAATACAAAGCGGAAGCTTTGCGGGCGTGGCTCTCAAAACAGAACCGAAAGGATATCTTCGGCGGGATTGCAATTGAAAGAAACGGCGAGTGGCTTATGAATAGCGAGAAAACCTACAATTGGAGCAAATGCGAGCAGAGCGATTGGAGCGAGTGGGGGGAGTTAGATTTAAAGTAAGACTTTATGCCAGAAATCATCTATATCCTTACTAACGAAGCTATGCCTGGGTATGTGAAAATCGGTTTTACCAATGGCTCGGTTGAGGGTCGATTGAAGCAAT
>JBAWZR010000077.1:0-2774 GCA_037142915.1 Candidatus Moraniibacteriota bacterium
TATCCCCAATATTTTCCCGGCATGAATAAGTCTCTTTGTTATCTCGACATCCTCCATGGACGGCTCAAGATTTCCCGATGGATGATTATGGGCGATAATAACACTCGCGGCATGAAGTGAGATTGCTGGTTCGAAAACTTCACGAGGATGAACAAGGCTTGAATCAAGCGTGCCGATGGATATTATCTGCTTCTCGATAAGTCTGCTCTGCGTGTCAACATAAAATGCCACGAAATGTTCTTTTTTTGAATTCCGGATATCGACACAAAGCTTCCAAACATCCTCGGCTGAAAAAATCTCCGGATTCCTCTCGGACTGTAATCGTTTGCCAAGCTCAAAAAACGCTATTATCTGCGAGACCTTTGCCTTACCGAGACCTCTTTCATCAAGCAACTTTGCAAATGTCATATTACCAACGCCATCAGTTCGTATTTTTTTCAATACCCTTTTCGAAAGATTGATGACATTCAAACCTTTGATTCCTGATCCAAGAATAATCGCGAGAAGTTCATAGTCCGCTAGTTTCGCCACTCCGTATTTTTCGAGCTTTTCCCGGGGAAGTTCAACTCTATGGACACCTTTTATCCTGGACATAATTTAAAACTATCCTTGCTAATTTATACCTTTCATTCACGATAATACAAACAATCCTTACGATAACAATACTCCCAGTATACCGCCAGAAATCCCCAAAGTAAAGCCTCGGGGAAGCAGAAAACGCAACCCAACCCCCGCCCGCACCGTTTCGCGGAGCGATTCGGGCAGGTCACCCCTCCGCCGCGGCGGACTCCTCAGCTCAGGAGGGGGGGAATACATTTATTTCTTTTCGGCAAAAATTTCGATGTATTCCTTATGAGCGTAGAGGGAGGCGCGACTCCCCTCTCCTTTACGATGAAGTGTGAGTATTCCTGCCTTGATGAGACGCTCGATAAACTTGATCGTCCCCGGACGCGTCAAACCGAGCCATCCTTCAATGGTAGTATTTATACAGAAACATTACTCTAAACTATAGCGCTGTTTTAGTTTATACAAGTCAAATTGTATAAACTTTCTGTGCATAGCTGAAAAAACTTCGCTACGCCAACAATACCCTCAGTATACCGCCAGAAATCCCCAAAGTAAAGCCTCGGGAAACCAAAAACACCCAGGGTGTCGGGTGTTTTATTTTCTGATATCTGAATGTCTATCGTTTCAGCAATTGCAAAACCAGCCGGATCATCCGGTCTTTGGTCTTGGGGTCACTCTCGGCGATGAGGAGTGTGATAGCGGTGAGCGCCGGCGGGGTGATACGCGCGGTGTCGAGGAGTTTGGTTTTCTTCAGAAACCACACGAAAGCATAGGCGCCGCTCCGCTTATTGCCATCGCGAACCAAGGGATGCTTTCATTATCGATGACTGTGCCCTTCGGGAGGAGGTGACGGATAGTGTCGACTGCTTTCTGAAATTCGTCGTAATGATGCTTGATCATCTTGGGGTTGAGTGTGTAACCCTGGGTGATGTGCTGGCGCAGGGTCTTGGTCGCCCACTGCCGAAACTCAATCGCCCGTGCGGAATTCGCCCGATATCCCACTGCCAAAATGACATCCAGGCTATAAAAAACTACAGGTTTATCAGAATTTGCAATATGCATTTTCTGCATAGTGCTTTTTTTCGATACCTCGCCGTCTTTAAAAATATTCTTTATATGACGGGAAACAACCGATTGATCCACATTAAAAACAGCTACGATCTGCGCCTGTGTGACCCAGATTGTATCGTGAATGACATCTCCCCGCAATTCGATCGCACCGGTCTTCGCCTGATACACGATGGCGGTGTTTTTCGTGAAAGTTTTCTTCTTCATATTCTTCATACGAGTGTGCGCTACAAATTCAATACCCTTAGTATACTTTCAAAAACTAGTGTGGTAAAGCCTCAGGGAAACAAATAAACACCCGGGGTGCGGGTGTTTTTTGGGCAATCTAATGTTTAGACTTCACTCAGCCTCGGAAAAAGTAAACTCGTACTTCTTACCCTGTGGCACCCGAGAAATCATTTCTCGAAGCGCTTCCGTGAGACCAAATGCCAAGTCTTCCTTACTTGGAGGATTCGCGATAGTAAATTCTACAGCAAGATCACCATCGATAAAACATTGAAATTCACCAGTCCGCATCTTGTCAACAATCGATTTCAACATCGATTTCTCATTGTATGAAAGTGTCAGACTCTCAACATACGAGTGAAATGACTCGACTGATTTTTCAAAATCCGATTTCCCATTGATAAGTTTGGCGAAACGATCAATCGGGAAATGATACTGCACCATCTCCTGCATCTTCTCCAGAAGCTCCACTACGAGAGGCTCATCCTCGCGATCTGAAGTGACATCCGATATGCCGCACAATCGATAATACGCCTCACGCATCTGATCCGCCGTGAACCCGCGCTCCTTGGTGAAATCCAGAAACTTCATTGTTTCTTCATCATCGTGTTCCCGGTTCGCCTGTCGATTAAAGTCGAGTATTCTGTCTACATTCATAATTCTGTAGTTAAATAATCATCTCCCCTCTCCTTCACTATTCTACCTCAATTTCTACCGCTAACCAAAAAACACAACAAAAGCCCCTGTCATTAAAAGATCAGGGGCTAAAAATAACTTTCGTTCATACCGTTCATGACACTCATTCCCGGAACATTCGTGATGCGATCTCCGCGCGTACCACATCTCCCAATGGTCGAAATGCTTCCGCCATCAGAGCTCCTGCCGGATGATGATTTCCATCCGCCCATCGACGA
>JBAWZR010000078.1:0-2733 GCA_037142915.1 Candidatus Moraniibacteriota bacterium
GCTACTGCTGCGACAATGAGCGCTATCTGCTGAGTGGAATTCCCCGATGAAGCGGTTATCGGTTGGGCGGAATTGGTCGAACTCGTCTGCGACTGCACCGACCGCATATCGCGCAGGATCGCCTCGCCCGTCTTGGGGTCGATAATCACGCCCTTGTTCGCATCCAATTGCTGTATGGTCGGTTGACTATACTTGATATGTCCATTGGCGCAGTCCGACAAACAGGTATTCATATTTTCACCCTTCTCCACTTCGCAGATGCCATTGCCATTGCATTGTACGAACTGTTCCAATGATCCACTGAGAATAAGTGTATTCTCTTTCGTCAGATAAATCTCAAATTTATTGACTATACTGAAAAATGGAACTTCAAAGATAAATCTTCCTTCCTTTTTGTTGAATTGAGTTTCAACAGCTCTCGCGCCACTCACATCATACAAGGCAAGATTGTACTCCCCGACAGGATGTGATTGAGCAAATTCCACAAGCGAAAAATTCGGATCCTCTCCTTTTGTTACTGATTGAGACGCTGTGGAATCAAATTGCAATTTACCCTGTATCGTTTCAAAGTGAAACATAAAAACACTCTCGGCATACGCCGAAGGAGCAAAGGAAAAGCTTAGGGCAAGAAATAAAATGAGGAGTGTTTTTTTCATAAGAGCTTATTTATTTGCAACTATTAAAATACTTCTCGACTCTACCACAATAATCTTTTGTTGTATTAGGGCAATTATTCGGTTTACCACTGTTATAACAAGATCCGACATTCCTGATATCCATCCCACATCGTCCGGCATTATTATTAATAAGCCACGCAGCACAGTTAATATCCATTTGCACATCATTCTGAATCTTTTTGCAGGTTTCAGCTGCAGTCCCTGTAATACCACATTTCGTCCGTATGGCTGGAAGTGCCTGAGAATAACCACACGAACCATATCCATCTGACGAAAGACTCTTATTACAGCCCTCCCCTGCGTCAATAATCGACATAACTATATTCGGATTGACTCCCGAAGAGTTATTCTTCACTGCGGCGGCCACCGCGGCATTCGTGGCGCATTTCCCCGTTTTACAATTCAACGGTCCTCCACTGCCTGGGGGAGGCACAGTCCCACCATTGCCACCACCACCACTGTCGATAGTACCGACATTGCTCTTCGTGCTGCAGGTGAACTGCCACCAGAACGCGCCGGTCTTGAAATCACTCAATGGCCGTGCCAATGTCACCAACACCACCGCGACGAACAACCAGATAAGGAGCATCAACGCGAATCCAAAAAGCGTCGCTTTCAATCCCTCCTTGGCCATCCCCGTGAGCTTAGGGTTGCCGACCGAAACAATATACAGTATGCCCATCGCCACGATCACCACCATCGCGAAATAAGTCATTATCATGAGCGCCCAATCGACAAGCCGCTTCACCCCGATCACGAGATGGCACAGGGTACACGGCGCGTTCTCAACGCTGTCCTTCGTACCAACATCGTCCGCCTGCATCCCGCACGGCACAAATCCTGAAATCGGGACTGCGGCATCTGCCGTCGAAGTTATCGCCACGCTGAGTGGTACCGCAAAAACAAACACTAACCCTAGTGTCAATATAATCCGTTTCCACGAAAAAAATACCTGCATAAAAAAGGAAAACCAATGGATTGTTCTCCGAAAAATGAGCGAGAGACGGGAATCGGACCCGCGTATACAGCTTGGAAGGCTGTCGTACTACCATTGTACTACTCTCGCGAAAAAAATACCAGAAATTATTTTTAAATTTTATAATCCTGTGAACGGATCCATAAGAATTGCCGATTCTTCGATGTGTAATTCTTCCGTTAGCATTTTTTTCATCGCGGTACTGAATCCGGTCGTCCCCACGATATAGTAGAGTGCCTCCAAAACATTCGGCACATACTTCTCCACCATCGGCTGACAGATGAATCCTCTCTCCTCCTGCCACGGACAAAACTGTTCTTCCTCCGTCAGAGTGTCAATCCCCACGAACTGCAATCGTGGAAACACCTGCATTTCCTCTGCGAACGGCACATCCTTTGATGCGCGATTGGAAAAAAACAAATAGAATGGATTTTTGCGCCCCGTAACACTCGCTTCCCGCAAGATGCTCCGCACCGGTGTGATTCCAATCCCTCCCGCGAGAAACACGATTGGCTTCGTCTCATCTGCTGGCAAGACGAACCGCCCGGTCGCATCGCGGATCACCACCTCGCCGCCCAAAGGCATTGCCGAGAGCGTTTGTTTGAAGGCGCTATCGGTGATCCGCATCGCGAACATCAGCTGGTCATCCGATGGCGCTGCGGCAATCGACATCACCCGTGTCGCGCCCTTCTTATCTTTGTCCTCGAAATCAAGCTTCGATAAAGTAATCGCCACATACTGCCCCGCCTGAAAAGTAAATCCCTCGGGCCTCTCAAAAAGAAAAGCAATCGTCTGATCCGCCACGACTCGTTTCTCTTTAAGTTTAATAGTGTAAGTGTTCATAAGATGTGTGTCATTCCCGCGAAGGCGGGAATCTAGGTTCCACAAAGCCTTACGCAACAACAAATAAATTGAAAATACAGTAAGTTTATTAAACCTCAATCCGTTTTGAATTTATACCAAGTACAGTGGCGACTGGATTCCCGCCTTCGCGGGAATGACATGCAACAACAATCCTATCTATCTGTCGGGGTGCAGGGAATTCCACCCAGAGGGTGGTCAGCCTCTGGCTGAGAACCC
>JBAWZR010000079.1:0-2721 GCA_037142915.1 Candidatus Moraniibacteriota bacterium
GAAGCATGACCGACATGGAGATTGCCCGTGACATTGGGCGGTGGGAGCACCATAGAGAACACCGGCGCATCGCTGGCAATCAATTTATCCTCGAGCATTTTTTCTGGGTGAAAGTACCCACTTTCCTCCCATTTTTTATAGAGTGAATCCTCCCATTCTCGGGAATCATACGCCTTGGGAATGTCGAGCGTCGCGGGAAGTATCGGTGATGGAGTGTTCATAAAAGCGCGAAAAAAAGAAAGGCAAACATACCTCTAGAATAGCATAGTGAAAGAAAAACTCAACAACAGGGCGCTAATTTTCGTGTTGATGATTTGTTCAGCCTAATCAAATGTAACATTTATTTGCGGTCGTGAATAAATGTTACATTTTTTATAGCGAAGGAAAGAAGATTTAGCTTTCCTCGATTTCGTAGAACACTTTGTAATCCCGGGCGAAGAAGCGCAGGGCGAGGTGGAAGATGCTGTAGGTGATGAAGAACGCCGCGAAGACATCGATGGAATAGTGTAAATGCCCGAGGAGGACGGCGGTGCCGAAGATGAGGGAGACAATGATAGAGATGATGCGGATCGGCCGGACATTCCAAAAGATGAGGGCGATGAGGAGGGGGAAGCCCGTGTGTCCCGAGAAGAAGAAGTCGCCACCGAAATTGAAAACACTGAAGAGGTCGTTCGGATTGAGTGTGGCCTGCGTGGGAAACGGCGCGAGGTGTGTGAGGGAAATGAAAATGGAACGGATGAAGATGAAGAGTGCCGAGGCCTTGAGGGTGAAGGCGATGCGTTTGGGTTCGAAGAGGAGTATGAAAAACACAAAAAGAGCAAAGAGAAGTGCGCCTTCATTGACAATGAAATCGACATTCCAGACACGAGTGTTAGAGAGGATGATGTCTTCAACCGGATTGCTGGCGTGCGTGGTGGCGTAGATTGATGCGATGCGGTTTATTTCGAGGCTGATGAGGAAGAAGAGAGCGCCATTGATGGCCGAGAGTCGGACTCCGGATTTCCTCCAGTATTGGGCGTGTTTAGTGAGGATTTTGTTCATAAAAATTATTGTGTTGAGTTTATTGTGGTGTAGAGATGCAAGATACTCTCTCCTCTAAAATACCTCAAAAAACGATATTTGCAAATGCAACTGAGAATATTTTTTGGGAGGTCGATAACGGGTGTGCGGTTTCTAAACTATTGACAATTTAATGAAAAGGATGTATATTGAAATGTCAGTTCTTTGAAATACAATCATCCGAATTTTTCGTGGTGCAGAGCAACTCAATCAAGTAGAGTGGGTGTTTCTGTGCCACGATAAACCCGATGATATCAGGTGAGTGGTGGAATTTTTCTTGTAACGATTTACGAATGCTATAGAGGAGAATCATCATGAGTGGTGATGAAATTAAAAAAGAATTCCAACAGGCTGTTTGTGAGGCACTGCCGTTGATGGATCAGTCAGGGATGTCGCAACTAATCGATCATCCTGAAGCATTGAAATTAATTCTCGCGGAGGCAATTACGCTGGTGAATATTTTAAAAAAACTTCAGGAGAATAAAATGATGCCACGGTGTGTTGCGCCTGACTATCACTTCACGCCACAGCAGGTACTCGATGCGACCGGGCGGAAGCAGTTGGTGAATAAGGTGGTATTGGAAACGATGCCTCGGCCGACTGGTGGGGGAGAAAAACAAGTGGAGTTTTACTGGCCGGGTTATTCACTGACCGATGACCAGCTCGAAAGAAAATTTTCGGAGAAAAATTGGGTATCGGTTGATTTTTATACATTGTGTAAGATCAATCAATTGGAACCAAAGTTAGCGGAAAAATATCCGAATGCCACTCACTGGAAAAACAGTGATGGAGAGTGGTGTTATATTCTTTTCACCCAAGACAGTTATGGCCCAGTAGTAATTGTCGGTAGTGTTGGTGCCGAGGATGAGGAATGGTCCGATGATTGGTGGTTTCCCGGACTACCCATCTGATGACATAAAATTAAAACCCCATAGTATGTACCTATCTGGAATATGATAGTGTAGTATATGGGGTTTTTAATTTGTGAGAAACCTGAATAGTCGGATGGTATTAGGATTAAGACTGTGTCTCAAGAAGCCTTTTATGGGTGCAGAAAAGGGTAGATAGTGTATAATTAGATATGCCGTCTGTTACCGGTTGTTTTTGAGAAGAGTTTATGGAGAGTAGTCTCATCGATTTTATTATCGTGTATAAATATATTCTTCTTGTCCCCGCGGCTTTTGTCGAGGGTCATATTGTCACGCTCATTGCCGGGTTTTTGGCGCGTCTCGGCTATCTCAACCTGCTCTTGGCCGGTATCAGTGTCATCTTCGGAAATCTCTTGGGGGATGTGGCGCTCTACTGGTTGGGCTATCACAAGGGTATCGCGGTGGCGAAGGGTTGGGGGAAATACTTCGGTATCACGGAAGCGTCTATCGAAAAAATGACGGAAGTGTTTCATCATCGCACCAGCCGTATCCTGCTCATCTCTAAGTTGACGAATGGGTTTGGGTTAGCGATGGTGGTGTTGTTTACAGCCGGCCTGACGCGTATTCCTTTTCGGGCGTTTATGTTGTGGAATACCATCGGCGAGTGTCTGTGGACAGGTATCCTCATATCGGTCGGGTTTTTCTTAGGGCAGCTCTATGTAGTGGTGGACAATGCTATTTGGCGAATTGGCGTGGTTGGTTTTTCGCTTGGCCTTATTTTCTTGGCTATCCG
>JBAWZR010000080.1:0-2678 GCA_037142915.1 Candidatus Moraniibacteriota bacterium
GTGTGCTCGAAGTCGCCACACGGCACGAGGTGAAGGCGTTCGTGTTTTCCTCTTCGGCCACCGTCTACGGCGAACCAGACCAGAACCCGATCCCCGAGACCGCCCTGCGCCAACCAGCCACCAGCCCCTATGGCAACACCAAGCAGATCTGCGAGGACATCTTGCGTGACGCTACCCTCGCTCACGATGGATCACTTCGTAGTATCGCGTTGCGTTACTTCAATCCCATCGGCGCACACCCGTCGGGCTATATCGGCGAACTCCCACTCGGTACCCCAAATAACCTCATCCCCTACCTCACGCAGGCTGTGGCCGGACTCCGCCCACCGCTCACGGTCTACGGCAATGATTATCCCACACCCGACGGCACGTGCATCCGCGACTATATTCACGTCGTCGACTTGGCCGAGGCACACATCGCCGCCCTCGAGTATCTCTTCGCCGCTACTGCTGATATGCCCCGCTACGATGTCTACAATGTCGGCACCGGCCACGGCACGAGCGTTCAGGAGCTCATCGATACGTTTGAAAAAGTAAACTCTATTCCAGTTCCCTACTCGATTGGTGCACGACGCGCTGGTGATGTCGTCTCCTGTTATGCTGACCCAACCAAAATCGAAAATACCCTCCATTGGAGAGCCCAAAAATCCCTCGACCAAGCCCTCCAAGACGCCTGGAATTGGCAGAAGAATATTCTTTAAGTATTCCTTCGTCTGCAAAAATAGTGTACTTGCTGGTTTTCTTTTATTCGTTCACATTAGCTCTTCAGATCACACTCGCAACCGGCCGCGAATAAACTCCAAAAAACCAGACACGCGGGTCACTTGCCCCGGTTGAGTGAGAAATGGCTCAACATCTTTGGCTAATTTTTCAAAATCAAGCTGGTCACAACGATAACTGCGAGGCATACACCGTAAACCCAGCAAAGAGCAAATCATTCTTCGTAAATATTGGCTTAATCAAAGCTTTTTGTAATTCCTGGTATTTCATAAACGTATATAATACTATAACATACTGAAATGATAGTATAAAGAGCCTCGTCTGGCACATGTCTTCAAAAAATTTAGAAAAAAGAACCAATTCTAAGCAAGTCAAGCTTTTCTCAACTTCAACCACCACACCCTGTTAAAATCCCAAATTCCGAAGTATTTCGTCCATCTTTAAAATCTGAAATTTCCTGGCATATTCCCTCACTCTGCCTTTATTGAGAAAACGAAGATTCATCTCCGTGCTATCAAATTTTGCATACCCTCGCAACGAAAAATACAACAAATCCAAAAACGCCTTCTCCGCATCCGCCAACAAGTAGCCATCAACCCTTTTCCATCCCCAGTACAAATCTTTTTTGATATGCCGATAGAAAATCTCTTTCCCTTGAGCAATGGATTCTTTCGTGCGATTCGTCGTCGCCAGAACAATATGCGCCGGCTGTTGGCTCAGAATATGATGCCGTGCCAGTGCCGATTCAAAAGAAATATAGCTCGGCGCATATCGCTCACACGCATACAAATCCCAGTCCACACGAGAACCCTCCCTCGAATAGACTCCTCGCTCCAAACGCTCAACTTCACCACTTGCCACCAAACGATTCATCGCCACACGGATACTTTCCGGCGTATTGGAAGAAATCTTCCGCACATCCCCAATAGTGAAGTATGCCTTGGGAATTCTTTTAATTTTTTCTTTGAGATTGTTCATATAATTGATCAATTATGGGAAAATACTTTCGCGGGAGAAAAACCTTGAGCTCGTTTTTAAATTCTCTTTCGGAAAATTCTGGCAATACCCCGGGAAGCGTTAGAGGAGCCCTCGACACTTGCGCAATATACCACAAATCAAAAAGATCCCGTGCTTTCTTCCTTCCCATAAGTGCCTTCTCCTTAAGATCCTTTAATTCATCTAGTGTTGGAACCAGCAATAATGGCTCCAAAACACTCGCCGGACTTTTTATCAGCATAAGCTGATTCGATAAAGAAATTTTTTTTGAAGGAATATGCAGTTCGATTTTTAAAGAAAAACTGTGTTTCAGTTGCGGATGACGAATCAAAAACAACGCAAAAAAAGTATTTCTTTTCTCCTTTATATCCGACAATGTCCAGCCCTCATGCTTTCCCGCAACTTCTCGGGCAAACCGATCAAATTCGGAAAACGGAAAAGATTTCATGCGAATCAAATCGATATCCTCCGAAAAACGGGGAGATCCGTATGCCAATCGCAATGCCGTTCCTCCATAAAAAATCACCCTCTCCCCCAAGGAATGATTGGCTATCGCATCAAGCACAGAGAGCTCCGCTTCTTCCCGCAAAACCTGATCTCTCGAAATACCCAAACTTTTCACAAGATTTTCCAAAAGGTCATTGTTCATAGATACAAATAGGTTAACATTTTTGTTAATCTTATTGTATCATACAAATCAAGAAGATTCAAAACGATGAATCAACCAGCTCTTTTTTCACCTTACAATATGTTTTATTCTTATTTATTCCGCTTTTTAGGAAGTAATAGAACTATAATAACATATGGAGCGCGGGTCGAACGCGAACAGATTCATCTCCCCGTTAATTGCTGTAAATACATACATTTCACCTATTAGTAATCATATTTGATTACTTTCTAATGATATTAAACAAAAAGAACCAATTCTATGCAAGTCAAGCTTTTCTCAACTTCAACCACCA
>JBAWZR010000081.1:0-2498 GCA_037142915.1 Candidatus Moraniibacteriota bacterium
GAGCTCCTGCCGGATGATGATTTCCATCCGCCCATCGACGATAGGCCATTCGCCCGATCGATGAGTGCTCGAGAGAATATCACTATACAGATAATCAAGAATCCAAATACCCATATTTTCCAAGCTCCCGACTGCACTAATACACTGAGAAGTTCTGATATACTGAGGTTCATATTTTTTCAAAAAATTTTAATCCTATACAAGATATTTTACAACAACATACCTCAACTCTATACTGAAAGCGTCAAACGAGCAAAAAGCTCGGGTCGAGTTTGATTTAGGCCAAGATAGTAACACAAATTTTATGCCAAAAAGCAGAAAAACTAGTGCTAAAGTTGCAACAAAAGCCAGCGCGCAACTTAAGAGCAAAGCTACCAGCCGAATTGCAAAGCAAGTTGCTGGAAGCGCGCTCTCGCAACGCGCACCAAAGCGAAAATAATTTCGCGTAAAATACCAAAATGAAAATAAAAAACCAAAAGCTCGGTGGAGACAAATCCATCCGAGCTTTTCCATTATCCATAAATACCCGACAACCCTACAGAATCCTGTTTCGTTTTTAACGTGGACGACACGACAGGTGTATCAGCTTTATTTTGTCCTAAAGTTTTTCAAGTTGGATGTCACTTTCCTCGATAATGGTGAGGAAATACTCACCGAAGCAAATAACGCTCCCCAAGCTGACATCATGAATCTGTTTCAGATACCTCTTTTTTGCTTTTCAACAAAAAAGGTTGGTATGTGTCATATCATTCAGGCGCGGGGAACAGTCAATAGGTGGTTCATAGGAGTGAACTTACCAAATTAAACCGTCCCCTAATTGGGAACACCCCTAGTATAGAGCTTCTTTTGTCAATCGTCAACACTAGACTTATTCCATCCACAATTTCCCGATTACCTTTTTCGTCTTCTCCTCGTATATCATATATCATGAGTATCACAAATCATTCCTCATTTTCGACGAATTGCCGCAACGATTTCCCGAGTTGCCTTATGACGCCGACAACAAGAGCATTCCCCATAATGAAGGCTCTCCTTATATCAGGAGTCTCCCTATCCGCGGTCATAAACCGCGTATGATTATCCGGGAACATATTCAATCGCTCGAGCTCGATAGGCATGAGACGCCGCAGTCTCCCGGATTTCGTCCGGATGACATGCTTGAATCTCGAAGCGGACTTTCCTCCCTCTCCCGTGACTATGGTTCTCGAAGGCTTATCAAGTGAATCAGGAAACACCATCGAGCCCTCGGAATAATTATAAATGTGACCAGACTTCGTTTTTCTCGGCTCCTTCTTTCCTCCCTTAAGATACTCCCATTGCTTCATCTCATCATCACCGATGAAATATGTCTCGGGAATATTTTTCTCATCAGTCTCGATAATATCACCAAGCGCCGTCGATTTTTCGGATGATTTCGCAGTCACTTTCACCGTATACACCTTTCTTCCAATCATCATTCCGGCATTCTCGAACGGACTTTTTGCGGGTCCGTGTAAGGAGAACTTTCCGCTTACCTCAGCTAAGTCACCATCTATTTCGAATTCGGATACTTTTTCGGATATGCCCTTCGTTTTTTTGACGACATGGAAAGCTTTCGCAATAACACCATCTTCATGGATCCATCGACCATTGTCGCTCTCCTTGAAATTCTTATACAAGCTCGTTCCTTTCTTGTATCCAAGAATGAAGGTACGACGGCGACGCTGAGGGAAACCATAATCGGCGGCATTGATTACTCTCCACTCGACGGCATATCCAAGATCCGCAAGAGACGCTAGCATTACGGCAAAATCACGCCCACGCTGAGACGCTGGAGACTTTAGAAGTCTATCAACGTTCTCAAGCATGATAAATCTTGGTGCCTTTTTACCTTTCTTTTTCAGGATATTGAAAATAGACCACCAGAGCACTCCTTTTTTTCCACGTAAACCCTCTGCCTGACTCAATGTCCGTGCGACAGAATAATCCTGACAAGGAAATCCACCCACCAACAAATCATGATCAAGTACTTCGTCAAATTTTTCCTCGACCACTTTCTGTATATCCTCACATGAATGATTCCTCGAGCCGAAATGGCGCATGTATATTTCCGAGGCATGTTGCGTTTTCGCACCGGGTTCCCATTGACTGCTCCAGACCACTTCATACTTGCAATTTCTGCCGCTCGCCGATTCCAATCCGAGACGGAATCCACCGACACCAGCGAACAATTCGACAATTCGTTTAGATTTAAGATTGCACTCGGGAGGTGAATGGGTAAACTACAGGGCAATTAAGGAGGATTCTTTATGGGCGGATTCTTTGGCGTGGTCAGCACCACCGATTGTGTCAGCGACTTGTTTTACGGCACGGACTACCACTCGCATCTGGGCACGCGGCGCGGCGGGTTGGCCGTCAAAAACCAGGAGGGCTTCACCCGGTTTATTCACGACATCACGAATGCGCAGTTCCGCTCCAAGTTCGAGCACGACATCACCCTCATGAGCGGCCGCGCGGGC
>JBAWZR010000082.1:0-2471 GCA_037142915.1 Candidatus Moraniibacteriota bacterium
TAATCAGGCTCTCGCTCTTTGGTAAAAAGGGGCTCTCAATTCTTGAATTCATCACAGCTGCACTTACCTTCATTTTGGATTGCCATTCTTGCCTGGTGGCTTTTCCTACTGGAAATAGTATACTAGAAGTACCATAATTCTTTATCTCTTACCACTATGGTCAATCCCTCTATTTTCAAGGCTTATGACATCCGCGGCCTCTATCCGAGTGAGATCGATGCCTCGGCTGCCTATGCGATCGGTCACGCCCTCGTCGACCATTTCCAATCCAAAGTCGTCGCTATCGGCCGTGATGCCCGTGAATCCAGCCCCGAACTCTTCGCCGAACTCTCTCGCGGTATCATCGATGCCGGTGCGGAAGTGATCGACCTCGGACTCCTCACGACGCCGATGGTCTACTTCGCCGCGTGGAATATCGACAATGCGAGTGCCGTCATCTCCGTCACCGCCTCGCACAATCCCCCGCAATACAACGGCATCAAGATCGCCCTGCGCGGGGCCGTACCCGTCGGAGAAAACTCCGGACTGCTCGCCATCCGCGATCTCGCTTTGGCCGACGGCTTCTCTAAGACTCCGGGTACCGGCAGTGTCACAACCTACAATATCAAACCGGATTACTATACCTTCATCGAGGGCTTCGCTCATCTGGGCGATCGTAAATTGAAAGTCGTCATCGATACGGCCAATGCGATGGGTGTGCTCGAACTGCCTATATTCCAAAAATTCGCCGACAAACTCGACCTCGTGTATCTCTACGGCAGCCTCGACCATCCGTTCTCCGCGCACGAAGCCAATCCGCTCAATACCGCTACGCTCGCCGAACTCCAAGCCAAAGTCGTCGAAGAAAAAGCCGACATCGGTGTCGCATTCGATGGTGACGCGGATCGCATCGGTTTTGTGGATGAGCGAGGCGAAATCATCCCGATGGATCTCATCACCGGACTCCTCGCCCAAGAAGCCCTGCGCAAAAATCCCGGTGCCACTGTCCTCTACGATCTGCGTTCCTCTAAAGCAGTCAAAGAAGTCATCGAAGAGCACGGCGGTCGGGCGGTCGAGTGCAAAGTCGGCCACGCCAATATCAAAAAACAAATGCGCGAGGAACACGCGGTATTTGCTGGCGAACTCTCGGGGCACTATTATTTCCAAGAAAACTCCTACGCCGAAGCGGGTTCATTGCCCGCCATTCTCCTCCTCAATCTCCTCAGCAACGGCGACCAAAAACTCTCGCAACTGGTGCAGGATTTGCGGCGATACTCCCACTCGGGCGAGATCAACAGCGAGGTGAAAAACAAGAACGAAATATTGCAGACGCTCCGCAAGCGCTATGCCGATGGCAAGCAACACGAGCTCGACGGTCTCAAAGTCGAATACCCGCACTGGTGGTTCAATGTCCGCACTTCCAATACCGAACCGCTCCTACGCCTCAACCTCGAAGCCGACACGCCTGAGCTGATGGCCGAAAAACAAGCCGAGCTCCTCGCGATCATCCGCGGATAAATATTCTGCCAAAATAAAAATATATGCGAAAACTTCTCCTCAGTCTCCTCGAGTTGAGCGCCTTCGCCTTTGCTTTTTTCGTGATCATCCTCATCCGGCCGAACTCGCCGCAGAGTTTTTTCTCGTCCAGCGCGGTCAATAAGGTCATCCCACACACAGCGGTACAAGCGTCCAATCCCCTCCCCGCAAGCTCGAACAGTTCCCAACCGAAAACACCAGCACCCGCCCCGATCGTTTCCAATAACACCCTCACGCCGACAGTTCTCCCGCCAGTCATACCCGCACCCAGCCCACCAGTCATCCGGCAGGAACCCGTCACGCTCCCACCGCCCGACACGACCAAATACATCGTCATCAGCCTCAAAAATCAAGACCTGCGATACTTCGAGGGTACCAAGCTTATCGGCGAGTTCAAGATCTCAAGCGGCCTGCGAGTCACACCAACGCCACCGGGAGACTATACCATCCTCGCCAAAAAACCCTTCGTGGATTACAAGGGGGTCAACTACAATTTTCCTCACACCAAATGGAACCTAATGTTCAAGGCCAATGTCCCGCTCAACTATTATATCCATGGTGCCTACTGGCACAACAATTTCGGTCACCCGATGAGCCATGGCTGCATCAATGTCTCCTACGCCAACATCGAACCGCTCTACAATTGGGCCGATGTGGGAACGAAAGTCTCCATCCAGTAAAAATTACCGCAAACCGACAATGCGATAGACTTCGGCGAGTTTAGCCTGGGCAATTGGTTGAGCTCGCTTGGCGCCCGCTGACAAAATATCCAGCACGGTCTCATCGGAAAAACTATTATACTTCGTTTGAAAATCAACGAGAAAATCGCACACCACATCCGCGAGCGATTGCTTGAATTCGGCGTATCCCTTACCGGCAAACTGGGCGGCGACTTCTTCAGTCATAGTATTACCCAAGAGCGCATAGATATTGATCAGGTTTTTCAGTGCCGGTTT
>JBAWZR010000083.1:0-2062 GCA_037142915.1 Candidatus Moraniibacteriota bacterium
TTTTATGAAAAACGATACACTGATACATTCCTGGATGAATGAGAAATTAGAACTGAGAGAAACAGCTCAGTATGGACAGGAAATTTTCGTCACAGGGTGAATTCAAGAATTGAGAGGCGCGTGCTATACTGGAATCATTGGTATTTAGTAAGTCCTTCTTTTTATGATTTGTCCTAGTTTTGCCAATCCACAGTGGTTTTTCTTTGCTTCCGGAGTGCCTCAACTCCTCTACTATTCGCATTTCCCGTCCGCTGTTATCGCCGTGTGGCTCGGTGCGTATGTGTATTTCAAAAATCCCAAGTTCCTCGCCGCCCGGATTTTGCTCGCGATATCAATCGTATTCCTCCTATGGATACTCTGCGATCTCGTGACCTGGACGAACAACAATAGCTCAGTCATCATTTTCGCGTGGTCGTTTTTCGGCATCTTCTACGCGACACTCTCTTTGTTGAGTGTGTACTTCACGTATGTTTTTTTGGATGGTCGGGATATTTCTCTTACCAAAAAGCTGATTTTCTTGGGTATTCTTTTGCCGATTATTGTCCTCACGCCGACCAAATACAATGTTGATACTTTTTTTCTCAATGCCTGCGGTATCTCTGATGGCGGACTATTCTTCACCAATTATTACTATGGTGTCGGGTTTGTAGCCTTCCTCTGGATACTTGGGTTGATTTTCGTTCGCGCGCGACGGGCCAGTGCCGAAGATCGGAAAAAAACACTGTTATTCGGATTCGGCATCGAGTTTTTTCTCCTCTCGTTTTTCGTGAGTGGTTTTTTGGCGAGTTTCCTGGTGAGTAAGGGATATATCCAAAACTTTGGATTAGAATTTTTTGGCTTGTTCGGGATGGTGATTTTTATGACCTTCCTGACCTATCTTATTGTCCGCTATCACGCGTTCAACATCAGACTCCTCGGTGCGCAGGCATTGGTGACAGCCCTCGGTTTTTTGGTGGGTTCGCAGCTTTTTTATGTAAAAAACCCGACAAACTTCGTGCTCACACAGGTATCACTTGTATTGATAATTGTCGCTGGGTTCATTCTCATTCGATCCGTGAAGGAGGGAGTAAAAAGACAAGAACAACTCCAGAAAATGACCGATGCTCTTGCTATTGCCAATGAGAAACTCCGCAAGCTCGATACCGCCAAATCGGAATTCATCTCTATCGCCTCGCACCAGCTCCGCACGCCACTTACCGCCATCAAGGGATTCATCTCGCTCATCCTCGAGGGAGTATATGGCCCACCACCACCCAAGATCGAAGACGCTCTCAATAAAGTGTATTCTTCCAACGAACGACTCGTCCATCTCGTGGAGGATCTCCTCAATCTCTCTCGTATAGAGTCCGGCCGCCTCGAATATCATATCGAGCCCACCCCGATTGAGGATGTTCTCAAGGAACTGTACGCGTTATTCCGCATTATCACCAAACAAAAGGGCCTAGCGTTCGAGATGAATCTGCCTAAGAAACCATTGCCACTTGCTATGATCGATATGAGCAAACTCCGCGAAGTCCTCTCCAATGTCATCGACAACGCCATCAAATATACCAAAGAGGGAGGCGTGACGATCAAGACCGAGTTGCTCGCAGAGAAGAAAAAAATTCAGGTGAGAGTGACCGACACCGGCATTGGTGTTCCGCCTGATGAAATGCATAACTTGTTTCAAAAGTTTTCCCGAGGTAAGGACACGAGCCGCCTCCATGCCAATGGTACCGGTCTCGGCCTCTATGTCGGCAAGCAGATGATCGAAGCGATGGGTGGCAAGATTTGGGTGGCGTCCAAAGGCGACGGCCTAGGCTCAACCTTCATCGTAGAGGTCCCCGTGGCGTGAGGAGAAAAAATAGGAAGCGGTTCAACGTTTTGTTGTTGGTGAATATTTAGTGAGATATTGTTGTTGATAGGTGATAGCATCTAAAGCAAATTCAGGTATAATGCGATATTCGTAGAGAATTTGTATGAAATTATTCAAGGAGGAATTTTCAATAGCCAATATTAATTATAAGATTGTCTCAAATTTTGATGTACACAGTCTATTATTTGATCCTCAACCTTATAATTT
>JBAWZR010000084.1:0-1880 GCA_037142915.1 Candidatus Moraniibacteriota bacterium
CAGGTGTTGGATTTCCGCCCACAGAAGAGAGAGTACGAGTGCCAAATCGATAAATGGTGACACAAGTGGAAAGATGATTTGGAAGAGCAGGATATTTGGCATCGCGATAAAACCCAGACTCCCACCATGACGAACATTCAAAAAAACTTTACGATGTTTGAATACCGTCTGCATCGTGCCGTACATCCAACGAAAACGCTGGCGGACAAAAGCTCCGACTGTATCTGGAGCCTCCGTAAAACCATATGCATCATCCTCGTAGACAACGCGATATCCGTGGCGAATGATTCCAAAAGTAAGATCGGCATCCTCAGCGAGCGTACGCGAAGAAAATCCACCCACCTGCAATACCGCGTCACGCCTCCACGCTCCCACCGACCCAGGCACCACCGTAATAGCATTGAGCAATTCAAAAGCGCGCCGATCGAGATTCTGACCAACGATATACTCGAGTGCCTGCCATTTGGTCAGGATGTTCGTCCGATTGCCGACTTTGGAATTACCAGCAACGGCACCAATGCGAGGATCCGTGAAATGCCGCACGAGTTTTGAAATCGTATCCGGCTGAAATTGTGTATCAGCATCAAGCGTCACAAGAAACGGTGCGTCAGTCTGAGCGATACCATAATTGAGGGCTGATGATTTTCCGCCGTTTTTCTTCGTAAAAATACGGACAGTAGGATGTTCAGCGTACTTTTCCCGCACGACATTCCAGGTCTTGTCTGTCGAACCATCATCCACCACGATAATATCAAATTGGGAGTAATCGGACTTCAAGATAGACTCGATAGTTTGAATGATGACGCGCTCCTCGTTATAAGCCGGGATAATGACACTTACCGCCGGACAGAAGTCAGGATGAAACCGTCGTTTGAAAACAAAAAAGTTTTTTGCCTTTTGGATAAGTGCAAGCACGATGATGAAACTCAACCGCGCAAGACCAAAAACGATACCGATAAAGAAAAAGAATTTCATAAATCCGCCGAAGCCCTCGGTGACTCCAAAAGTGATCGCATTCACAGCGATAATGAAGCGGCCAGCAGGGGTGACGGGCGGCATCATCGTATCCTGATTGACGCCAAGGAGCGAAGAGACGCTGACTAACTGAAAACCGGCAGACTGCAGACCGGTGATGATACCCGGCAATGCGGCCACCGTTTGATCACGATTGCCACCCCCATCATGGAGGAGCACGATATTGCCATCGCCGTTTTTGGCACCATCCACGACGCGCTGGACAATCGTATCAGCACTCGTCCCTGGCTGATCCCAATCACTCGGATCGATATGCATCGCCACAGTATAGTACCCGAGCTGGCTGGCTGTAAGGATTGTGGAAATCTGACTCGGCGTCTCTGGTTCGACATCTTCGGCGTACGGTGGGCGAAAAAGCAACGTATATCGACCTATCTGACTCTCAAATAATCGCTGCAATGCATTCAACTCAACCCGAAACTGAGCGATTCTAATGCGAGTGATATCGGGATGTGTGAAAGTGTGATTACCGATATCACTTCCATTGGCCACCGCTCGCTTCAATAGAGCTGGATTTTGGGAAGCGCTCAGACCGACGGCAAAAAATGTGGCTGGAACGTTATACTGTTCGAGAACGGAGAGAACTCGCGGGGTGTAGTTCGGGTCAGGCCCATCATCGAAAGTCAAAGCGATTTTTTTCGAATCCTGTCCGCCCCAACGAGTGATGATATATCCTTCCGGATAGGTTTTAATATTTTCTTGTGTGATAACATTTCGAACCGCGTCATAAGTGAGATCAGCATTCCCCTTTTGTGGCGAACCGGTCACTTTCAAAATCTCACCTTTCCCTTCATAATCAAGGTCATACCCGTACGGCATAGTTTTGAGCGTATCAACAAGGGCAG
>JBAWZR010000085.1:0-1856 GCA_037142915.1 Candidatus Moraniibacteriota bacterium
CCCATCGACGACACATACCCGAGATAATCGCTTATCATTCCCCGACGGTGTTTTTCAACTCCCAACGAATACCGGAGAAAAGCATCGTCCGCAACCGTCTGAAACGACCCTTCTTCTTCACATTTGACGATCGCGAGAGCCAAAGCGCCAGCATTTAAAACCGCTTCATGTTTGGCAAAGCGAGCCAATAGGTCGATGACATAGGGTATCGACAATATGACTGCCGGTTGAAAAAGATGCCGTGCAACCACACACTCCGCGATATGCCGATGCATCCACCGGATATCACCTTTTTCAGTAGCAATGTACAATTCATCAACAGGAACTGCCTCCTCAAAATGGGCTAACTCTACCGCTTTTTCGAATAATTTCTGGAAATCACTCTTCGAATCCGATGGAGTCCGCCCTCGCGCCTCACTAAAACTTATAATACTCATGATAACCACCTCTTGCTCTATTTTCTTCTGGAAAAATCTCCATACTAAAACTACACCCAAAACCCTTTTCTGTAAAGAAAATTCAAAAAATTTATTTCATAAAATCGCACTTCTCTGGTGCTCCGGGTTTTTTCGGTGCGATGTCTGAAAAGTCCCTCAGTTGTTTGGCTTTGGTGCGGAAGTTCTCGGCGTCCAGATAGTCCACGAAGTGCTTATACTGCGAGTGCGGACGATCAACGCGCTTAGAGTGTTTGATTGGGCACCAGTAGCGCTCGGTGCGACCGCCGATCTCCCCGGCATACTCGATGAGGTTGTTGTAATAGCTGCAGTAGACGCAGTTGATCTTCTCGAACCAGTTGAGGTAGGGCAACATCTGGCGATCGTTGACGAAATACTGACTCGGCCGGACGAGCGGGATACTATAAATCCGAAAGCAGACTTGGTGATAGATCTCCAAACAAATATGGAAAAAAGCCATCGGTATGAGCATCCCGTAGATGAACGGCATACTGAAGAGGTATCGGAGATTGACAGGGAAAATGGTGCGGAAAAACCCGACTCGCCAGCCCCGCAATTGTTCTCGGTGCCGAGCCAATTCCTCCCGATAGTCGATCGTGCTGATCATCCGGCGGATGGCCGCGTCGAAAGCCTTCTTGGTCTCCGAGCGCAATTGCTCCAGTCTCACGAGGCCGATAGTTTCTTTGCTGAGGGTTTCCTTGATCTTCGCCAGTTTCTCGATGAGTTTTTCTTCCATAAGATCTCGCTACATATTACTTATACCCTTCCACTGTAGCACAAATTTTAGCAGAATAAAGGGTTTTAGGCAAGACAAAAGAGGCACATAAAAAACCCTGCAATCATAATTATTCCTACCACGCTGGGTATATAATTATGCATTGCAGGGTTTAGCGCAGGGCGTTCATCTCTCTGATGAGAAGATCAAGCCCACTGATTGTGACCAAGAGCAAGTGGAAGCTCACTCATTAACATGTCCAGATTGGGGAACTCCAAATCCGGCTTATCCGTGGAAGCGGCATCAAAATCCGCCTCGTCAACGCCACCGATGCCATAGAATGCGTCATCGGAAACGGCTTTTTTTACTGAAGGATCCATACTTTTTTCCCAGTCCTTTTCTTCTTCTCTTTGTTTTTCATCACCTAAATCTATAGTAGCCATTGTGGCTCTCCTCAAAAAAGTTTACGCAAAAAAAATTTATTATGCTGGACAGAAAAAATGCCACAGCGTCCGAATCGCCAATGTTTTGGAAACTCGGAGCTGTGCTTGTTTCTCGAGCATCGTTGTTAATGAACCGGTACAAATCAACCTAACCAGTATATACCTTTTGGGTATTTTGGCAAACCCTCGCCCGAATTCAAACTCCAAAGCCCCTTTTCTGTTACCATAGAGCGTTACCCTCCA
>JBAWZR010000086.1:0-1855 GCA_037142915.1 Candidatus Moraniibacteriota bacterium
TGGCACGCGCGGTGCAGGCGCTCTCGCCGGAGGAACTGCACGCCAAGTGGCAGAAATTTCTCGATTTTTGCGGGTCGAAGAAAAAACTCCGGATTATGGAGGATGAAACGAAAAATAAAAAGAATGCTGAAAAAAAAATTTCAAAAAAGATCGATCCGTTAACGGGGAAGCGAATAGCGGTGGATGCAGAGAAATCCAAACCAGCAGGTGAAGAGTACGCCGCAAAACTGGAGAAGATGCGCGAGCAGTATCCCAATGCCTATCGTCCGTGGAAGGAGGTCGATGACACATTACTGAGAGAACTCTTTAAAGCCGAAATGAGCGTGCGGGAAATATCTCGAGAGCTCGGTCGCCAGCCAGGCGGCATCCGTGCGCGACTAGAGAAGGTGGGTTTGGTGAAGAAAATTAAATAACTTGCCTTGACAATTCCTCGAAAGCGGAGTACCTTCATAAAGGCAATAAATTGCCACAAAGTCCGGATCTTGGCTGTATCGAGATCTTTTTAACAATGTAGTTTGGGAGAAATCAAATGAATGTATATACACTTCTCGTGTTTAGTCGCAATGCGATGATTGTCATGAGTATTTTGGTAGGAATTGTTTTTTGGTGGACAGGAGCACATGGTGGCGATACGCAATTTATCGCATATTATAGTAAGTTTATCTTTCTCAACACCTTTATCTTGTGGTTCATCTGCTTTTGTTCTCAATCATTGCCGAAGTCGGATCATAAGAGACCGCAAATGCACGAACATCAGCAATTGTGGGTGGATTATTTCCGTTCGAAATTTCCGCACAGATCGGAATCAGTTATCGTTGAGCAGTTGCGATTGCTCAATGCAGCATACCGACGATGGGAATTTTGTCGAGATCTGTGTTCGAGTGATGATCCGCAAGTGGATCGCCCATTCGTTCAAAAGGCTGACAGTATCGCCAATGTGTATCGACTATTCGTCAATTTGTTTGCCCCGGTGTATGCTGTGGCTCTGCAGGATCCTCCGCAGTTGATGGTATTCCTCCAAGAAAATGCTGATTTAGCTGTAGGTATGAGCATTGTGGCATACCCTACCAAGATGAGTGATACGCGTACTATCGAAGAACAATATTCCGTTTTGGAAGTATGCGTTAAAAATATGGAGGAAAGCTTAGCGAATTTTATCGATGAGATTTGCCACGAGCAGGTAACTGGCTTCACAGATGAAGACTCTCCGGTGAAGTTGATGGCGAGATTCACCTCTAACGAGGAGTGTATCAAGCATTTCGCCACACTCTTTCCCCACGAAGAGGAAGATGAAAGTAGGTACAACGCGGTACTCGCTGCGTAAATAGAGTGTTCTTGTTTTTTCAATCAAAATTTCAAAGGAGTTTCAAAATCCCTCAATCGGTATAATATCGATTGAGGAATTTTAATTTTGGAGAAACTTCACGAAATCGCCTTGCGCGTTTTCAGGATATCTGATAAGAAGGAAGTAGGGGGAGCGGTTCGTTAACAAATCCTCATACTCGACGGAAGACCGTCGTTTTCTGTAGTCTTTTTGAGAGGGCAACAGTCATGGAAACCATGAATATAAGATCGGGGTTAGATAAAACGGAATCCAATATTGTATTGATAATCAGATGCGGGATAGTGGCCGTAGCCATGATGGAGTTTTCAATGAAGATGCTCCAAGTGGTGGGCGTGAAGTTTCCGGGCGAGATGGGCCCACCCCGATACAACCCAGCCAAATCGGTGGTGGAGCAACCAGGGTGGATTATTAGAGAGAAAGTTTCGAGTATATTTTCTCAGGTGAAAAACTTTCTCTTTGAAAAGAAACCGAAACGGGAAAGAATAAGAGATGAACACACGCATCGTTTGG
>JBAWZR010000087.1:0-1819 GCA_037142915.1 Candidatus Moraniibacteriota bacterium
AATAGCAAAAATAAGGCCATGGCAGGCCTTATTCGAAAGCTACTTCGATGATTTGCTCACTATCAACTTGCTTTCACTATATTCACGATATTTCAAAGCGATCATTTCGGGGATTCTGCCCACCAACTCCGGTAAACCTCGATAGGCCCACCATTTCAAGAGGATATAGAGAGCGATGAGGAGAGCCGCATCCACCAGAGAACTTGTATTTTCGAAGCCTCGCGCCGCGGTAAATTTATGAACCGTGGCGGAAACAAATAGTGGGTATACCAGAAAATGAACTCGCTTCCAGTTTTTTCCCAAGACCTGGGTAGAGAGATTGTTCGAAGTGAAGAGGAGCGGCAATGTAAAGACCAAAGCGATCACTCCGCCCAAAAATTGTGGCTGCATCCGCCAGATATTCGAAGTAAGATAGGGACGCAGAAAAACATCAAACCAAGCTGGATCTATCAGGTATCCGACACTGTGCACTATCGCCAGATACGCCATCAAGATACCGATTTGCCGGCGATACCCCATCGCGATGAGCAAGAGCCGCATACGCAGGATCTTGGCGATCGGACTCAAAAAGAGAAGCGCCAGAAGAACATTGAAGGCGAGTGAACCGTATTGCAGGCGAAGCTCGGGGAAGAAGACTCCCGCAATCAACAAGTGCGCACCCACGAGGATTAACCGCTTGAGGGTCACCATATACCGCACGAGAAAATCTGTCAGGAGGTCATGCGCGCGAAAACAAACCGAGAGAAGTAAAAACATAGGTAGACAGTAAAGAGAATTTCTTTTGCTTCTCTCATTTTATATGACTTCAACAGGAAGAGCAAAGTGCCTCACCGGAGTCGATTTTGAGTAATAGAAAACCCGCCTGTATGTAAGTGGTAGGGGCTTCCTACCGGGCGGGTTATTTACGAATCTACTGCGAATGTCCGCAACATATTTCTCTCAAGGTTTTTTCTGCGCTCTCGACCTCCGAAATGCGTGTTTTTTAAGTTACGAAAAAAACGGATTGGTTATTAACCTCATCACTTCTTCTTTTTCATTGTGTTCGATGACCCTTTTGCTTTAGCTTGAGTTGTCTCAATTGACGCCTGATAAACGATTGCCTCATTTTTTCAACAACCAAGAGCTCTCGCCAACAATCTGCGGCTTGCTCCGTTGACAATAACGCTATGTTGTCTATAAGTTCACTCTCGACTGACCACAATTTGTCGGTGCAGGTATGAAATAAATACTTTTGCCATTGCAGCTCAAGCATTAATTTCATATAAAGATCCGTCTTAAACTTTGATGATTTGGGCTTCCACTGGCCAGGGAGAGCTCTCGGCAATTTTGATTCATATTTCAAAAACAAATATGCCATATGCATCAATTCATTCCGGGATTTTTTTGATTTGATTTGATACGCGTAATTTATAAATGCGCGTGCCATAATCATACACTGCTCACTCGTCCAGGATCCTTCTAAGCTTGTTCCCATTGGTATGCCACGTTGCCCCCAGGGGTGCAAGAATTTTTGAACCACTGGTATGAACATCTCCCACCCAAACCACACGCCGAGATGTTTCTTCAAACAAATTTCTCGGCAAATATCACTCAGAATAGTTGTGTCAATTTCAGAGTATTCTTTGCACTGAAGTGCTGCCATTTGTTCTCTTAAATCATCTAAGGTACGTTCTTCTTTCATTTCAGGCATAATACACCCCCCAAGATGTATATTTTTTAAGTTACAAAACCGCTTCTAGAAAGCAGATAACGGGACTACACAAGTAGACTCTCTACTTTAACCTATCTTTTCTTTTTTGTCCAGTAGACGTGCTTCCTT
>JBAWZR010000088.1:0-1512 GCA_037142915.1 Candidatus Moraniibacteriota bacterium
AAATGCGATATCGTCAGAAAGGCGGTAATTCTTGAGCAGTAACTTCACGCCCTCCACGCCATAGGGACGATAAAGAAAATTCGGTGATCGCCAGTCCAAAATCCGATCGACACCCTCAGTAATGATACCCTTGAAACCCATCGAAGCGACCTTGGCAGCGATATCGTTATCGTAAATCAACTCGGTATTGCGAAACACCTTCGGCTTCACACCGAACAATTTTTTAATCAGAGCGTCATGCTGGCGTACCTGCTCAACGAATTCTTTCGGTGAATACAGTGCGGACAAGGAATGATAATAGGTCTCACTCAGGAGCTCCACTCGCCCGGTATTCACAAGTTGTTGAAATGACTCCAGCACTTCAGGAAAATCCTGCCGAATCTGCTCCAAAAAAACGCCTGACAAAGAGAAACTGCACCGAAATTCCGGATGCGTTTTCAAAAGATGGAGCAGTGTCGCATTGGCTGGCAGATATGACTTGTGTGCCACCCGCTCGAGGATCCGTTTATTATTGAGACTCGTATCGGAGTCGTCATTGAAGTATTCGTGATCGTTACCAATGTCAAAAAAACGGTATTTCTTGATCCGCAGAGGCTGATGCACTTGAAAATAAAAACAAATAGATGGCATAGACAGTATCTCATATTCCCTCTTTACTCTTCAGTATACCACACAATGCCGAACGATTGCCAAAACAAAAAAGTGTCGACCTACAAAAATATAGTAGTCGACACTCATCGTAAACTAAGCTGCTTCACAATAATCCCCCGCACATTCATTCAGGCAAAAAACTAAGTTTTCATCCAATTCTTCTGATTCATCGTAAGCGATTCTTGGTAGGCAAAAATTTCTTTCGATTTTTTCAACTTGTTCTAACGATTTTGAGTAGTGTACTGCAATTTTGTGCAGTGTCTCTATGATCAAAACCAGCGATTGGCTATCAGGAACTCTCTCTTGATGGGAAAGCATCTCGATATCCTCAAAGTGTATCACTTCAAGATTGAGAATAATCCCCACTATGATATATCCAAGCGGATGATAGCATACATAGGTAAGAAGAAGTCTCAATAATTCAGACCCATCTTTTTTAATTTCTTGCCAATCATACCCATTAGCTACCTTTTGCCATGAGCGGGCATTGTTGCTTTTCTTCAGACAATGGCTAAGTTCTCTCATGAGAATCCCTTTGTCTTTGTAGTGGTGGTGTAACGAGTATCCGGAAGGATGCCCGTTTGATTTTTTAATTGCACTCATGACACGCCCTCCTCTATTTAGGTGTGTGTTTTGGAAAGAAAGTTTCTTTCAGTAAAAGGGCTGCTTCCCGTTCATCTTGAAATTAATTCAAGTGTACACCATTTTTTTATTTTTGTCAAACAAACAATTCTCTCTCACGAATCCATCAATTTCCGAAAAAGCGCAAGGCATTTGTGTGCCGCCCGCTCCCAAGAATGGTGCTTGGTCTCCTCACGACTCATCGCCGAGAGTTGGCCATGCAGAGTGCCATATTTGAGG